>NZ_JBLUPI010000004.1:0-209060 GCF_048060015.1 Neisseria sp. S1
AATCGGTGACGAGGGAATGGGTAAACCGGCTGAAAGCCTTGCCCTGATTAAATCTTGTGGACGTTATTGGATAATATAAGACGTAAAAAAAGCAACCTAAAAGGCTGCTGTTTTTTCAGTGTGGTGCCCAGGGTCGGACTCGAACCGACACACCTTTCGGCGGGGGATTTTGAGTCCCCTGCGTCTACCAATTTCGCCACCTGGGCTGGTGAAGAAGTCAGCATTATATCAGTGTTTTTTATCTTGTAAACCAATTTTATTAATTATTTTTGAAAATTTTTTTAACATATTGAAAGCAATAAAAATTAAATTCAAATCCCCCCATAATCACAAACATTTCTATCTATATTTATAATGGAAAACAAATATCACCATAAGGTAGAAAATATATTAATATAATACCGTTACCAATGGAGTCCGATCATGAAATATCCATACCTGCTTTTCTCTGGCAGCCTTATCGCCTTACTATGTGCATGCCAGCCTCAACAATCTGCCACCACTACCCCTGCATCCTCTGATACAGCAGCATCCGCAACACAGGCAACCAAACTGCATGGTACTGATATACGCAATCAAAATATTGGTGGTGACTTCACCATGACTGACGGTAACGGCAATCTCTTTCAATTAAGTAAATTAAAAGGCAAAGTGGTCATTTTGTCTTTTGGTTACACACACTGCCCTGACATATGCCCTACCGAATTATTAACTTACAAAGATACTATCGAGCAATTGGGGGAATCAGCTAAAGATGTATCTGTTGTATTTGCCAGCGTTGACCCGGAGCGCGACACCCCCGAATTAATCGGTAAATATGTCAAACAGTTTCATCCTGACTTTATCGGACTAACCGTTACCGGTGATCAAAGCCTGCCCCTTATCAAACAGCAATATCAAGTTGTTTCCGCAAAAGCAAATCAACAATCTGAAAAAGTATATTTAGTTGATCACTCGGCTGGTACTTATTTATTAGATAAGAACGGTGAAGTAGCTATTTTTGCACCATACGGCAGTACAGCAGCACAAATCGCCGATGATATTAAAACTTTGCTCTAAACATTACCTACCGCAACCCGCCTATTTGGCGGGTTTTGTTATAGAATACATATTTTGAAAAATTGAAAGCCGCATGGGAACAAAACAGAACCTTTTGTTCTTTCAGACGGCATTTATATCCGGAATACCTATGTCTGAAACAGGTCTGACCATTGCCCTTTCCAAAGGGCGTATTTTTGATGAAACTTTGCCCTTATTGGCAGCTGCAGGAATCAAACCCGAAGAAGAACCCGGCAGTTCAAGAAAATTAATTATCGGCACCAATCTACCTGATGTACGCTTGGTCATTGTCCGCGCCTCCGACGTGCCTACCTACGTTCAATATGGTGCCGCCGACTTCGGTATCGCAGGCAAAGATGTTCTAATCGAACACGGCGGAGATGGGCTATATCAGCCGCTTGATTTACAAATTGCCAAATGCCGTATGATGGTTGCCGTACGCAAAGGCTTCAATTACGCCGCGGCATCACAACCGGGAAGCCGTTTGCGTGTGGCAACAAAATATCCTGATATCGCTGCCGAACATTTTGCAGGGAAAGGTGTACACGTCGATATCATCAAACTCTATGGCTCAATGGAATTGGCTCCATTAGTAGGATTAAGTGATGCGATTGTTGATTTGGTATCTACCGGAAGTACACTCAAGGCTAACAACTTGGAGGCCGTAGAACACATTGCCGACATCTCCAGCCGCCTCGTCGTAAATAAAGCTGCATTAAAGGTTAAATACTCTACTATCCAGCCCATTATTGATGCCTTTGCCGGCGCAATAAGCGCCTAAATAACATCAAAATGAATATGTACCGCCGTTACCGAACCATACTGCCAGTATTATTGTATTTTCCTTGGTCTGCCGTAATGGCAACCCAAACTACTATGTGCAGTAATTCCCAGCTTGCAGATATTTTGACTCCTACCGACAGCGAAAACAACAGTATTGAAGTTCGCTGTTCCGCCACCCTGCCTGCAACCGCCCGCATCGGCAAACGTCTGATTTTCAGTGGCAATCAAGCCAGCGGTATTACTTTCGATTGCAACGGAGCAACCATCGATTCCGGAAAGTCAGGCAAAATCGATAGTGTGCTTATTCGTTCAATCCAACAAAAAGGGCAATGGCAGGCACCGCAAAATATTACTTTGCGCAATTGCCGGATAGAGGGTTCCATACGGATTCAAGGTATGGCTGCCAACGGAGAGGGGGGATTATTACGTACCTCTTCTCTTCAAAATGATCATACCCAACGTGCACAACAAGCAGCTCCTCGTAATATTCGGTTAGAAAATTTAATTATTAACGGCCATGGACGCATACCTTTATATATTGCCCCGGGAGTGACGCAAATTACCGTTTCCGATAGTCATATCAGTGGCAGAAGCAATAGCGTAGCCGTTTATTTAGACGCAGAAAGTGCAAATAATACTTTCATCCGCAATACCGTCGACAGCAAAACTGCCCGGGAGTTGATTGCCATTGATGGCTCTGCACGCAATACTTTTCAAAACAACCGCTTTTCATCCTTAAATAAAGGCGGTATATACCTGTACCGCAATTGTGGCGAAGGCGGCACCATACGCCATCAAACGCCGTCTGAAAACATTATTAGAAACAATACATTTTTTTATAGGAAATATAAAGGCAGCTTGCCTTCGATTTGGTTAGGAGCTCGTAACGGCAAGCGAAACTACTGTCAAGCAGATGCGGGCTACTCATTCGGCAGTAGTGCCAATAATGCTGATTTTGCCGATAACAATACCGTTTCCAACAACCGGATTTATCGCTTACAACCTCAAATAATGATACGCGACCATGGACAAAACAACCGTATCAGTGGCAACCAAACAGTGTGGTAAAACATAAAACAAACTGTACTCTAAGCAATATCACCATACTTAAACTGATAGGAAAACCACTTTGCTAACCGAAAAAAAATTAGCTGTTTTAATTGATGCGGATAACGCCTCGGCCGACATTATCGCCCCCCTATTGGCAGAAATTGCCAAATATGGTATCGCCAGCGTAAAACGTATTTATGGAGATTGGAGCAGCGGTCTAAACAAATGGAAAGAAGCCCTGCTACCGCATGCTATTATTCCTGTTCAGCAATTTGCTTACACCAAAGGCAAAAATGCAACCGACATGGCGTTAGTGATTGATGCCATGGATTTACTTTACAGCAAAACTTTTGATGGTTTTTGTATCGTTTCCAGTGATAGTGACTTCACCCGCCTCGCATCTCGTATCCGTGAAAACGGTGTAACCGTATATGGTTTCGGCGAAAAGAAAACACCCGAATCATTCCGAAAAGCCTGCGATACTTTCATTTACACTGAAAATCTATTGGCTGCCGCACAAGCAACCAATACCGAGAAAACCGTCACACAAACAACAACCGAACTCAAGCATGCCGAGCAACCTGCCAATGCCGAAGAAATTATCTATCGTGCCATTAAAGAAACCGCAGATGATAATGGTTGGGTACAACTAGGCAGTCTGCGTAGCTATATAGGTAAAACCAATCCCGATTTCGACCACCGCAGCTACGGTTTCGGTAAATTCTCTGATTTAGTTCGTACACTGCCTAAAATTGACATAAAAACCATAGGTAATACAACAGTTTATATCCGTCGACAAAGCTACCGCCGTTTTATCCGCTTAGTACAGGAAATTATTGAATCGCAAACAGATAACGGTACAGGCACGGAACTCAACAATGTATGCAGCCGAATCCGTCAGCTTGACCCAGATTTCAACCCCAAAACTCTAGGTCAAAAAACCGTATCTCAAGCAGTACGCAACATTTTGCCGACATGGGTAGAAATTTACAGCCATGAAGGCAAAGAATATATCCGCAATGTTAAAACTATGATGTAACATACTTCTAGAGCCTGCTTTTATGAAACACTTAAATACCCAATCTCCTAATTTTCAAGATGAACTCAAAGCCCTTCTTGCTTTTGAAACTGCCCAAGATCCGAAAATTGATCAAATCGTAGCCGATATATGCACTGATGTACAAACACGCGGCGATACGGCTGTAATCGAATACACCAACCGTTTCGATGGTACTTCCGCCAAAACCATGGCAGACCTTAGCTTAAGCCAAAAAGATCTCCAACAGGCTTTTGAGCGCTTACCTATAGAAGTTCAGACGGCCTTAAAAACTGCTGCCGAACGCGTTGAAAAATACCACCGGCATCAAAAAATGAACTCGTGGCAATATACTGATGAAGATGGAACATTACTCGGACAGCAAATTACACCTTTGGATCGTGTCGGCATTTACGTTCCCGGAGGCAAAGCCGCCTATCCCAGCTCGGTTATTATGAATGCTATGCCCGCACATGTTGCCGGCGTACCGGAAATTATTATGGTTGTACCGACCCCCAAAGGTGAACGCAATGATATTGTATTGGCTGCCGCCTATATTGCGGGCGTCACCAAGGTTTTCACTGTAGGCGGAGCACAAGCTGTAGCGGCATTAGCATATGGGACTGAAAGCATCCCGCAAGTAGACAAAATTACCGGCCCGGGCAATGCATTTGTGGCCGCCGCAAAGCGCCGTGTATTCGGGGTCGTCGGCATTGATATGGTAGCGGGCCCTTCCGAAATTCTGGTTATTGCCGATGGCAGCACACCTGCCGATTGGGTGGCTATGGATTTATTTAGCCAAGCCGAGCATGATGAAATTGCCCAAGCCATCTTAATCTCTACTTCGCAGCCATACCTTGACAATGTTCAAGCATCCATGAACCGTCTAATCGCAGAAATGCCCCGCCGCACTATTATTGAATCATCACTAACAAATAGGGGCGCATTCATTCTTGCAAAAGATTTAAACGAAGCATGTGAAATCGCCAATTATATTGCCCCCGAACACCTGGAATTATCTGTAGAAAACCCAGATGTATGGGCCGCTAAAATCCGCCATGCCGGAGCTATTTTCATGGGAAAATATACCAGTGAAAGCCTTGGCGACTATTGCGCCGGACCTAACCATGTTTTACCTACAAGCAGAACCGCACGCTTCTCCTCACCTTTGGGCACTTATGATTTTCAAAAGCGCAGCAGCCTGATCCAAGTATCGGAGACAGGCGCTCAAAAGCTCGGAAAAATTGCCAGTACTTTAGCCCACGGTGAAATGTTAACTGCCCATGCGCGTGCAGCTGAATTCCGCCTAAAATAACTAAGCATCAACAAATAAAAAAACCGAGTAATTATGTATTCGATTACTCGGTTTTTTTATAAACACTTTTAATCCCATCTGAAATTAACGCTCACCACGATTGCCTGTCTTTTCTAAATCATTGGCTACAATATCATACTAATCCGACCCAAATAAAAACTACCCGCTATTTATTATAATAGCGGGTAGTTTTTTCAAATTAAGTACGTATCACCTGGTTAGCCTTCAATCTTTACCTCAACACGGCGGCCTTCAGCGGCATCGCCCTGTGCTCCGGTGGTATTTTCAGGTTTGCGTAACTCAATATTTTTAGCATCCACACCTTGAGCTTCGAGGAAAGCCTGAACTGCTTGAGCACGTTTCTTAGATAGCTCTTCGTTAGAAGCCGCATCACCCGTACTATCTGCAAAACCACTAATAATCAGCTTTTTGCCATCTTTTCCGGCTTTTACCAATTCTTCAGCAACGGTCACCGCATCGGCTGCAACTTCATTTTTACCTGTTGCAAAGTAGAATTTTGCAACGCCATTTTCCAAAGAAACACGTGCGGTATCATTCGACTCAGCAGGAGCAGTATTGGTAACAGCAGGCTCTGCAGGTTTAGCCTCAACCGCCGGAACTTTACCATCTTTATTAGACAAACCCCAAACATAAGCAGTCATAATATGTAATTTGTCATTATCCAAGAAGTTTGCCCATGCCGGCATTTGGTTATGACGACCGTTAGTAATGGTTTCGATAATTGCTTTCTGAGTACCGCCCCACAGCCACACATCATCCGTTAAATTCGGACCCAAGCCTTGGATACCCTGACCTTTATCGCCATGGCAAGTAAAGCAGTTTGCTGGACCGCCGTGAAACAACAGATTACCACGGGCGGCACGTTCTTCGTCATACTGGCCTTTAGGTTTGGATAAAGACATCACATAATTCGCCACATCTTTCACACGTTCCTCACCTAACACCGGACCCCATGCAGCCATCACACCTACACGGCCTTTTTCAATAGTTTCACGGATTTTATCCGGCTCTCCCCCCCATAACCAATCGTGGTCGGTTAAGTTCGGGAAACCTTTAGAACCTTTGGCATCAGAACCATGACATTGAATACAGTAGGTATCAAACAGGTTTTTACCAATACGTTGTGCTTGAGGGTCTTTTGCAGCCTGCTCAATCGGCATATTGGCAAATTTGGCATAAATCTTGCCATATTGCTCATTAGCTTGACTAACTTCTTTTTCATACTGGTTGTGGCTAGTCCAATTAAGGAAACCCTTGTAATCACCCAAACCAGGATAAAGTGCCAAATAACCGGCACCAAAAACCATCGTCAGAATGAAAAGATAAAACCACCAACGGGGCAGAGGATTGTTATATTCCTCAATACCATCCCATGAGTGTCCCATTGTTTTAACATCTTCACCCTTAGGCGGTGCTTTGGTTTTATTTTGCGACAGCAACAGCCAAGCCAAACCGACAAAGCTGAGCACAACAATCGCTGCAATGTATATATTCCAGAAATTACTGGTAAATTGTGAGGTTGTGTTCATTATTTTGCTCCGTTATCACGGGGTAATCGGGTGGTTTCCTCATGCGGTAAATCATCATCATTAATAATGCTATCTGCCGCATCGTTATAGTTTTGCTTGTTCCGTCGGTTCAATACAATATAGAGAACCAATAAGAAGCTGATAAAAACCCAAACTGTAAAGAGGGAACGCACCCAATTAATATCCATGATGTTACCTTACGTTTTTCAATGCCAAACCCAAGCCTTGCAGGTAAGCGATGACGGCATCCAATTCAGACTTATTAGCAAGTTCTTGAGGTACTTTTTCAATGTCTGCATCGCTGTAAGGCGTTCCTGCTGCACGTAGGGCTTTCATATTACGTACAGCGGTTTCAGGATTCACCGCATTACGTGCAAGCCATGGGAAGGCAGGCATATTAGACTCCGGCACAACATCACGCGGATTCAACAGATGGATACGGTGCCATTCGTCAGAATAGCGGCCACCTACACGGGCCAAATCCGGACCTGTACGCTTAGAACCCCACTGGAAAGGACGGTCATAAACCGATTCTCCGCCAACGGAATAATGACCGTAACGCTCGGTTTCCGCACGGAAGGGACGGATCATTTGTGAGTGACAGTTATAACAACCTTCACGTACATAAATGTCACGGCCAGCTACCTGCAACGCGCTATAAGGCTTTACCCCCGGCGCAGGCTCGGTTACGGATTTAGTAAAAAACAATGGTACGATTTCAATCAGGAAACCTACACTGATTACCAAGAAGGTAAACACGATCAGGAACCCGACTTTTTCTTCAGCTAGTTGTTGTAATTTCATTTTAGTAGCCTATCTTTCAGGTTTTTAATGATGCTGTGTTTGGGAAACCGCAGGAATTTCCGCATCTACGGCTTTTCCGCTTACTACAGTGCGGTAAACGTTATAAGCCATCAGAACCATACCGCTCAAATACAGCAAGCCGCCGAAGAAACGGATCATATAGAAAGGCATACTGCCTTTTACAGCTTCAACGAAAGAATAAGTCAGCGTACCATCATCATTTAAAGCCCCCCACATCAGGCCTTGCATAACACCTGAAATCCACATAGAGGCGATATACAACACTACACCGATAGTTGCGATCCAGAAATGCGCTTCAATCAGCTTGGTGCTGTACATTTCTTTTTTGCCCCACAAGCGGGGAATCAGATAATAGATGGAACCGATAGTAATAAAACCTACCCATCCCAAAGCGCCGGAATGAACGTGACCTACGGTCCAGTCGGTATAGTGGCTCAATGCGTTAACGGTTTTAATCGACATCATTGGACCTTCGAAAGTCGACATACCATAGAACGAAAGTGATACTACCAAGAATTTCAAAATCGGATCGGTACGTAATTTATGCCATGCACCGGAGAGAGTCATAATACCGTTGATCATCCCCCCCCAAGAAGGTGCGAACAAAATCAACGACAAAACCATACCTAAAGATTGAGTCCAATCCGGCAATGCGGTGTAGTGCAAATGATGCGGACCTGCCCACATGTAGGTAAAAATCAAAGCCCAGAAGTGCACAACAGACAAACGGTAAGAATAAACCGGGCGCCCAGCTTGTTTGGGAACGAAGTAATACATCATGCCCAAGAAGGCTGCTGTCAGGAAGAAACCTACCGCATTATGCCCGTACCACCATTGAACCATGGCATCAATCGCACCCGAATAAATCGGATATGACTTCATCAGACCGGCTGGAACGCTCAGGTTATTAACAATATGCAATAAGGCTACCGCCAAGATAAACGCGCCATAGAACCAGTTTGCCACATAAATGTGTTTGATTTTACGTGTTGCAATAGTACCGAAGAATACAACTGCATAGGTTACCCAAACCAAAGCAATCAAAATATCAATCGGCCATTCCAATTCGGCATACTCTTTACCTTGCGTAAGGCCCAACGGTAAAGTAATGGCCGCCAACACGATAACCAGCTGCCAACCCCAGAATGTAATGGCAGGCAGGATATTACCGCCGAAAAGGCGGACATTACAGGTGCGCTGCACAACATAATAAGATGTGGCAAACAGACCGCAACCGCCAAATGCAAAAATAACCGCATTAGTATGCAGCGGACGTAAGCGGCCGAAGTGGAACCACGGGCCGACTTCCGCCAAATTTAGGGAAGGAGCAAACAGCTGGGCTGCAATAATCACACCCACCAGCATGCCCACGATACCCCAAACTACAGTCATGATGGCGAACTGGCGCACCACCTTGTAGTTATAAGTTTGCGTTTCCATGAGGGTCTCCATTAAACATGGCTTTACTAATAATATACTATCGGTTTCGCCTAGGCGGCCTCTGAACGGAACAATGCCCGACAAAAACGCGCAAAGATATACCCGATTTTTCTTAATTTAACACCACCGACAGCCCTAGAAGGTACAGCCAGCAGAAGCTTAACTGAGATATTCTAAAGCAAAACCTGTGTTGTACCAAGTCAAATCCGTATAGAACCGTAATCTTTACGATGCTAACAAGTTGCCTTTGGTCAGATTTTGTAAGATTATAGGTTAGCCGGACAATGTTTCTTGACACAAATCAAGCGTGCTCCACTTCGCCCTACAAAACTTAACATTTAGAGATTTCGCTCCATGTTGCACTATCATTTAACTGCCAACCCGACTGCGCACCAATGGCAAATCCGCCTCACCGTTACACATTGCGATAACACTCCTTTACAACTAAAACTACCCAACTGGGTACCTGGCAGCTACCTGATCCGTGATTTTTCGCGCCATATCATTCAGATTGAAGCATTTTGCGATAGCAAACCTGCCAAGATCACCCAAATTACTAAAAATCACTGGGAAACCGAAGCCCGCTCAGGAAAGTGGCAAATTTGCTACACCGTTTACGCCTATGATTTATCTGTCCGCGGTGCTTATCTGACTTCGGAGCGGGCATTTTTTGATGGTGCCTGTCTATTTCTCTACTCACCGAATTACGAACATCTTCCACACCAAATCGAATTATGCGGTTTACCTCAAAACTGGCAAACGGCTACCACTCTGCCGGCTAAAGACTCCCATGTTTTCCAAGCCGGCTCCTATGCCGAATTAATCGATCATCCTTTTGAAATAGGCGAGCTGGAATTTTTAGATTTCGAGGCAGCCGGCATCAATCACCGAATCGCACTGAGCGGACATTATGCCGACTTTGACCGCACACGATTGCTAAACGACATACAGAAAATCTGTACGGCACAATTGAATATGTTTGGGAAACCCGTTCCCTTTAACGAGTATCTTTTCCTATTGCATTTGGGAAACAACATTTATGGTGGCCTGGAACATATCAGCAGCACCGCCCTACTGGCCGATAGAAAGTCCCTGCCTCAAGCAAATACGGCACTTCCCAATGATGACTACATCCAACTACTCGGATTGTTCAGCCATGAGTATTTTCACGCATGGAATGTCAAATCCATCAAGCCGGCAGCTTTTCTTCCTTACCAACTTGATAGCGAAAGCTACACCGAGCAGCTTTGGGCATTCGAAGGTATTACCTCTTACTACGATGATTTATTTTTAGTGCGCAGCGGCGTTATCAGCCCGGAGGCTTACTTAAAACTTCTAGCTAAAAACATCACACGGGTTCAGCAGGGTAAAGGCCGTCTGAAACAGACCTTGGCAGAATCCAGCTTTACCGCGTGGAATAAGTACTACAAGCAAGACGAAAACAGCCCGAATGCTATTGTCAGCTATTATCAAAAAGGAGCCTTGGCCGCTTTGTGCTTGGACTTGCTCATACGCAAAGAAAGTAACAACCGATACAGTCTTGATAATGTAATGCAAATACTTTACCAAGACTGGTGCCACACACGCACGGGGATTCCTGAACAGCATTGGCAAACCCGCTGCCAAGAAATTACCGGCCTTAACCTGCAAGATTTTTTTCAGACGGCCTTATATTCAACTGAAGATCTGCCCTTAGAAACCTGTTTGGCTTCGGTAGGTATCCATCTACAGTGGCAAGCCCTCCCCCGCAGTCATGGAGGCGACTTTATTGAAGCCCAGCCGGAAACAATACTTCCTGCTACTGATTTCGGTGCCCGTTACAAACAAAATGCCGACAACATCACTCTAACCCACGTCTTTAACGGAGGTAGTGCCGAATCCACCGCACTCTGCCCTCAAGACCGTATCATTGCGCTTAACGGGTTTGCCTGTACTGATTTCGACAAACAATGGTCTTCGCTGGCAATTGGCGAGACCGCCAAACTACATTATTTCCGCCACGGCGTTTTACATGAAACCTTAATGACTGTGCAGCAAGCCGATTGTGACACCGCTTTGCTGAACATAACTGATCGAGAAACAGCTTACCGCTGGCTTTTCTCAAACATCACCGTATAAATACCAATAAGCAAACATTGTTGAATACGCAAAATATATACCGATGCCGTCTGAAAACTTTTCAGACGGCATCGGTTAATTTTAATATATTAAAACATCAAATATCCGCTCCATCTGCTAACATCATAAAAGGCTTCTGATGCTTTCAATATCGTCGGAGCAAAATCTTTATTTGTACATTACCAGTTGCCCAGCCAAATAGCTCAGCAGCCAAGTTATAATTTTTTGATTAGTTACCGAACCCAAAATCATCTGTAACCGCCTAAAACAAAGGAGTAAACCATGAGTATCCACAAACTTGATGACAATCTTTATATAGCTCCGCAGCTTTCCGAGGAAGATATCCAAAAAGCTACAGAGCTCGGCATCCAAACCGTTATCTGCAACCGTCCCGACGGAGAAGAAGAAAACCAACCCTCCTTCAACACAATTTGCCAATGGCTAGATACTGCCGGCATCCGACATCATGTTCACCAACCGGTTACGGCACCAGCTATTAATACGGAAGACGCAGCGAAATTCGATTCTCTCCGCCAACAGCACCCAGCCCCTGTTTTGGCCTACTGCCGTACCGGTACACGCAGTACTTTATTATGGGCCTACACCCAAGCTGAAAAAGGTAAAGATTCAAACGAAATTCTAGAAGCCGCACGCTCGGTAGGTGTCGACTTAAGTAATTTTAGTGAACGGCTAAACAACCTTTCCCGTTAAATATCATAGTTATAAGCATTCTACAAAATCCGGTTGATTCTACTTCTTCAATCAGAAACTAAAATGCCGTCTGAAAATCATCTACAGACGGCATTTTTATATTTAACCATATCAACATACTAAACTATTTGTACTGTATTTTCAGACGGCCTATATAATTTCAGCAGATATATCTACCTATAGTTAACGGCTACAAATTTAGGCAGGATTTATAAAGCTTTCAATTTCTTGCAAAGCGATATCGGGCGTTGCGCCATGGCGTGCCGCAACCAAAGCGCCCAATGCGCAGGCGAAAGTAAGAGCCTCTTGCGGTGGTACCTGCTTGAGTAGTTGAAAAACCAAACCTGCCAAAAAACTATCCCCGGCACCTACAGTATCTGCAACTTTTACCCGGAAACCGCTGTAATGATACATTTCACCATAACGGTATAATACTGCACCATGATTACCTAAAGTCACACAAATACTTTCCGTATTAGTCAGCCCAGCCAAGAAGAGGATATTTTGTTCCAAACTATGATAGGGAGAGCCTAATTTTTCAGCTAATTCATACAATTCATCATCATTTAGCTTGATAAAATCAGATTGTTCCATCAAGTTCAACACACGTTCCGTCTGATAATGTGGTGCTCTCAGATTTACATCAAAAATCTTATATTTAGCCTCTTTAAGCAGACGATCAAGCGTATTTAGGGAAACTTCATCGCGCACGGCCAAGCTGCCATAAATAAAAGCATCTGATTCGGCCACACGCTCTATAGCCGCTTCTTCAATTTGGATACGATCCCAGGCACAAGGGTAAACAATGTCATAGGATGCGGAATTTTTGTCATCTAGCATCACCTTTACCAGACCGGTAGCCTGTATATCATCAACCTGAATCCACTCGGTTGAAACATTTTTCTCCCGAATGCAACGAATAATCTCTTCACCATTTTCATCATCACCGCGACGGCTGATAATCGCTGCATCAGCACCGAGTGCGCGCAACCGTACCGCCACATTAAGCGGAGCGCCTCCCAATACCTTGCCATCAGGGAAATCGTCCCAAAGCACTTCGCCGAAACCGGTAATTTTCATAAATATTTTCCTTAAGCGATTAATTTGAGGTTTGCTGCCGAAATTCGAAATAGCTTTACAGCTGTTGCCGCCTGCTTATTCTCAAATTTGAGCTGTTAAGTTTTTTTAATTGATATATTAAAGCTTTATCATAAACAGCAATTATGCCTATGACAAGATTATCCAACCATCAAGTAAAAATAGAATATGTTATGCCGGCTAAAAAATTTATTCGCCATAAATTTTCTATAAAAAGGCCGTCTGAACTTTTAGTATTCTTAAATTTGTAGAATACTAAAAGTTCAGACGGCCTTTCAAAAGAAACGCTAGTTATAACGAACGCGCTACTTCTACGATTTCAAATACTTCCAGCTGGTCGCCTTCCATAATGTCGTTGTAATTTTTCAGCATTAAGCCGCACTCGAAGCCCATCTTCACTTCTTTTACATCGTCTTTATAACGTTTCAAAGAAGCCAACTCTCCGGTATGGATAACCACGTTATTGCGGATCAAGCGTACGTGGGAATCACGTTTCACCATACCGTCAGTTACCATACAGCCCGCAATATTGCCGACTTTAGATACGCTGATTACTTGGCGGATTTCTACCGTACCAATAACATTCTCTTTCTCTTCCGGCGCCAACATACCGCTCATAGCTGCCTTCACATCATCAATGGCATCGTAAATGATATTGTAGTAACGGATTTCCACATTTTCATTTTCAGCCAATTTACGGGCAGAACCATCAGCGCGCACATTAAAGCCGATAATGAATGCACCGGAGGCAATAGCCAGATTGACATCGGATTCGGTAATACCGCCTACGCCGCTGTGCAATACGTTTACTTTTACTTCATCATTCGACAGTTTTTTCAGGCTACCGGCCAATGCCTCGTAAGAACCCTGTACATCGGCCTTGATAATAACTGACAACGATTGGGTTTGATTCTCGCCCATATTGTTGAACATATTTTCCAACTTCGCTGCCTGCTGCTTGGCCAAGCGAACATCACGGTACTTGCCTTGGCGGAACAAAGCAATTTCACGTGCTTTTTTCTCATCAGCCAATACCATGGCATCCTCACCGGCATTAGGCACATCCGACAAACCGAGAATCTCCACCGGAATAGATGGTCCGGCCTCTTCAATAGGATTACCGTTTTCATCCATCATCGCGCGGATTTTGCCGAAAGCAGTACCTGCTAGAAGCATATCGCCTTTACGTAATGTACCACTTTGCACTAACAAGGTTGCAACCGCGCCGCGGCCTTTGTCCAAGCGTGCCTCTACGATGATACCTTTAGCCGGCGCATCCACAGGGGCCGACAGCTCTAATACTTCTGCTTCAAGCAATACCGCCTCAAGCAATGCATCAATATTAAGGCCTTTTTTAGCCGATACATCGACAAACTGTACATCACCGCCCCATTCGTCCGGCACTACCTCATGCGCGGTCAACTCTTGGCGGATACGCTCAGGATTGGCAGTATCTTTATCAATTTTATTTACCGCGACAACAATCGGTACACCCGCTGCTTTAGAGTGGGCTATCGCCTCGATGGTCTGCGGCATAACACCGTCATCGGCAGCCACCACCAAAATTACGATATCGGTAGCCTTTGCACCTCGGGCACGCATGGCGGTAAATGCCTCATGTCCGGGTGTATCTAGGAAAGTAATAACACCACGAGGGGTTTCCACATGATAAGCACCGATATGTTGGGTAATGCCACCCGCTTCTCCTTGTACCACTTTGGCACGGCGGATATAGTCGAGCAACGAAGTTTTACCATGGTCAACGTGGCCCATCACCGTTACAACGGGCGGGCGGTGCTGTACTTCGTGTGCAGCTTCACCCTCACTGTTTTCCAAGAAAGCTTCCGGATCATCTGCTGCCGCAGCTTTACCGATATGCCCCATCTCTTCCACTACAATCAAGGCAGTATCCTGATCCAATGCCTGGTTGATGGTTACCATCATGCCCATTTTCATTAGCACTTTGATCACTTCAACCGCTTTGACGGCCATTTTGTGCGCCAACTCGGCCACGGTAATGGTTTCAGGTACCAATACCTCATGCACTACAGGCTCGGTAGGTGCTTGGAAAGCGTGTTGGTTCGGCTCCAACTTAAGTTGTTTTTTACCTTTTTTACCGCCACGCGCACGCTCTTCTTCACGGTTCGCATTGCGGTCACGGCCTTTACCTTTACCGCCGCGCGGACGTGTCTCTTTATCGTCCTGGCTGTAACGGTCCTCTTTTTTAGCACGTGCCGGAGCTGCGGGAATGGCAGCGGCAGCAGTTGCCAACGGTTTCTTTTCAGTCGGCTTGGCAGAGCGAGGCTCGGTATTTTTAGCCTCTTTAGCTGCTTTGGCTTCCTGTTGGGCTTGTAGTTTCACAGCTTCACGGCGTGCTTGACGCTCTTGTTTTTCACGTAGCAAAGCTTCTTGATGGGCACGTAAAGCTGCGGCGCGGCGCGCTTCTTCTTCACGTGCAGCCTGCTCTTCGGCACTAATCACCTCCACCGGTTTGGGTACCGGCTGTACTTTTGCTTTCGGAACAGGTTTGTTTTTACCTTTCGGTGTTTCCACTGTTTCTGCCGCAGGAGCTTTTTCCTCTTGCTGTTTGGCTGCTTTATCAGCCTCAGCTTGTTGGGCAGCGGCTTTTTCTGCCGCAATCCGCTCGGCCTCTTCGGCAGCCTTTTTCAGCTCGGCTTGACGGGCTTCTTCCTCGGCACGGGCAGCGGCTTCTGCAGCAGCTTTAGCCTTTGCTTCGGCTGCCAACTCTTCTGCCGAAGGTACGCGGATCTTGCGTTCTCGACGCCGAGTTTCAACTTGTACGCCGCCGATATTGCTGACCTCCGCCTTTTTACGTCCCACACTGATGGTGCCGCTTTCGCTGCCATGTGATTTTTTCAAATAAGCAAGCAGAAGCTGTTTGTCTTCCGAAGTAATACTGTCACTACCAGAAGTTTTGGCTACTCCAGCTTCTTGAAGCTGTTTCAATAAATCTTCAACCGGGCGTTTAAGTTCGGCGGCAAATTGTTCTACGGTATTGTTACTCATACTTTACCCCCTTAGTTTTCTTCATTAAACCAGTGAGCGCGGGCTGCCAAAATTACTTTTTTGGCTTCCTCTTCGCTAACGCCGGTAATCTCAATCAGCTCATCTACCGACAACTCGGCCAAATCATCACGATTAGTAATGCCGGCCTGTGCCAGATCACGCAACATATCTTGGTCGATACCGTCTAGAGTTTTCATGTCCTCCGCCACATCTTCCAATTTTTCTTCTGATGCGATCGCCAAAGTAAGAATGGCATCACGGGCGCGGTTACGCAGCGTTTCCACGATAGCTTCGTCAAAACCTTCGATTTCCAGCATTTCGCTGACCGGTACGTATGCAACTTCTTCCAAAGTAGCAAAACCCTCTTCCACCAAAACATCGGCAGTCTCTTCATCTACATTCAAATGTTGGATAAAGAGGTTGCGGATAGCCGTATTTTCAGCCTCGTTCCGTTCTTCGGCTTCAGCTACAGTCATAATATTCAGCTGCCAGCCGGTCAAATCCGCAGCAAGGCGTACGTTTTGGCCGCCACGACCGATGGCCAACGCCAATTGGTCTTCGGCAACAATCACATCTACCGCATGTTTGTCTTCATCAATCACGATTCGGCTTACTTCCGCCGGCGAAAGCGCATTGATCACAAATTGAGCGGTTTCAGGAGACCACAACACCACATCGATTCGCTCGCCGGCCAACTCGTTGGTCACGGCATTCACACGAGAACCGCGCACACCGATACAAGTACCCTGAGGATCGATACGCACATCATTGGCTTTCACGGCGATTTTAGCGCGCTGGCCGGGATCACGTGCCGCTTCTTTGATTTCCAACAAACCGTCTTCGATCTCAGGAACTTCCATTTCAAAAAGCTTAACAAGAAATTCGCGTGAAGTACGGCTGAGGACAACCTGCTTACGGCCTGTATTACCGATTTCATCTACCCGCAAGAATAATGCGCGGACACGGTCGCCGTTGCGGAAATTTTCGCGCGGGATCATTTGGTCACGCGGCAGCAAAGCATCAAGTTTGCCGATTTCCACAATAGTGCCATGACGCTCCACACGCTTTACCACACCCATAACGATATCTTCTTTACGGGCCAAGAAGTCTTCCAAAATCTGCTCGCGCTCCGCATCACGGATACGTTGCAAAATAATTTGCTTGGCGGTTTGGGCGGCTTGTCGGCCAAAACCTTCGTTTTCCAACTGTTCTTCGTAATACTCGCCGATTTGGATAGTAGTTCCCGGGATTTCCTCTTGAATTTCTTCAATGGTTTTTTCAACATCCGGATAAGTATAATCTTCATCGGCAACAATCAGCCAACGGCGGAAAGTACGGTATTCGCCGTTATCGCGGTTGATTTCCACGCGCACATCCATGTGCTCTCTATCCGCCTTTTTCTTGGCGGCGGTACTCAGGGCGAACTCAAGCGCCTTAAAAACAACTTCGGTATCCACGTTTTTTTCGCTGGCCAATGCCTCGGCCAGCTGCAGCATTTCACGACTCATAATGGTTCTCCAATCTCAATCTGCTATTTTTAAAATTTGAATTCGGGACGCAGACGGGCTTTGTCGATATTGCTGATTTCAATATCGGCGGTCTTTCCGTCGAATGTAATACGTACGGTATCGTTTTCACAACCTTCGATGCGGCCGATGAAGTTTTTTTGCCCTTCTATCGGCAGACGCGTTTTGATTTTTGCCTGCTGACCTGCAAAACGCACGAAATCAGCAGCCTTTTTCAACGGGCGGTCCAGCCCCGGACTAGATACTTCCAAACGCTTGTAATCTATATCTTCCACCATAAAAAGGCGGCTGAGGTGGTTACTGGCCGTCGCACAATCTTCAACGGTAATACCGCCTTCTTTATCAATAAAAACACGCAGGTCGCCCTGAGCGGTAAGCTCGAAGTCGACCAGTTCGTAGCCCAAACCGGGCAGGGTTTTATCCAGAATGGTTTGAATATCCATTTTACTCCACGGAAACAAAAAAATGGCCGATCGGCCATTTTTCTTGAAAATTGAAAAATTTCTTTATTATAACCTGCTTATCTTTAAAAGAAAAGCTTTTATCATACAAGCCTTCGAAGCAAGCAGGCCGCCTGAAAACCCATACAAACCATAAAGCAGTTTTCAGACGGCTTCGAGCCTTCTAATACAACTGAAAACAAATTTATACTTTATTATCGGTTTTTACTCCTCAATCAGTTAAACTCCCTTTTTAATTTTTTTAAATAGTAATTTTCACTATTTTTTAATAATATTTTTGTTATATTTTTATGCTTTCACTATCACTCAATATCATAAAAAGGTTGAAAAATATTACTTTTCGGCTTGCGTAAAGGTTTTGCGGCGTCTAGAATCGGACGTTAAGTTATGTATATTTACCGCAACCGCTGTAAAAGGCAGCTGCAACGAGGCTGTCGGCGGTTGGATTCTCTTCCTTTAAAGGCTTTCGATACTATGCTTCCTACTCCGATTTATAACTTTTCAGCCGGCCCCGCTATTTTACCCGAGTCGGTTTTGCGCACCGCTCAAAGCGAAATGTTTGATTACAACGGCACCGGCTTTTCTGTGATGACCATGAGCCACCGTTCGGATGTATTTATGAGTATTCTCTATCATGCCGAACAAGATCTGCGCCAGCTGATGGACATCCCCGACAATTACAAAGTATTGTTTTTGCAGGGCGGTGCCAGCGCGCAATTTAATATGGTGGTGATGAACCTGGCCAACGGCTTCAAACGTGTGGATTCGGTGGTAACAGGCAACTGGAGCCGTATCGCCCACAGCCAGATGGGCAAACTTTCCGACGTTGACGTACATTTGGCGGCACACGGCGGCGAGCAATTCAACTACACCAACCTTCCCCCTGTCAGCTCTTGGGATATTGACCCGACATCCGCCTTTGTGCATTTTGTGATCAACGAAACGGTACACGGCCTGCAATACCGTGAAGTTCCCAAATTAGAAGACGGCATGCCTCCTTTGGTATGCGATATGTCGAGTGAGATTTTGTCGCGTAAAATCAATGTCAGCGATTTCGGTGTGATTTACGCAGGTGCGCAAAAAAATATCGGCCCCTCGGGCGCAACGATTGTAATTATCCGCGAAGATTTGCTTGATCGTTGCTCCAGCCATATCCCTGACGTTTGGAACTACAAAGCGCATATCGAAAAACAAGGTATGTACAATACGCCGGCCACTTATCCGATTTACATTTCCGGCTTAGTATTCCGCTGGTTGCAGTCCCAAGGCGGCGTGGAGCAGATGGAAACCATCAACACATTAAAAGCCAAAACACTATATGAGGCAATTGATAACAGCGGCGGCTTCTATATTAATAAAGTTCATCCGGGTGCCCGTTCGAAAATGAATGTAATCTTCCATACCGGTAATAAGGAATTGGATGAATTATTTGCACAAGAATCAACTACCCGTGGCTTGCAACTATTGCGCGGCTATAAATCGATGGGTGGCATGCGCGCCAGCATCTACAATGCAATGACTTTGCAAGGTGTAGAAGCACTTATCGACTTTATGCAGGAATTCCAACGCCGTTACGGTTAAGCAAGTTGTAGATGATAAAAAATGCCGTCTGAAATTTTTCAGACGGCATTTTTTATACGGTACCACTATCTTCTGTTTTATCAGTAGCCAAAACTTCCAGCAAAGGAACCACCAAATTCTCAATCAAGTTCCAGAACAACGGCGTTTCAATAGGTAATGCATCATCGTGTCCGAATACCAACCGTACTTCGGTATAGTCGCATTGCCCCTTGCTCATTTTGCTGCCCAAATACTGTGAAAAAGCTTCATTTTCAGCAGCTTCCCTATCATCGGTAGCCAATAACCTTTCCGCTACAGCAAAGCTGGTTTTCGCAAAAAACGGAAGCGGTCTGCTCTGCCCGATTCTGAAATAATCCAACCACTTTTCAAGCTGCTTACAAGCATTTTCTTGAGTGATTGCCGGCAACTTGGCATGATGATCGGGATACAAAATATGACTTTCGAAACAAGGGCTTTCAGACGGCCTAACCGCACAAAAAATCAAATGTTGCAAATACAGGCTGATTTTTTGCGGTGCGTAGGGCTGACTATCAAGAAAGAAAATCTGTCCGTGTTGGTAACAATGACCCAAACTACCCTCAAGCGCATATCCGGCAAGCATCAGAGTATAAGCTTGTGGCGGTAACTTACGGCTCAAACAAAGCGTACCGTCTAACGACTTCGCCGCAATTTCAAAACGCTGCTGCCAAAGCCTCCCCAATTCTCCCGGCGGCAACAAACTTTGTGCGCGCAAACGGTGCCCGACACTGCCGAAATCCGCATGGGTACGGCGCGCCTCTGTATATTCGGCATAAACGATATCAGACCGGTTCGGTTCGAACGGTTCGGCTGCCTCCCATGCTTCATCACGATAAGGCTCCCTCCACCCCAACTGCCCTTGCAGCCAAGCACGGACGGGATTACGCCAAAAGCTGAGAAAATCCGACTGGGTAATCAAAGTTTCTGCCGTATCTTGTTGCTTGGTAAAAGCACCGTCAAAAAACGGGCGGCTACCGTTTAATGGCCGGTTCAATGCATCCGCATAATCTGCCCTACTACTCCTATACCCGCTTTCCGCATCAAAATAACGGCGGGAAAATACCTGCAACGGGTGCTGCACAATATATTTTTTACCGTATTCGCTGCTGCGCATACCTGCCATCGCCGCCAGCGTATCGATTAATTCACTCAACAAAGATGAAGGAGCAAGTATTTCATTATTTTGAATATCGCGCCCTATATAAGACAAATAAAGGATTTCGCGCGCACTTAAGATGGCCTCTAAAAACAAGTAGCGGTCATCGTCACGGCGGGCGCGGTCGCCTTTTTGCGGATAACGCGAAATCAAATCGAAACCGGCTGCTTTAGTATTGCGCGGGTAATCGCCGTCGTTCAAACCTAGCAAACAAATCATCCTAAACGGCAGACTGCGCATCGGTACCATGCTGCAAAACGTAATACCGCCACGTAAAAATCCCGCTTCGCTTTCACTGTCGAGAAAGCGCCCGATATGGCGGATAACGGTGTGTAGCGGCAATGCCCCTTCAAACTGTGCCAATGAAGCCTCTTCCTGCCAGCGTACCAACGACTGTTCGATTTGTTGTACGGCGGCCTGATCGTCTTCTTCGGGCGCAAACAATTCGCCCAACAAACCGCGTACGCGGGCGCACCATTGCGCCGTATCTGCCGCCTGCTGCCATAGGCGGTAATGCTTGGCAAGCGCATTCAAAAACGCACTGAATTGGCTGAGTACGGCCAATTGGTTCGGCTCACTGTGCCAAGCACTGACGCCTTCCCATAAAGACTGGTCTCCCTCGGGCAACATCCAGCCCAACACCAGCCGGTCCAAACCTTGCTGCCAAGTAAACAGATTATCGTCTGCGCCGTGGTTTCGCCGCATATTTCCATCTAAACCCCAACGGATATTCAGTTCTGCAATAATTGTGTGAAGCAGCGGTAAATCTTCGTGGGTAAGATTAAAGCGGCGTAATATCAGATTACTTTCCAGTAAAGGCAGTATTTTATCAACCTCAAACCGGCTGTCGAATAAGGCAAGAATCTGTTCGAGCGCATACAAAAGCGGCTGACGGCGGCTCAGACGCACATCCGAAACCGAATACGGCAATGCCTGCGCACTACCCTGCGCTTGCCCGAATACAGCTTCTATATAAGGGCTGTAAGGTTCGATATTAGGAGTTAGCACGGCAATATCATGAGGCTGCCAGTCAGGGTTTGCCGCCAAGACCTCCAGCAACTCCTCCTTTAAAATCTGCAATTCCCGCAAAGGGCTGTGTGCGCAACGGATACGGATAGTACCGTCGGGCAGGCAATTCCCCTCGCTGCCGGGTAAAACCAGATTTTGGATATCCTGTTGCAATTGCTGCAGCATTCCGGCTTGACTTTCACTATCAACATAAAAACTGCGCTCCTGCGCGACTCCCGCCTCTGTAAGGGCATCGAAGAAATCACGCCCTTGCTTACCCAATGAGGCCAAGAGCGGATGACCGCTTTGGGAAAGATCGGTATCCTCTTCACTTTTCAGAATTTGGGCAGCCTCGATAACATTACCCCAATAATGGCTGCTGGGGTTTAGAGCGAAAATGTGTACGTCGCAATGTTCGGCTAAAGCCTGTAAAAGCTGCAAATACATCGGCGCCATGGTAGCAATGCCGAATACGAAAAAACGCTCGGGCAAATGTTCGGCATCCAAAGCACCGAGCAGCTGCTGCCACAATGCAACCCGATGCGGTGCGTGGTTGCCGCCATCATCCAGATAACGCCACAATTCCGCCTGCCAGATTTCATCATCACCCAAACCATACAAGCCGCCGCTCTGCCAACTTTCTATCCATTGCGGACGGTAAACCAGATATTGGTCAAAAATATCGGCCAACTGCCCGGCCAATTGGTAAGCCGCCGTATCGCTGCTGCCTAAATAACCGTGCAATGCCCGATAAGCGGCGGGGCATACCGATTGCTCGTGAAAAGCGCTGTTTTGAAACAAATCAAACAACCGCCAACGCAATACTTCGGGATGAAACGGACTTAATTCGGGAATACCGAGAAGTAATTCGCGCATCAGCCGCCAACTTAATCCGGCAGGAAGGCTGAATCGTAAATTGGCCGCTATACCGGTTTTCCCTGCTAGATATTGGTTTAGATAACGGCGCATACCCTGACTTTGCACCACGACTTCCTCGGGCACTAGGGCTTGGCTCAAAGGCAGTTGCTGATGCAAAACACAAAATATATCGGCCAGCGTTTCAAGACGGTTTGATTGATAAAGATAAAGCATAATCAGGCAAAGTAAAAAATTATAAGCAGATTATATCGCCAAACCGGTTGCCCATTCGGCAAATACTCAGGCCGTCTGAAATATAACTGTGACAATTTGCCGCATTGTGCTTTTTGCCGATGTTGCAGATAATGCTGCGGCTTAACACTAAAATATACTTTACGTTTCCAAAATATGTCTCCTACTTCCAAACAACCCGACCCGCAACGCTATCTGCTGATTTGGCGTTGGCACTTTTATGCCGGCATGCTGGCTGCCCCGTTTCTGATCATTTTGGCCGTAACCGGAATGCTGATGATGCTGTTTGCCAATATCAGCGGCAAAGACGGCGAACGGCAAACCGTTACCGTACAACAAACAGTCAAGCCGCTGTCCCAACAAGCTCAGGCTGCATTAGACAAAATAGACCCGGCCCAAGGTATGGTCGCCCAATACATCGCTCCGAGGGCCGACAATATGGTAGCGGTTTTCAGAGTAAACGACGGCGATGGCAATGCCACGATGGTGGCAGTTAATCCCTATACCGCCACTGTTGTCGACACCTATCCGCGTAACCAAAGCATTTACCACCTGCTCGACAATATCCATGGTGATCTGCTGATCGGCACTGCCGGCGACTTTATAATGGAAGCGGCCGCCTCTCTTACCATTCTGCTGATTCTCACCGGAGCCTATCTTTGGTGGCACAAACAGCGCAGCCTTAAAGCCATGCTGTTACCCGAAATGGGGCGTAAGCGTGTCTTTTGGCGCAGCCTTCATGCCGCAGTGGGTAGCTGGGTATCGGTTATGCTTTTGCTGTTTTGCCTTTCCGGTTTGGCTTGGGCCGGCATTTGGGGCGGCAAAATGATACAAGCATGGTCTCAATTTCCGGCTGGCAAATGGGGAGTGGAACCCGTGCCGCTCTCCTCCTTAACACATGGCGATCTTAACGGCGGCTCCACCAAAGAAATTCCGTGGGTATTGGATTTGACTCCCCTTCCCGCCTCGGGCAGCACCAAAGGTTCAGACGGCATCGATATTGATAAAGCACCGCTTACTTTAGATACTGTTGACCGCTTTGCCCGCGAAATCGGCTTCAAAGGCCGCTACCAACTATATCTGCCCAAGGGAGAAACCGGCGTATGGACACTCAACCAAGATTCGATGAGCTACGACAGCCCCAACCCGACAGCCGACCGCACCGTACATATCGACCGCTACAGCGGCAAAATTTTGGCCGATATTTCTTACGATGATTACAATTTCATCGGCAAATTGATGGCAGTCGGTATTGCCCTGCACATGGGTACGCTGGGTTGGTGGAGCATAGCCTTGAACGTCGTATTCTGCTTGTCTGTCGTATTAATGTGCGTCACCGGTATGATCATGTGGTGGAAACGGCGCCCTCAAGATGCCGTCGGGTTAGTACCGCCTGCACAAGGAAGACCACTACCCTCATGGAAAAGCGCAACATTTATCTTACTGGCCATTGCGCTGATATTTCCGGCCGCCGCTATAGTCATTGCCGCTATCTGGCTGCTTGATAAACTACTGGTATCTAAAATTCCGTTTTTGACACAACGCTTGAAATAAAGTACCTCGGGGCTGCTCCGACTAATCCGGAACAGCCCCGAAACTTACATACTCAAAATAAATCTGTAAAAACCGGAGCGGCAAGCAAAACAGTTTAATTACCCACATACCGATAACCGTTTACCACTGTTAGCACTTTGGTACACTTTTTCCAACAAACCCAATACCTTTTCTACCTGAATAGGGGTAACGGCCAAGCCCGCCCCTTCATGCAACACCTGATACAAATTGCGGTAAAAAGCCCCATAATCTCCCGATACACTAGGTATCAGGCAGCGAACTACTTCACCGTTTACCACCGTGTGCAAAATACCCTGCTCCGCTTCACTCTCCACATTCCAACCGGGCTTTACCGCCGCACCCGATACCAATAATGCCTCTTGGTTGTCCGCCTCATGCTTCACATACGAGCCTCTCTTACCGTGCAAGCTGAAAAAAGGCCCGGCCTCACGCATATATTTTCCGGCAGTAACACACACCTTCTTACCATCTTGATAATAAAGCTGAATTTGAAAATAATCGTCGCTCAGCGCACCTTCATGCTGGTAGCGCACATCGGCATAAATTTCTGCAGGCATACCGAACAAATCTACCGCCATATCCACCAAATGTACGCCCAAATCATACACTAGCCCCACACCTGCACCGCCCGTTTCTTTCCAAAGTTTTTTGTTCAAACCTTCGGCATAGCGTTCGAAACGGATATCACAATCAACAATCTCACCCAAACATCCCTCCGCCAATAGTTTTTTTGCCGTCAGCGGCGCGCTGTCCCAACGGCGGTTTTGATAAACCGTTAACACAACGCCCTGCTTTTCAGCTAATGTCGTAAGTTCCGCCGCCTCGGCAGCCGTCGCGCATAATGGCTTTTCCACCACTACATGCTTGCCGGCTTCTAAAGCCTGTTTGGCAAACTCAAAATGTGTTTGGTTAGGCGTGGTAATCACGACCAAATCGACATCATCGGCAAGCAGGCCGGTAAATTCACGCACCGTTAATGCATACGGCAATTTCTCACGCGCCCTGTCCGTGCTACGCTCGAATACACGCACCACTTCAAAACGGCCGTCTGCCCGCCAAAACGGCAGATGAAATACCTGAGCCGACATACCGAACCCCGCCAATCCGATTTTTACCTTTCGTGCCATAATAAATCCTTACATTTACTACCGTATTTGAAACCAAGCCTACTCTAACGCACTTCAAGCACGCCCGAAAGCCGATGAAAGCAGTTATAATGCCAACATTCGCATCAAACCGTTTTCAGACGGCCTTGCATAAAAAGGAATAAACACATGAGAAAACCGCAACGGGGCTATGCCCGAGTCGACCGCGTTAAAGAACAAATTATGCGCGAATTGGCCGAACTCGTCCGTACCGGCTTAAAAGATCCGCGCGCCGGCTTCATCACCATCAATGATGTTGAAGTTACCCGCGATTACAGCCACGCCACCATCTACTACACCGTGCTTGACGACAACACCCGCGAGGTAACTGCCGAGGCACTCGAACACGCCAAGGGCTTCTTACGCAGCGAGCTGAGCAAACGTATTACCGTATTCCGCACGCCCGAACTGCACTTCAAATATGATGAATCGGTAGAACGCGGCATGAGCATTTCCCATCTGATTGATGAAGTAGCCAAAGAAAAGCCGGTAGACGACTAACCTCACCCCACAGGCCGTCTGGAACTTTTCAGACGGCCTTTTTTGACTTATCCGCCAATGAATACACCCGCAAAAACAGCCAAACGCCCCGTAAACGGCGTATTACTGTTGGATAAGCCCCAAGGCCTGTCCAGCAATACCGCCCTGCAAAAAGCCCGCCGTCTCTACCGTGCCGGAAAAGCCGGCCATACCGGCGTACTCGACCCGCTGGCTACCGGCCTGCTACCTGTCTGCTTCGGCGAGGCTACCAAATTCGCCCAATACCTGCTGGATGCCGACAAAGCCTATACCGCCACGCTCAAACTCGGCGAGGCCAGTAGCACAGGAGATGCCGAGGGCGAAATTATTGATACCGCCCGCAGCGATATCAGTCTCACAGAATTCCAAGATGCCTGCACCGCACTCACGGGCGCGATACGTCAAGTGCCCCCTATGTTTTCAGCTCTCAAGCACGAAGGCAAACCGCTCTACG
The DNA here is from genome assembly GCF_048060015.1 of Neisseria sp. S1. Taxonomy (NCBI): domain Bacteria; kingdom Pseudomonadati; phylum Pseudomonadota; class Betaproteobacteria; order Neisseriales; family Neisseriaceae; genus Neisseria; species Neisseria sp. S1. The sequence goes on from NZ_JBLUPI010000004.1 coordinate 26,566, forward strand.
AATATGCCCGCAAAGGCATCGTTATCGAACGAAAAGCCCGCGACATTACCATCTATGCCATTAACATCCGTGAATTTACTGCCCCCCAAGCCGTAATAGATGTGCGGTGCAGCAAAGGTACCTACATCCGCACCCTTTCCGAAGACATCGCCAAACACATCGGCACCTTCGCCCACCTCACCGCCCTGCGCCGTACGGAAACCGCCGGGTTCGCCATCGATCAAACCCATACGCTTGAAGCACTCGAAGCATTAAATGAAGCCGAACGCGATGCACTCCTACTGCCCTGTGATGCCTTGGTGCAACACCTACCTCACATAATATTGGCAGAGAATGCCGTTACAATGCTCAAATTCGGCCAACAACCCGCCTTTAAAAACAGCGATCTGCCAACCGATACCCCTATCCGCATTTACAGCGAAAACGGTGAATTTATCGGCTTAGCCGATTATTTGGCCGACAAAGGCCGTCTGAAAGCCCTTCGGCTGATGAACACCGCCTCATAATTTTTACCCCGTATACATTCAACATTTTCCGAACGCAACATATGCAAAACCGGAAAATTTATGGCATAATTCGCATCCTGCCTTTTTCGGAAGCCGCATGCTCCCGTAATTAGCAGATACAGGAGTTTGCACAGGTTTCGGCTTGGCAAACTTGTCCGAACCGAGAGGTTCATTTTATTTTCGGAGTTTTAAAATGGCATTGACCGTAGAACAAAAAGCACAAATTATCAAAGATTTCCAACGCAAAGAAGGCGACACCGGTTCTTCTGAAGTACAAATCGCATTGTTGACTTTCCGCATCAACGATCTGACTCCCCACTTCAAAGCAAACGCTAAAGACCACCACAGCCGCCGCGGCCTGTTGAAAATGGTTAGCCAACGCCGCCGTCTGCTGGCCTACTTGCGCCGTACCCAACCGGATACTTACCGCAACGTCATCACCCGCTTGGGTCTGCGTAAATAATTTTATTTGTGCAAAAATACCGCTCTTATTAAGAGCGGTATTTTTTATGGCCTGAGACCCGTCAATATTTCCACATCAGAGACAAACCACCGACCACCATTCATAAAATCATAAAAAAATATCAAAATTGTATTCATCAAGGGCCTGCCCTAGATAACTAGGGGTATTTGAAAAAATTTAAAATAATCCTGATGAAAAGCCACTTAAGCCGATACAAACAAACCAAGCTGGCCGAACTATTCGTTGCAGGGGCAACAAACCGCACCGTAACTATGCAATGTAAAAATAAGGCCGTCTGAAATATATTCAGAAACATATAATTAAATTGTATGGCTTATAGCCAAATCTACAATTTACCGCATATCGCCCAAGCCAAATTCCATCTTTCATGATCACATACGGCAAACTATACAAGCCTTCGAATTTTCCAGGGGATTTATCATTTCCTATCCGGCTCTTCCGTATCCGAAATTTTCTTGCCGATTCATTCTACCGCCACCATAAATCAAATGCCGCCTGAAAAATTTTCAGACGGCATTGTATAAAATATATACACAAAATCAGGTCTTCGGTAACGTTACACCCGTTTGCCCCATATATTTGCCGTTACGGTCTTTATAAGAGGTTTCGCATACTTCGTCGCTCTCGAAAAACAAAACTTGGGCAACGCCTTCACCTGCATAAATTTTCGCCGGCAGCGGTGTGGTATTGGAAAACTCCAAAGTCACATAACCTTCCCATTCCGGCTCGAACGGGGTTACGTTAACAATAATACCGCAACGGGCATAAGTCGATTTGCCCAAACATACGGTCAACACATTGCGCGGAATACGGAAATACTCCACGGTTCTCGCCAATGCAAACGAATTAGGCGGGATAATGCAGCAATCGTCTTCTACCGTAACGAAGTTTTTCGGATCAAAGTTTTTCGGATCGACAATCGTGCTGTTGATATTGGTAAAAATCTTGAATTCATTGGCACAACGGATATCATAACCATAGCTTGAAGTACCGTATGAAATAATTTTTTGCCCGTTGACTTCTTTAATCTGATTAGGCTCAAACGGCTCAATCATGCCGTATTCTTCGCTCATTCGGCGAATCCATTTGTCGGATTTAATGCTCATTTTCTGTTTCCCTGCGGATAAGTCCCGCCAAGCGGGAAAATAGCGTTTATTCTATGGAAAATCGGCAGCGCGCGCAATCATACACGCTGCCGCCTTATTTTCAGACGGCCTAAACTGGTTTATTCCTGCCAGCCGCCCAAATACGATACCAACTCGCCTATCATAGTGCTCAAAGCTTCGCTCATCAAAATCTGCGAAGCAAACGCAAAACTGGCGGCATCATCGCCGTGGTTTTCAGCTTCTTCCTGTAATACGTCTAAATATTGTATACGTTTGAGAGTGAAATCCTGGGTAAGGATAAAACTGATCTGATCCCGCCAAGTCAGCCCCAATTGGGTAACGGTTTTACCGTTTTTCACATGTTGCACCACCTCATCGGCGGTCAGATCCTGCTTGGATACTTTTACGGTCGGTACCACATCGCCCGTACCTTTCAGCTCGCAATCGCTATCCAACTCAAACCCGCCTTGCGCACTGCCTTGCAACAGCCATTCCGTCATCAAGCTTGAGGGAGACTGCTTGGTATTGGGCAGGCTGGCTTCCAAACCGCCCAAGGCTTCACGCAATTTAGTCAACATAGTTTCCGCTTTTGCCGAAGCGGCATTATTGATCAACAAAAAGCCGTGCTTAGTATCAAAAACCGCCTGAATACGGCTGCTGCGGGTAAAGGCACGCGGCAGCAGATCATCAGTAATCTGCTCTTTTAGCTCTTGTTTTTCTTTGCGTCCGACATTACGCGCTTCAGCATTCTGGATATCGGCCACGCGTTCTTCCAAAATATCGCGGATTACACCTGCCGGTAATACTTTTTCTTCTTTTTTCAAGGCCACCAACCAAGTGTAGTCGGCCGGGAAAACCGGTTCGGGTGAAAAAGATACAGGGGCGGCAAAACCCTCGCTAAACCAGTCCAAACCCATACAAGGGGTAAACTCTGCCTCTGCCAGCTTGGCCGCCAGAGTTTCCAATTGGGGCAATTTTTCAAGATTGAGCGGGTAAAAACTGATTTGCTTAAACCACATAAGGGCATCCTTTATTATTTCTTTGTCCAAACCGCCGTATTATACAGCAAACCGCCAAGCATCCTGCCCTTGCCTTCAGACAACTTCAGCCCAATCCCCACGCCTAACACAATATTTCCGCTATTTCCCTATTGACGAAATAATAATGAATCTGTATAGTTCTGCCTTCGGTTACGCGCCCATCGTCTAGAGGCCTAGGACACTGCCCTTTCACGGCGGCAACCGGGGTTCGAATCCCCGTGGGCGTGCCAGATTTCAAAAAACGCTTTTCATAACGGAAAGCGTTTTTTACATTTTTCAGACGGCTCGTGCTGATTATTTTATAATCCAGCCTTATTTGCCACTACACACCTTCACTCATCATGAGCCATTCTCTCGTTTTACAGCATCCCGATATCGCCTCCTACACACTCGGTGGTTTACCGGCAACCACACCCTACGCACCCGGTATCGTACGTATCGCAGTTGAGCCTGATTACACCCTGCCCGACCCCATAGCTGCCGAACTTACCCGCCAACAGATCGATTTCGGCATAGTACCCGATATGCCCTTCAACGAATTGGGATTGATTGTCAGCGATATGGATTCCACGCTGATTACTATTGAATGTATTGACGAAATTGCCGCCGGTGTGGGCCTAAAAGACCAAGTTGCCGAAATTACCGAAAGCTCAATGCGCGGCGAGTTGGATTTCGAACAATCGCTTCGCCGCCGTGTCGCTTTGCTCAAAGGCTTGGAAGAGGGCGTATTCCAAGAAGTTTACGATCATGTTTTACAGTTTTCGCCCGGTGCGGAATATCTGATTGAAGAGTGCAAAAAAAATCAGGTGAAATTTATGCTGGTATCGGGCGGTTTCACATTTTTCACCGACCGTTTGAAAAACCGGCTCGGCCTTGATTACAGCTATGCCAACACGCTTGAAATAGTAAACGGTAAGCTGACCGGACGCTTGCAAGGGCGTATTATCGATGCCCAAGCCAAAGCATCACTACTGGCCGAATACCGTGAAAAACTGGGTTTGAGAAAGGAACAGGTTTTAGCCATGGGAGACGGAGCCAATGATATTCCGATGCTTCAAGAAGCCGGCATCGGCATTGCCTACCGGGCCAAACCCAAAACCCAACAAAATGCCCGTTTATGTATTAACCACTGCGGCTTAGAAGCCGTGCGAGGTTGGTTCCTCTAATTATCAAAAACATTATCGTATTGCTTAATAAAAAATGCCGTCTGAAAATTTTCAGACGGCATTTTTTATTTTTGCGGTACAACATTGGACGATTGTTAAAAATAATTTGTTGCGTTATATCTTTTAATGTGAGGCTATTCCATAACTTACAAATCAAGTGCTTTAAAAAAGCAAATATTTTAATATCATAAGCACATAGCAGTTAAAGCATAACATATATGCCATATATAAAACCGATCAACGCACCATAAAATTCCCTACAGCCACAAGATTGTCATACTGAGTTTCTAAAATTACATTGAAACTTAACCTATAGGATTTTCCCGCCATGACATTCAAAACCTGTAAATCTGTTCTCACCGCTACCGTCTTACTCGCAATAGCACAATATACCTCGGCCGCTGCTATTGAACACCCTGCCATATTGGCCGGCCATGCTATATTACCTGCCGAATCCTTTATACAAGCCCCCTCCGATGCCCCTAAAGTATTGAAAAATACGGGGAAGTTCACTACCAACAAGCGAACAGAAAAATTAAACAGCATTGAAGGCTTTTCGGATAATCGCCCGACAGGTGTATTTTTACCTTTTGACGGGCAACCGCTTCAAGGACATTCCAGCATTACCAAAATGGCCGACGGCAGTTATTGGGTTTTGACAGATAACGGCGCAGGAAACCGAAAAAATTCGCCGGATTTTATGCTATACCTCACCCGTTATCATATCGATTTTAAAAACCACACTTTCTCTCCGCTTGAAACCATTTTTTTAAAAGATCCCGATAAAAAAATCCCTTTCCATATTATTAACGAATCCACCGAAACCCGTTATTTAACGGGTGCTGATTTTGATCCGGAGAGCCTACAGATTATCGGAGACAATATTTGGATTGGCGACGAATTCGGCCCTTACCTTATCCAAGCAGATTTGACGGGCAAAGTATTGAATATTTTTGAAACCGAAGTTAACGGAAAAGTTATCCGATCACCGGAACACTTCAGTTTACAATCACCGGCCACCCCGGCCTCAAAGATGAAGTTTGAAGTCAACCGCTCTAAAGGTTTTGAAGGAATGGCGGCTTCTGTGGATGGGAAAATATTATACCCTCTGTTGGAAGGAGCCCTATGGGATGCCGATAAAAATAGCTATGAAAACGACAATGGAAAAAATTACCTGCGCATCTTAGAGTTTGATGTAAAAAAACAAAAATGGACGGGTAATTTCTGGAAATACCCGCTGGAAGACAATGGTAATGCTATTGGCGACTTTAATATGATTGATACAAACCGTGCTTTAATCATAGAAAGAGACAACGGAGAGGGAATCGCCGAAAAAGCCTGTAAGCCGACGGATAAAGATACTACCCGCTGTTTCAGCAATCTCCCTAAATTCAAACGGGTATATTTAGTTAGATTCGGCAAAAACAATATAGGCCAAAACGTGGAAAAATTAGGTTATATCGATCTGCTCAATATTCAAGATCCGGATAAAATCGCCAAGAAACCACTAAGCGAAGGCGTATTTAAATTTCCATTTTTTACGATTGAAAATGTCGATATAGTCGATGACAAACATATCATTGTTGGCAACGATAACAACCTGCCATACTCCAGCAGCCGAGATCCGAATAAAGCAGATGACAATGAGATGATTTTATTAAACGTTGAGTCGTTACTAAAATTGAAATAAAGCCATCTGAAAAATGCCGTCTGAAAATTTTCAGACGGCATTTTAATAAAAATATACCAAATTCAACGCGTATTATTCTTCTTCACCCTCGCTGCGAATTACCAGCAGCGGTAAATGGCTTTGGCGCATGACTGTTTCGGCGAAGCTGCCCATCAGTAGGTGCATCAAACCGGTACGGCCATGCGTACCCAACACCAACAAGTCGGCACCTTGCGAGTCGGCATAATCTACTAATTCCTGAGCCATCTCGCGCGCGCCTTTATTGGCTACCAGAAGATGTTTGTCTACATCGGTCACGCCTAAATCCTTAGCGGTATTGACCGCAAAATCCAATACTTCATGCCCTTGGGCCACGGCAGCGGCTTCATAGCTTTCATGCTGCAAAAATTCGGGAGCAAGTGCCATATATTCGGCAGGATTGGCCACATTGACCAAAGTCAGCTTGGTATTAATCGCCACAGCCAAGCCGGCCGCGTGTTTCAAAGCATTGAGTGCGGTGCTGCTGCCGTCTACCGCTACAACCAAATGTTTATACATATCTATCCTCCTGATTCATGCAGACTCAAAGAGCCGGCTGTCGTTGGCATAATTGGGTTTCACCCCTTTCTTTGCAGTATAATACGTTCCTATTGTTTTGCCAGCTGTTATTTTATTGGTTTTTGATTTATCACAAGGTCATTTTATGCTTGATCATCCACCTGTTTCGGCCCGTCGTTTCGGCGGTATTGCCCGCCTTTACGGAGACGAAGCACTACGGCGTTTTGCAAATGCCCACGTTTGCGTGGTCGGGGTAGGCGGAGTAGGCTCGTGGGCAGTCGAAGCATTGGCACGTTCAGGCATAGGCAAACTTACCTTGATTGACTTGGACAATGTTGCCGAATCCAATGTTAACCGCCAGCTTCACGCACTTACGGATGATTTCGGCAAAGCCAAAGTCAGCGCACTCGGAGAGCGGATTACCCAAATCAACCCAAGCTGCCACGTGGTAGAGATTGAGGATTTTGTAACCCCTGAAAACCTGCCTGAAATTTTTTCCGAAAAATTTGATTTCGTAATTGATGCGATTGATCAAGTTCGTGTAAAAGCCGCTATGGCTGCCCATTTTGTCGCCCAAAAGCAGCCTTTTATTATGAGCGGAGGAGCCGGCGGGCAAAAAAATCCGGCCCTTATCCGCACTGCCGACTTAAGCCGTGTTACCCACGATCCGCTGTTGGCCAATCTTCGCTATACTCTGCGCAAACGCTACGGTTTTTCACGAGATACCCAAGCCAAAATGCGCGTACCCTGTGTTTATTCCACCGAAAACGTTACCCCGCCCCAATCGGGCGAAGCCTGCGCTACCGATAGCGCCCCTCAAGGTTTATCTTGCGCCGGTTACGGTGCCAGCATGTTGGTAACCGCTTCGTTCGGCCTATATTGTGCGCAAGCCGCCATCGACCATATTGCAGCCCATGAATAAGCCAGCCGTCTCTGCACCGCCCTCATCCCCCGAAAATGCCGTCGCATGGATTTTCGGCCAACCGGTAACCGATTTACCGCAAGATTTGTTTATACCGCCCGATGCGCTTAAGGTGGTACTGCACAGCTTTCAAGGCCCGCTCGATTTGCTGCTGTATCTTATCCGCAAGCAAAATATTGATGTGCTAGATATTCCGATGATCAAAATCACCGAACAATATCTGCACTATATCGCCCAAATGGAAGCCCATCAGTTTGACTTGGCCGCCGAATATCTGCTGATGGCCGCCGTACTGATAGAAATCAAATCCCGCTTGTTGCTGCCTCAGCCCGAAAGCATTGAAGACGAAGAAGCTGCCGACCCCCGCGCCGAATTGGTACGCCGCCTGCTTGCCTACGAACAAATGAAACTGGCGGCACAAGGTTTGGACGCTCTGCCGCGTGCCGGCCGTGATTTCGCATGGGCATACCTGCCGCTTGAAATCGCCATTGAAGCCAAGCTGCCCGATGTACAAACCGCCGACCTTACTCAAGCCTGGCTGGCTATTCTCTCCCGCGCCAAACACACGCAAAGCCACGAAGTGGTGCGCGAAGCCATTTCCGTACGCGCGCAAATGAGCAGTATTTTGCGTCGGCTGCGCCAAGGAAGCTGCTTGTTTCACGAATTATTCAAGCCCGAACAGGGCATTGCCTATGTTGTTGTTAACTTTATCGCCTTACTCGAACTGGCTAAAGAAGGCTTGGTACGCATCATCCAAGACGAAGGCTTCGACACCATCGAAATCCACCTGCAAGACGGTAGCGAAAAATTCGAAACAATGCTTTCAGACGGCAACGACACGGCGCCTCTCTGAAAGTTAAGCACAAAAACTTAATACAAATAAAAATAATACTGTTACTGCAAAGGATAAATCATGCCGCAAAACCCCGAAGTCTACCGCTATCTCTCCGAACATTACCTAACCTTGCCGCACTGTCTCGATATCGGCTTGAAACTCGAACACACCGGCAACCGCCAAACCATTTTAAGCATTGCCAACCGTGCCGATTTGGTCGGACGCAACGACAGCCACACCATACACGGCGGCGCGGTATGCGCCCTAATCGACGTTGCCTCTGCTTGTGCCGTTGCCGCCCACCTGCCCGATTACGAAGCGCTTGCGACACTGGATATGCGCATCGATTATATGCACCCCGCCCGCAACGACCGGCCCGTATTCTGCCGCGCCACCTGCCACCGTTTGGCCGGGCAAGTCGCTTTCGTCCGTACTCGCTGCTATCAAGACGATCCGAACGATCCCATCGCTCTAAGTACCGCCACTTTCATGCGTACAGCCCTCTCGGATGAGCAAAAACAGCAGCTGCATAACTTTTTCAGCCGACATGCCGGTCAATCGTACCAACGCTTTCCGCCTCCGTCTCCGGCGACTCCCGACTTCACCGCAAGCCAACCCGAGCCTGCCGAATCATTAATGCCCTATGCCGCATTTATCGGCCTGCAAACCGGCCAAGACGCCCAAGGCCGCCGTATTTACGCCCTGCCCTACAAACCCGAGCTCATCGGTAACGTTTTCCTACCCGCACTGCACGGCGGCTTGATCGGCGGTTTTATGGAAAGCTGTGCGGCACTTTATCTGTACGAACAAGCCGGGCTCACCGAAATACCCAAAATGATTAATTTTTCTATCGATTACCTGCGCTCCGCCCGCCCTGAGGCCGCTTATGCCCGCTGTATTCTTACCCGCCAGGGCAGCCGCATAGCCAATCTTTCGGTAGAAGCTTGGCAAGCAGACGAGTCAAAACCTTTCGCCATTGCCCGCTGCCATTTCCAAATGCCGGAATAAACCGTTCTTCAAAACCAATTTGTTGTTTGCAGGCCGTCTGAAAACTTTTGCAGTTTGCAGTCTCTTCATATTCTTTCAGACGGCCTTTTCCATGCTGATACGATACTTAACTGAGACAAATACTTGCAGCTAAACATGACTTCCTATCCGGTACATACCCAAACTCCGTAAAACGTGGTTTAATAACATCATTGCAACCGATAAGAATCATTCTCATGCCGCACGCTCCCATTATCCATTCTCTCTTAGATACTGATTTATACAAATTCACCATGCTGCAAGTAGTGCTGCACCAATTCCCGCAAGCACACGGCGTGTATGAATTCCGCTGCCGGAATAATGATCAAACGGCCTACCCGCTGGCCGAAATAAAAGATGAACTTGAACGCGAACTTGATGCCCTATGCGAAGTCAAATTTAAAGAAGACGAGCTCCAATATCTGCGCGATATGCGTTTTATCAAAAGCGACTTTGTCGACTATCTCGAGCTTTTCCAGCTCAAACGCCGCTTTATTACCGTTTCCACAGACAGCAAAGGCCGTCTGAACATCAAAGTAGAAGGCCCGATTATCCAAGCCATGTTCTTTGAAATTTTCACTTTGGCAATCGTGAATGAACTCTACTTCCGCCGCTTGGAAACACCCGAAATCCTCGCCGAAGGCGAGCGCCGCCTTCAGGCCAAAGCCGCCCTGCTCCAAGAACTCGATAAGCAACAAAAACCCGAAGATCCTCCGTTCCTGATTTCCGACTTCGGCACCCGCCGCCGCTATACGCTGGCTTGGCAGGAGCATGTTCTCAAAACCCTTCATGCCGCCGCACCCAATATCGTACGCGGCACCAGCAATGTTTACCTTGCCAAAAAACTCGGTATCACGCCCATCGGTACGATGGCGCACGAATTTCTACAAGCCTTTCAGGCATTGGATGTCCGCCTGCGCGACTTTCAAAAAGCTGCTCTCGAAGCGTGGGTACACGAATACCGTGGAGACCTTGGCATCGCCCTGACCGACGTAGTCGGTATGGATGCCTTCCTGCGCGATTTCGACCTATACTTCGCCAAACTTTTCGACGGCCTGCGCCACGACAGCGGAGATCCTTATGTATGGGGCGACAAAGCCTACCATCACTATAAAAAACTGAAAATCGACAGCCATACCAAAATGCTGACTTTCAGTGACGGCCTTAATATCGAAAAATCATGGGCGCTGCACCAATACTTCAAAGACCGCTTCAAAACCAGCTTCGGTATCGGCACCAACCTAACCAATGATATGGGGCTGACCACCCTCAATATCGTTTTGAAACTGGTGGAATGCAACGGCCAATCGGTAGCCAAACTCTCCGACAGCCCCGGTAAAACCATGACCGACAACGACACTTTCCTCGCTTATCTGCGCCAAGTGTTTGAAGTACCGGCTCCGCAAACAGATAACGTTAACGGCTAAAGCCGATCAAACTAAAAAAGCCGTCTGAAAATATTTTCAGACGGCTTTTTTATCGTACGGCAGCAACACTGTTCTAGCCCAAATCCAAACACAAATATTTCAATTCCAAATATTCATCTACCCCGTATTTGCTGCCCTCTCGTCCCAAGCCGCTGGACTTGATACCGCCAAAGGGTGCAACTTCGTTGCTGATTAATCCGGTATTGATACCAACCATGCCATATTCTAAAGCTTCGGCCACACGCCATTGACGGGCAGCACTTTGCGTATAGATATAAGCGGCCAAGCCGAATTCCGTATTATTAGCGGCAGCTACGACGTCTTCTTCATGCTCGAATTTGAATACCGGGCAGAGCGGGCCGAAGGTTTCTTCGTGTGCGACTTTCATGTCGGCAGTTACGCCGCCCAATACCGTAGGCTCGAAAAACGTTCCTCCCAAAGCGCTGCGTTTACCGCCTGCCAAACATACGGCGCCTTTCTCTAGAGCATCGGCAATATGCTCCTCTACTTTGCAGACGGCTTTTTCATCAATCAACGGCCCTTGGCTGACGCCCTCCTCCAAACCGTTACCCAATTTGAAACCGGATACTTTCTCTGCCAATTTCCGGCAGAATTCATCATAAACTGCCGCATGGGCGTACACGCGGTTTGTACAAACACAGGTTTGGCCGCTATTGCGGAATTTACTTGCAAGCAAGCCTTCAACCGCCTTATCCACATCTGCATCGTCAAAAACGATAAACGGCGCATTACCGCCCAACTCCAAGCTGAGTTTTTTAATCTGCCCTGCAGATTCGGCAAAGATTTTCGCCCCTACTTCAGTAGAACCGGTAAAACTGATTTTGCGTACGGTTTCATGATGGGCAAACACACCGCCTATTTCCGATGCACTGCCGTTCACGACCACAAATACATCTTCCGGCACGCCTGCTTCGTAAGCCAACACGGCTTGCGCATAGGCGGAAAGTGGGGTTTGGCTGGCAGGTTTCACCAACATGGCACAGCCCACTGCCAAAGCCGGAGCTGCTTTACGGGTAATCATCGCCGCAGGGAAATTCCACGGTGTGATAGCGGCAGTCACCCCGACCGGCTGTTTCAACACCAGCATTTTCTGGTTTGGCTTCACACTCGTAAGAATATCACCGTCTATACGGCGGGCTTCTTCGGCAAACCAGCGGATAAAGCCGGCGGCATAGTCAATCTCGCCGCGCGACTCGGTCAGGCTTTTTCCCTGCTCCATAGTCATGATACGGGCAAGGTTTTCTTTATTTTCTTTCAGCAGCCGGTACCAACACCATAAAATATCGGCACGCTCTAAGGCGGTTTTCGCCGCCCACTGTTTTTGTGCAAGTGCGGCCTTTTCAATCAAACCGTTTAAAGCCGCTACACCAGTTTTCCGTACGAAAGCAATCGTTTCGCCGGTAGCCGGATTAGTCACTTCCAAGCCGTCTGAAATTTTATCGAAACTCACATCAGAATGTTGCAGCAACTGCTCTATGGTTTTCATTTGAATTCCTCATACTGATTATCTGTATATCCGCCGCCTGCCTCAGACGGCCTGCTGCTCTCAACCTCGTGCCCGAGAAATCGCTTGCGCCAACACCGCCAAGCCTTTATCGAAAGTATCATCTTCAATCGTCAGCGGGTAGAGGAAGCGGATAACATTACCGTGGGCGCCGCATGTAAGTAAGAGCAATTGTTGGTTCATGGCCTCTTTCTGCACTTTGGCGGCAAATTCACCGTTCGGATTTTCATCATCACCGAATTCAACCGCCACCATTGATCCCAGACCTCGGATTTCGGTGATTTCAGGCGCGTTCAAATCTTTTAGGAATGTCGTCAGCCGCTCGCCCAAAACTTTTGAGCGATTGCATAATTTTTCTTCCTCAATCACATCCAATACCGCCAAAGCAGCCGCTATGCCCAACGGATTTCCCGCATAAGTGCCGCCCAAGCCGCCTTTGCGCGGAGCGTCCATAATCTCTGCCTTACCCGATACACCGCTCAATACGAACCCGCCCGCCATACTTTTGGCCATGGTCATGATATCGGGCTGTACATCATAGTGTTCCATAGCAAACAATTTGCCCGTACGCGCAAAACCGGCCTGTACTTCGTCGGCAATCATCACGATACCGTGTTCGTCGCAAATCTTACGAACCGCACGCATAAATTCGGGCGGGCAAACATTAAAACCGCCTTCACCCTGCACCGGTTCCAAAATAATCGCCGCCACATCATGCGGGGTGATATCGCTTTTGAAAATACGCTTGATGCTTTTAACGGCATCCTCAACGCTGATATTCTGGGTAGAGACAGGATACAGCGCATGAAATACACCTGCGGGCATGGCACCGAAATCGGCCTGATACGGCATCACTTTCCCGGTAAGTGCCAATGTCATCATTGTGCGTCCGTGAAACGCGCCGCCAAAAGCAATAATGCCGTTACGCTTCGTATACGCGCGCGCGATTTTAACGGCATTCTCCACCGCCTCGGCACCGCTAGAGAAAAACTGGCTTTTCACCTTACCTTGGATCGGCACCAACCGATTGATGCGCTCTGCCAATTCGATATAGCTTTGGTACGGCACGACCTGGAAAGCCGTATGGGTAAAGCGGTCAAGCTGATCGGCTACGGCAGCGGTCACTTTCGGATGGCGGTGCCCGGTGTTTAATACGCCGATACCGCCTGCAAAATCGATAAACTCACGGCCGTCTGCCGAAACAATGACTGCATTGTCGGCACTTTCGGCAAACCAATCGCATAATACGCCTGCCCCATTAGGCATTGCCTCGCGCATTCTCTCAAGCCAATCATTCATACCCCTACCCTCCTTTAGTTATGTGTTTCAACGGCATTCATACCAACCTTTCGGCAAAAGCCATTTCTGCCGCATTTATCTTTCCCAGATAGTCCGTCAGATAGTAAATTCAAACAAATAGCGTTGTCAACTAATGTAAAATCAAATATTTAGCTAAAAATATATAGATTTGCATACAATTTCAGACAAAATCCCGAATCTGCTTTAAGCCGCATCGAAACAATAAAAAAGCCGTCTGAAACTTTGAGTTTCAGACGGCCTTATCAACATCAGGGTTTAACGTTTTTCCAAAATTACCGAACCGATAGAATAACCCGCTCCGAAGCTGGACAACACACCGATACTGCCGATCGGCAGGTCCGCATGATGAAGATGCAATGCAATCACGGATCCGGCAGAGCTGGTATTGGCATAACTATCAAGAATAATCGGCGCTTCTTCTGCGCTTGCGTCACGACCCAATACACGGCGGCTGATTAATTCGTTCATAGTGCGGTTTGCCTGATGCAGCCAAAAACGCGCTACATTTTGCGGTTTGATTTGATTTTCGGCCAAATGGGCAACAATATGTTCACCCACTGCAGGGCAAACTTCTTTAAATACCTTACGCCCGTTTTGTACAAACAATTTATCCGCCGCCATCGGATCGGCATCCATTTCACAACGGTTGATAAAACCGAAATTATTGCGGATATTATTAGAAAACTGGGTCCACAGCTTCGTTCCGACAATACGGAATCCCTGCCCCTCCCGGGCCAGGTCATCTCGAACAACCACCATCGCCGTAGCGGCATCTCCAAAGATAAAGTGGCTGTCGCGTTCGCGGAAATTCAAATGCGCCGAGCAAATTTCCGCATTCACAATCAATACGCGCGAAGCCGAACCGCTTTTCACCGCATCGGCTGCCGTTTGCAGAGCGAATGTAGCCGACGAACAGGCAACATTCATATCAAAAGCAAAGCCACCGCAGCCCAAGGCCGTCTGAATTTCTACCGCCATAGCGGGATAAGCACGCTGCATATTGGAATTGGCTACCAACACCATATCGATATCGGCAGCTTCTACGCCGGCGTTTTCCAGTGCCTCTTTAGCTGCGGCAACGCCCATTTCGGCCTGTACCGACAACTCTTCGTTGCTACGCTTGGGAAACTGCGGACACATGATATCAGGATTCAAAATGCCTTCTTTATCCAATACGAAACGGCTTTTGATACCGGATGCCTTTTCAATAAATTCACTGCTTGATTCAGCCAAAGGCTCCATCGTGCCCTCAGCAATTTCATCGGCATGCCGTTCATTAAAGGCCGCAACATAGCGGTTAAAAGTTGCCACCAGCTCATCGTTGCTGATCGCGTTAGACGGGGTGAACAAGCCGGTGCCGCTCAATACGGCTTGGGGTGCAGACATGGTTTCTCCTTTACCAATCACCATTTCATAAAATATCCGCCATCATATCACGATTACCTAATAAATCCTTAACCTGCAAAAGAATGTTTATTCTAATAAAACCGCGCCATACCAACCGGCAGAAACTGCCTGCCGCACAACCTTTTGAAATCAAGCCGCCTCCATATGGTAAAAATCCCGGCAAAATTTCCCACCCTCTATGCCTCCGGAAACATTAACGCTAAAATAATCTCTGCAACAAACCATAAGAAAATGATTTACAAAGGAAACCAAACCATGAACCACTTTCCCCCGCAGATCAAAATACCCGCCACCTATATGCGCGGCGGCACCTCTAAAGGCGTATTTTTCAAACTCGACGATTTACCCGAAGCAGCACGCACGGCAGGTGCTGTGCGCGACAACATCCTTTTGCGCGTACTCGGCAGCCCCGATCCTTACGGCAAGCAGATAGACGGTTTGGGTAATGCCAGTTCGTCTACCAGCAAAGCCGTAATCCTCAGCAAATCTTCACGCCCCGGTCATGATGTCGATTATTTGTTCGGTCAAGTTTCTATCGACAAACCGTTTGTCGACTGGAGCGGCAATTGCGGCAACCTTTCCGCCGCCGTAGGCGCATTTGCCATTCATGCGGGCTTTATTCCGCCCGAGCGCATCGCTTCAGACGGCATCTGTATGGTTACGATCTGGCAGGCGAATATTCAAAAAACCATTGTGGCTCATGTTCCCGTTTGTAACGGCGAAGTACAGGAAACCGGTGATTTCGAACTAGACGGCGTAACCTTCCCCGCCGCAGAAATCCAACTCGAATTTATCGACCCTGCAGATGAAGGAGAAGACGGCGGAGCCATGTTCCCGACCGGAAATTTGGTTGACGACCTTGAAGTACCCGGAATCGGTACTTTCAAAGCTACTTTAATCAATGCCGGCATTCCCACCGCTTTTGTCAATGCCGCCGATATCGGCTATCGCGGTACCGAGTTGCAAGATGATATTAACAACGACCCGGAGGCCTTGGCACGTTTCGAAACTATCCGCGCCCACGCAGCATTAAAAATGGGATTGATTCAAGACCTTGCCGAAGCCGCCACCCGCCAACACACACCTAAAATCGCCTTTGTCTCACCGCCGCAAAGCTATAAAGCTTCCAGCGGTAAAGACGTAGCGGCAGCGGAAGTCGACTTGCTGGTTCGCGCTTTAAGCATGGGCAAGCTACACCACGCCATGATGGGAACTGCTGCCGTTGCCATCGGCACGGCCGCCGCAATCCCCGGTACTTTAGTGAATGCGGCGGCAGGCGGAGGCAACCGCGAGGCTGTACGCTTCGGCCACCCTTCGGGTACACTGCGCGTCGGTGCGCAAGCTGTTGAACGCAACGGCGAATGGACGGTTACCAAAGCCATCATGAGCCGTAGTGCACGCATCATTATGGAAGGCTTTGTCCGCATACCCGATCCTAATCAGTAGTAGGCAGTCTGAAAACGGCTCTGCCTATGCAGAGCCGTTTTTCATAAAGCTTAACCGTTCGGCCAAATTTACCATCTTAAAATATCTTATTGATATTCATACGCTTGTAAATATCCCTTTTATCTCCCAAGCCGACAACCTCTATCAATTTTTCTGATGGCAGCAATCCACAGAAATAATTTCACAACCTCATCTTCTTCAATTACATTGCACTACACAAGAAAAAACACAAAGGAGAAATATCAAATGCAAGCCAATCCCAAAATGATTTTGGTCTTAAACTGCGGCAGCTCGTCCCTCAAAGGCGCTCTGCTCGATAGCGAACACGGCGAACTGGTTCTCAGCTGCTTGGCCGAAAAGCTAACCACTCCCGATGCTTATATCACCTTCAGCTATGCTGATAATCCGAAAGCCCTTCCTGCCGACCGCGATTCATGGTTTGTCGGACGTCATGCCGGCGAAAAACACCGCGTTGAATTAGGCGAAAAGAACGACCATACCGGTGCCGTGGAAGCGCTATTGGAAGAATTAAAATCCCATGATCTGCAAAGCTTGGTTGCGGCCATCGGCCACCGCGTCGTACACGGCGGAGAAAAATATTCCGCTTCGGTGTTGCTGACTGATGATGTCATTGCCACATTGGAAGAATGTATTCCCCTGGCACCGTTACACAATCCCGCCAACCTCACCGGTATCGAAGCCGCCCGCACTATTTTCCCTGGTCTGCCCAATGTCGGCGTATTCGATACTGCATTCCACCAAACCATGCCCGAACATGCCTACACCTATGCCGTTCCGCGCGAGCTCTATCACAAATACGGATTGCGCCGCTACGGCTTTCACGGCACAAGCTACCGCTACGTTGCCCAAGAAGCAGCCGATATGCTGGGCAAAGATTTGAAAGACACTGCCCTAATCGTTGCACACCTGGGTAATGGTGCGTCGGTTGCCGCTATTTTGGGCGGAGAATCAAAAGATACCAGCATGGGCCTGACTCCTCTGGAAGGTTTGGTAATGGGTACGCGCAGCGGCGATATTGATCCCGGCGCATTCACCTTTATTGAAGCGGCCACCGGTTTGAGCGCAAAAGAAGTGAACGATATGCTGAATAAAAAATCGGGACTGCTGGGCATCTCCGAGCTATCGAACGACATGCGCACTATTCAGGAAGCAGCCGCCGAAGGACACGAAGGGGCGAAATTGGCCTTGGAAATCACAGCTTACCGCTTAGCCAAATATATTGCCGCCATGAGTGTTGCCACCGGTCGCTTGGATGCGCTCGTATTCACCGGCGGTATAGGTGAAAACTCAAGCCTGATCCGTGCCAAAACCATCGGATACCTCGGCATTCTGGGTCTGAAACTTGACGAAGCAGCCAATGAAGCCACACGTTTCGGCAAGGCCGGTATCATCACACAAGCAGGCAGTATGCCTTGTGCGATAGTTGTGCCGACTAACGAAGAACGCATGATTGCCTTCGATACCCGTCAGCTTTCCGGATTGGGCAACTAAGCAGTTGATTGTCCGATCACAAACCGCTGCCATTGGTTAACATGTTGCAGTTGAAGTTTAAAGGCCGTCTGAAAATTCAGACGGCCTTTTTCTCCCGTATTCTTCAATTGGTTTACCGTTTATACCGCTAAAAAACATTGGCTTTTGCCTCTCTCTTTATTTCGGCGCCCAACCGAAACGGCAAGCACATTCTGATAAATCTTAAGCAATTCCTTCCGGCTACATAATATCAAATGCCGTCTGAAAGTTTTCAGACGGCATTTGATATCAACGAATGATACGAATAAAAAAAGCACCGCAACTATATGCGGTGCTTTTTACACTAAAAACTAAACACAATTAGTCTTTTTTGTCTTTCACTTCTTCAAACTCGGCATCAACGACATCATCGTCTTTCTTACCGTCGGCTTGCGCGCCGCTTTCAGCTGCTTGGGCTTCCGCTTGAGCTTGAGCATAAACCAGCTCGCCCAGTTTTTGACTTGCAGTACCCAATGCTTCAGCCTTGGCATCGATATCGGCTTTGTCTTCACCTTTTACAGATTCTTCGGCGGCTTTCAAAGCGTCTTCGATTTTAGCTTTCTCATCGGCATCCAGTTTGTCGCCGTAATCAGTCAATGATTTTTTCACCGAGTGAATCAATGCTTCGGCCTGATTGCGTGAAGCCACCAGCTCAGTCAGCTTTTTATCTTCCTCGGCATTAGCCTCAGCATCTTTCACCATGCGTTCGATTTCTTCCTCGCTCAAACCAGAAGAACCTTGGATGGTAATCTTAGCTTCTTTACCGGTACCTTTGTCTTTGGCAGACACGTGTAAGATACCGTTGGCATCAATATCGAATGTTACTTCGATTTGCGGTACGCCGCGCGGAGCCGGTGCGATATCGCCCAAGTTGAAGTTACCCAGCGATTTATTGGCAGAAGCACGCTCACGCTCACCTTGCAACACATGGATGGTTACCGCGCTTTGGTTGTCCTCGGCAGTCGAGAAAGTTTGCGAAGCCTTGGTCGGAATGGTGGTGTTTTTCTGAATCAGCTTGGTCATCACACCGCCCATAGTTTCGATACCGAGCGATAAGGGGGTTACGTCCAACAGCAATACGTCGCTGCGGCCGCCGCCCAATACTTCGCCCTGAATCGCAGCACCTACGGCTACGGCTTCATCGGGGTTCACGTCTTTACGCGGCTCTTTACCGAAGAAGGCTTTTACGGCTTCCTGTACTTTCGGCATACGGGTTTGACCACCCACCAAAATCACGTCGTCGATTTCGCTTGCGCTCAAGCCCGCATCTTTCAAAGCGATACGGCAAGGCTCGATAGAGCGTTCGATCAGGTCTTCTACCAGGCTTTCGAATTTGGCACGGGTGATTTTCATCGCCAAGTGTTTCGGGCCGGTCGCATCCATAGTGATGTAAGGCAGGTTGATTTCGGTTTGCTGACCGCTCGACAATTCGATTTTGGCTTTCTCGGCAGCTTCTTTCAAGCGTTGCAGGGCCATTACGTCTTGTTTCAAATCAATACCTTGTTCTTTCTTGAACTCGGTGATGATGTAGTCAATCAAGCGTTGGTCGAAGTCTTCACCGCCCAAGAAAGTATCGCCGTTGGTAGCCAATACTTCGAATTGTTTGTCACCATCTACATTGGCGATTTCGATGATGGAAATATCGAAAGTACCGCCACCCAAGTCGTATACGGCGATTTTACGGTCTTTGTTGTCGCCTTTATCCATACCGAACGCCAATGCTGCGGCCGTCGGTTCGTTGATGATACGTTTCACATCCAAGCCGGCGATACGGCCGGCATCTTTAGTTGCCTGACGTTGGCTGTCATTGAAGTAAGCCGGTACGGTAATCACGGCTTCGGTTACTTTCTCACCCAAGTAAGCTTCGGCGGCCTCTTTCATTTTGCGCAATACTTCGGCAGATACTTGCGGCGGAGACAGCTCTTTACCTTGTGCTTTCACCCAAGCGTCGCCATTGGCGGCTTTGATGATTTCGAAAGGCATCAAGTCAATGTCTTTTTGTACTTCTTTATCTTCGAATTTATGGCCGATCAATCGTTTGGCGGCATAAATGGTGTTTTTTGCATTGGTTACAGCTTGGCGCTTGGCCGGTGCGCCGACCAAGATTTCACCGCCGTCCAAATAAGCAATGATTGACGGGGTGGTACGTGCGCCTTCGGCATTTTCAATCACTTTGGTTTGGCCGTTTTCCGAAATAGCCAAACAAGAGTTGGTCGTACCTAAGTCAATACCGATTACTTTTGCCATGATTTATAGCTCCTTAATAAATTTGATTTTAAGCGGGCTTTGCTGCCCTGTTGGTCTACAAAATAAGGGAGACCCGCTTCTTTTCAAGTGCTTGTGGATAATTTTTTTATCCAATTTAAATCAATTTGTTGTAAATTATATTTAAGGATTTATTACCCTTAAAACATGAAAATTTATCTAGGCCGTCTGAAAACGCGACGTTTGATAAAATGCAAACAACCTTTCAGTCAGGCTTCGGCCTCTGCCGACTTAGCCACTACGACCATAGCCGGGCGCAATACGCGTTCGTTTAAGGCATAACCTTTTTTCATAACGCTCACGATGGTATTAGGCTCCTGCTCGCTCTCTACCGCCTGCATAGCCTGATGGCGGTGCGGATCGAGTTTTTCTCCGGCCTGAGGATTGATTTCGGTGATTTGAGTGTTGTCGAAAGCTTTTTGCAGCTCGGTCAGCGTCATCTGAACGCCCATTTTAAGGGCATCGAAATTACCGCTTTGATCCAGCAGCGCCATCTCCAAATAATCTTTCACGGGCAGCATTTCGGTAGCGAATTTCTGGCCGGCGAATTTGTGTGCAGATTGGATTTCTTCAACATGACGGCGGCGCAAATTTTGCTCATTGGCCAAACTGCGAAGTTGCTCGTCTTTCAGCATGCCCTCCAGCTCTTCTACGCGTGCCTGCAATTCTTCGTATGTAGGCGGTACGGCTTGCTCTTGAGCATCTGCTTCGGCTGTCTCCGGAGCGGCTGCATTGTCGATATTCTCTTCGGTATGGGTATTTTGTTCGCTCATTTTCGATATCCTGTATCCAACAGTCTTTCAATATAAATTATCTTTACCTATATAAGGCC
The DNA here is from genome assembly GCF_048060015.1 of Neisseria sp. S1. Lineage (NCBI taxonomy): Bacteria > Pseudomonadati > Pseudomonadota > Betaproteobacteria > Neisseriales > Neisseriaceae > Neisseria > Neisseria sp. S1. The sequence continues at coordinate 47,630 of NZ_JBLUPI010000004.1, forward strand.
GTCTGAAAAATATTCAAGCACCCTACCGAATATCCCGGTCAATCACAGTCATGGCAAACAAGCGGCTTGCAAAATCATCCGAAACTTTATAAGGTTAGACTTATAAACCAATCGCTTGTATAAACAATCAAATACAGGCTGTCTGAACTAATGAACCAGGCCAAAAAATCTACAAAGTATTGAGGAAAATCATGACGCGACAACAACTATCGCAACTTCAAGGGCACGCGGTTGCAGAAACCATGCTTGCCGGCTTCAACAAACACTACCGTCTTTACCGCGAAGTAACCGCCAAAGCCAAGGCATTTTTCGAAGAGCGCAACTGGCGCGGCATTCAGGATTTGGTGGCCACACGTATCCAGATGTACGATCAGCGGGTTTCCGAGGCAGTAGACACACTGCGCCGCGAACATGCCGCCAATGCGCTGAGCGATGAAGTATGGGCGGCGGCCAAAACCGAATATATTGCGCTTTTAGTGAACCACAAACAGCCCGAATTGGCAGAAACTTTTTTCAATTCCGTATCTACCCGCCTGCTTTCAAAAGAGTATTACAACAATCAATTCATCTTTGTAAAACCGGCCACCAGCACAGAATATATCGACTCGGACCCGCCCACTTTCAGCTCATTTTACCCCAGCAAACAAGGCCTGCGTGGTTGTATGCGCGATATCCTCTTTCATTTCGGCTGGAATGTTCCGTTTGCCCATATCGGCAAAGACATCAGCAATATTTTGCGGGCTGCCAAACGACACTTCCAAACCGATTGGCCGCCCGAAGAAATGAACCTGCATATTCAGGTGCTGAACTCACCTTTTTACCGGAATAAGGGCGCATACATTTTCGGGCAGATTATCAACGGCAGCGTCCGCCATCCCTTTGCACTGGCTGTTCTGCACAACGCTAACGGCAAGCTGATTGTCGATACAGCACTTTTCGACCCCAAACAAATTGCCGTTTTATTCTCATTTGCACGAGCCTATTTCTTAGTCGATATGCCCGTACCCAGCGGATATGTACGCTTTTTGCACAATATGCTTCCAGTCCGTTCCATAGGCGATCTTTATACCATGGTGGGTCTGCATAAGCAGGGAAAAAATATCTGGTGGCGCGAATTTACCCAACACCTCCAATACTCCCACGACCAATTTATCCTCGCTCCCGGCGTAAAAGGTTTGGTAATGACGGTGTTCACCCTACCTTCTTTTCCCTACGTTTTCAAAGTTATCAAAGATAAGTTCGGCCCCAATAAAGACTTCGACCGCGAATATGTGCGGCAAAAATATCTTTTGGTGAAAAAACATGACCGCGTCGGGCGGATGACGGATATTTTGGAGTTTTCCAATGTACCGCTGCCCAAAAACCGTTGCAGTGAAGAATTTATTGAGGAAATGCGCACACTGGCGCCCGAACAAATCGAAGAAAACGACGACTGGCTGATTATCAAACACGTGTATGTCGAGTATCGTTTGAAACCGCTCAACCTCTTTATGCAGCAGGCAAAACCCGCTGAAAAAGCCGCTGCCGTCATCGATTACGGCTACGCCCTCAAAGAGTTGGCCTCTGCCAACATCTTCCCCGGCGATATGCTGTATAAAAACTTCGGCATGACCCGTTTCGGGCGCGTGATTTTCTATGATTACGACGAAATCGAATATATGACCGACTGCAACTTCCGCGCCATCCCGCCCGCCCCCAATCCCGAGTTCGAAATGTCGGGTGAGGTTTGGTATCCGGTCCACAAAGGAGACGTTTTTCCCGAAGAGTTCGGCCCGTTTCTACTAGGCGAACCTGATGTGAAGCAAGTGTTCCTGCAACACCACAAAGACCTGCTCACACCTGAATTCTGGCAAGGGAAAAAAGCCTTGCTCGAACAAGGCCTGTTTGACGATTTCTATCCCTACCCGCAATCGGTACGCTTTACACCCGATAAAGTCGCCAAAGGGCTGATGGATCATACCGACGTGTAAAGCCCGCTTTTTCAGACGGCCTCAAACCTTTTTAAATTGCAGCCGTTCCGTTAAAATGAACCTATTCTGAATCAGCCGTCTGAAACCATTCAGACGGCTCCTTAATTTACATGAAAGAAATTATGGCCTACCAACAAACCACCATTGCCGTCAACGATCATATCGCGGAGCCTCTCTCAGACGCACTTATGGAACACGGTGCCCTTTCAGCCGCCATTGAAGACGCCTATGCCGGAACCGCCAACGAACAAGCTATTTTCGGCGAGCCCGGCATGCCGACCGAGCAAATCTGGCAGCAAAGCAAAGTGATCGCATTATTTGAAGAACAAGCCGATGTTGATCCGATTATCGCTGCGACGGCACAACAATGCGGAATCAACATCCCCGTTTATGAAACCGAACTTCTGCCCGAGCAAGATTGGGTTCGCCTTACGCAATCACAATTCGACCCGATTAAAATTTCCGACCGCCTATGGATTACTCCCTCATGGCACGAAGTACCGGATGCCCAAGCAGTCAACCTCCAACTTGATCCCGGGTTGGCATTCGGCACCGGCAGCCACCCGACTACACATTTGTGTCTTCAATGGCTGGATAACAATTTAAAAGGTGGAGAAAGCATACTGGACTATGGTTGCGGATCAGGGATTTTGGCCATTGCCGCACTCAAACTCGGCGCCGGCAGTGCTACTGGCGTAGATATTGACGAACAAGCCATCCGCGCCAGTAACGACAATGCCGCCCAAAACGATGTCAGCGCCCATTTCTATCTTCCGGATGCTTTGCCACAGGGCCAATTCGATGTAGTCGTTGCCAATATTCTGGCCAATCCGTTGCGCATGCTCGGTGAAATGCTGGCTGGCCGTACCAAACAAGGCGGCCGTATCGTTTTATCCGGTATTCTCGAAGAACAAGTAGAGGAAATGAGCGGCATCTACGGCCAGTGGTTCGACTTGGCGCCTGCCCAAATCGATAACGGTTGGGCATGTTTAAGCGGCACCAAACGCTAGTGCGGCACGCCTTCTTCATATCTCCTCAAATATGCCGTCTGAAAACACTTTCAGACGGCATAAATAAATAAAAACCCTGCCTGAGCAGGGTTTTTCAAAAGAAATATAGAACATTATTCTTCGGCGGCCGGAACCGGAGCCGAGCGCACATCATTGCGTTTTTCCTTATGCTTCAAAATGGCGCGGTCAAGTTTGTCCATCAATACATCTACCGCCGCATACATATCTGATTCAACAGCTTCGACATGCACATTTTTACCGGCCAAATGTACATCAGCCTCTGCCTTATTGTTAACTTTCTCCACCGAAAGGGTGACGGTCACCGAAATCACATTTTCCGCATGGCGGTTAATCCGCTCAAGTTTGCCGGCAACGTGATTCTTAATAGCTTCGGTAACATCGAAATTCAGACCGGTAATTTTCAGGTTCATAACTATACTCCTTCGGTTGAGAATTCCAATCCGCCTGAAACGGATTGGAGAAAAATACTTACCGTGCGAGCTTGCGTTGGTGGGCGGGAGCGATATTCATCGATTCGCGATATTTGGCAACGGTACGCCGTGCAATCTCAATCCCCTGCTGCGACAACATTTTACATAAAGCTTGATCCGAATAAGGCTTATATTTATTTTCAGACTCCACCAATTGAGCCAGCATCGCTTTAACTGCACTTTGGCTGGTTCCTTCGTTGTCCTCACCTGCATCTACTGCCTGTGTGAAGAAGTAGCGTAACGCAAACACACCGCGCGGGCAAGCCAAATATTTATGATTAACAGCTCGGGACACCGTACTTTCTGCAACACCCAAATCGACAGCGGCATCTTTCAACAGCATCGGCGTCAGCCCGATTTCACCGAAAATAAAAAAATCGGCTTGCCGTTCAACAATATATTCCGCCAAACGCAATACCGTACTTTTACGGTGTGCCAAGCTTTCGATTTTTTGGCGTGCCTCGGTAATTTTTTCTTTCCACACAGGATCCACATCGTGGCTGCTCTTCAGCAAGTCGTAAAATTCTTGATTAACCCGTACTTGAGGCCATGCCTGTTCGTTACTTCCAACAGTCCATCCCTCGGCAGTTTCCTTAACCCATACATCGGGTTGAACATAACCGGCAGGTTCTCCTCCTGAAAAACCGTAAGCTGGAAAAGGATTAAGACTACCGATAATATCCAATGCCTGATGGATAGTATCTGCATCATCTGGAAGCTCGCGTTTTAATTTAATCACATTCTGCTGCCTGCTCCCACCCAAGTCATCCAGATACTCCAAAGTGATCCGTGCAGCGCACTGGCGCGCGGAAGAAGCCGGCAAGCGTTGCAACTGCAACAGCAACGATTCAGCCAAACCCGAAGCGCCAACACCTGCGGGATCAAACTGCTGCAAACAATCCAAAGCATGCTGGATATCTTCTTCATCCGACATCCATTCTAGCGGTGTATGCTCGATAATATCGGTAAGACTATCTGTCAAATAGCCTTGTTCATCAAGAAAATCAATCAGAAAATGAACTTTGGCCGCTTCTTCGGCACTCAGGGGATGTTCACTGACTTGCTTGTGTAAGTATTCGTGGAAATTATCTTCATCGGCAATAGTCGCCCAAACATCTTCGGCCTCTTCGCCGCCGATTTGTTTGGTTCGGGCAGGTGCAGCGGAAACTCGTTCGGGCTCAGACTGGAAATCAGCCTCAACCCTTTCAAGCAGGGGGTTATCCTGCAACCAATCATCCACCTCCCGCTCCAACTCCAAACCCGACAGCTGCAAAATACGCAAAGACTGCTGTAAATTTTGGTTCAGCTGCTGGGTTTGTTTCAGTTTTAGGCGGAAAGTCTGGCTGCTCATAAAGAATGTTAATAATCGAAATTTTCACCAAGATAAACGGCGCGTACCTGCTCGTTATTGACCAACTCATCAGGTTCGCCTGAGGCTAATACGGTACCTTCACTGATGATATAAGCACGATCACAGATGCGTAGGGTTTCCCGTACATTATGGTCGGTAATCAATACACCGATACCCCGTGCCTTTAAAAACTCAATGATTTTTTGAATATCCAGCACGGCAATCGGATCTACACCCGCAAAGGGTTCGTCTAGCAAAATAAATCGCGGCTGCATAGCCAATACACGGGCGATTTCCACGCGACGGCGCTCTCCTCCAGAAAGAGAAGGTGCAGGGCTTTCCCTCAAACGCTCGATATTTAAATCGGCCAACAAACGGTTTAATTCGCTGTCGATTTTCGACTTATCCGACAAGCTGATTTCCAAGATCGCCCGGATATTTTGCTCTACCGTCATTTTTCTGAAAATAGACGCCTCTTGGGGCAGGTAACCCAAACCCAACCGCGCGCGTTCGTGAATCGGCAGATGACGTATTTCCCGCCCATCGAGCTGTACCGTACCGGCATCCGCGGCAATCAAGCCGACAATCATATAAAAGCTGGTGGTTTTACCTGCCCCGTTCGGCCCAAGCAAGCCTACAACTTCGCCGCTTTCAATATCCAATGAAAAGTTTTTCACTACTTGGCGCTTTTTAAACGCTTTCTGTAAATTTGCGACATGTAAGCGGCTGTGCGTAGCATTCATAGGAAAACTCAAAAAAGTGATTGGGGTTATTGTAAACGTTTTTAAGGCCGTCTGAAATGCTTCTGTCAATTTCAGACGGCCTGCCGGATGAATCTTGAGCTCAAAATTATTTATTAGGCTGGATAACTACGGTTACCCGCTTACCACCTTTACCGGAGACAGCCTTGCTGCCGCTAACGGTATAAACTTCCGTGCGGGTATTGTAAACGATACTGGCTCCCTCCGCTCTGTCTCCGCCTCGCTGCACTTTGGCATTACCGGTCAACTTCACGATGCCTGTAGCCGAAGAATATTCGACATTATTGGCCTGTCCTTCGACACGGCCTTTATTACCATCCAGCGTTTGCCCGAAACGGACAGGATTGCCCGTTGCCGCCATTAGCTGCTGCCCTTTCGCATCGCGCGAAACTTTTACGCTTCCGGCACGGATATTCAGCGAACCTTGTTTGATGATAACATTACCACTGAAAGTGGTTACTTGGTTAGCCTGATCAAGCGAGCCTTGGTCTGCTTCGATTTCAATTGGTTGATTACGATCGCTTTCCAATGCGAAAGCGACAGGCGCAGCAGCCAAAAATACGGCCCATGCCGCGCTTTTAAGGATTTTTCGGGTCATAAATAATGGCTTTCACTCTCGAGGGTAAATTTAGGAAACCTTTTTGATGATTGTATTGCACACCTTGTGCCGTACCTTGCGATTGTCCGTATTGGTACACAACCGCTGCATCGGTATAAGCATTTTCATTTTGGGTATCTACGGTCAAACTCGATGTTTTCAAGATTCCGGCCGGACGTCCCGCTTCAGCCGCTTTGGTCAACACCACGTTTTTTTCAAAAACCACTTGGCGGTTTTCTGTATTGTAGCGGGCTTCACTGCTATTTACATCATACAGTCTCCCACTTTCTCCGTATAACACCAAATTTGGTTCGGCAAAATAAACATCATCACTTTTAGGCAACTGCCAAGCCTTTCTCGCACTGAGATTCTCTTTCAGACGGCCGGTTTCATCAAAGCGACGGCCATCAATACCACTCATAGAGTATTGGGGTTCGTTCGGATTCAATGCCACCTCTTCAATATCCAGCTCGCTAATACGCCCCAACCAGGCGCTCAACACTCCTAAACCGAGTGCCAAAACCAGCGGAAACAGCCAACCGCCTCGCCATTTTTTTATCATTTAATGTACTCTTCCAGTGCAGGCTGCAATGTTCCCTGTGCCAGCATAATCAAATCACACAATTCGCGTACCGCACCTCTTCCTGCCTGCTTCTTCGTTATATAAACCGCATGCCGCAAAGTAAAATCATGTGCTTCAGGTACGGCAACCGGCAAACCGCAGCGTACCATAACAGGCAAATCAACCACATCATCACCGATAAAAGCACACTCATGCTCCTCTACTCCTGCTTGGGCGCGCAAATCAGCATAGGCCGCTTTTTTATCGTGTATGCCTTTATAATAATAGTTAATACCTAATTGCTTAACACGCAAGCCGACAGACGGCGCATCTCTGCCGGTAATAATCGCCGTTCTGACACCGCTATTCTGTAACATTTTCAAACCGTGCCCATCCAAAGTGTGAAACGACTTAATCTCTTCACCGTTATCACGGATATAGATATGACCATCGGTCAACACGCCATCCACATCCATAATCAGTAGCTTAACGGCTTTGGCTCTTGTTGCCAATTCGGGAGAAAGGTTCATTAATTTTAAATCCTATTTTTATTTAATTTGCATATATTTTATATAATACGTGCCTTCAGCAAATCATGCATATTCAACGCACCCACCAACCTTTTCTCATCATCGACAACCAACAAGCCGCTTACTTTGGTTTGCTGCATCTGCTTCAAGGCTTCTGTCGCCAACTGATCGGCAGAAATGGTTTGCGGGCTCAAATGCATAACTTCATCCATATGCAAACCGGTAAAATCATCACGTTGCTGAAACAAACGGCGCAAATCGCCGTCGGTAAAGATACCTTTGATACGGTTTTCCAGATCTACAATGGCCAGCATCCCCAATCCTGTAGCACTCATGCGGATAATGCCGTTTTTTAAAGAAGTGCCCTCTAACACAAAGGGTAAAGCTTCACCTGTATGCATAATATCCCGTACCCTCAAGAGCAAACGCTTACCCAAACTTCCGGCCGGGTGGCTCAAAGCGAAATCGTCCAGCGTAAATTCTCTAGCCCTCAGCAAGGCCACCGCCAAAGCATCTCCTAAAGCCAACATTGCCGTCGAACTGGAAGTCGGAGCCAAGCCCAACGGGCATGCTTCGGCGGAAACGGCACAAGTAATATGGATATCGGCATAACGCCCCATAGTAGAATGCGGCTTCCCTGTAATACATACCAGTTTTACCTCTTTACGTTTAATAGCGGGTAAAATGGCGGTTACCTCATCACTCTCCCCGGAATTCGAAAGAGCCAAAACCACATCTCCGTCCACCACCATTCCCAAATCACCGTGCGCAGCTTCTGCGGGATGTACAAAAAATGCAGGCGTACCCGTCGAAGCCAACGTTGCCGCAATTTTTCGGCCGATATGTCCGGATTTGCCGATACCCATCACCACAATACGCCCTGGGCATTTTTTAATGACCTCGACGGCTTGTGAAAAATTATCATCCAAGTCTGCCGCAACTTCTTGCAAGGCTTGTATTTCCGTCTGCAATACCTGACGTGCCCAATCCAAATATTGTACAGCCTGATTTTTCATTCTTTTGGTTCCCTACTCTATTCAAATACGCCATTTCAAGGTAGGATTATTCATCTATCCTCAACTCAAAAAGGCCTCAGAGATGACCATTTTATCCGACGTTAAAGCTTTAGGACAGCAAATCTGGCTGGACAACCTGTCACGCTCGCTGATACAAAGCGGCGAATTGGCAAAAATGTTGCAACAAGGTGTATGCGGCGTAACATCAAACCCCGCTATTTTCCAGAAAGCTTTTGCAGGCGATGCATTATACAAAGATGAAATCACCGCTTTAAAAGAACAAAGTCTTAACCCGAAACAACGATATGAAAAACTGGCCGTTGCCGATGTACAAGCCGCTTGCGACGTATGCCTGCCGGAATTTGAATCAAGCGGCGGCAAAACCGGTTTTGTAAGCTTAGAAGTATCTCCGGATTTGGCACACGATGCCGCAGGTACGGTTGCCGAAGCCAAACGTTTACATGCAGAAATCAATCGCAAAAACGTTATGATCAAAGTACCTGCCACAGATGCAGGCATCGAAGCACTGGAACAATTGGTTTCAGACGGCCTTAGCATTAACCTTACACTGTTATTCTCACGCAAACAAACACTAAAAGCTTATGCTGCCTATCAACGTGGTATTGAAAAACGCTTATCAGCCGGTTTACCGACCAAGCACATACAAGTTGTGGCCAGTTTCTTCATTTCACGCATTGATAATGCTCTGGATGCGACACTTCCTAGCCACTTACAAGGAAAAGTCGCCATTGCTTTAGCAAAAGCCGCTTATCTTGACTGGCAGAACTTCTTCAGCCAAGAATTTTTTGCTAACGAAAATGTAAACCGTGTCCAATTACTTTGGGCCTCTACCGGCGTAAAAAACCCTTCATATCCAGATACTCTCTATGTAGACAACCTGATTGGCCGAGAAACAGTTAATACCGTACCGGATGCTACATTAAAAGCCTTTATAGATCATGGCGTAGCAACTAATACATTAACAGCCAATACTAAAGAAGCATTGGCACACTTAGCTGAAGTGGAAGCTCTCGGGATTGATGTAGAAGTGCTGGCTTCACGCTTACAAGAAGACGGCTTACAACAATTCAACGATGCATTTGCCAAATTGCTTGAGCCGTTAAGCTAATCAAATCACCATTTTGAGAATCAAATATTTTAAAATACGCAAACCTATATTGTTTGCGTATTTTTATTTAACCGCTATCGAATTGTTTTTCAGACGGCATAGGCATTTTTTAATAAAACTGAATCGATTCTGAAAATTTTGTCATATCGGGCCATATGTATAAAAAATTTAGGGATGAAATCCGAAAACTCCATCCCCGCCCCAAAATGAACTTTATAGTCCAGCAAACAAATGCTTATTTCTTAACCACACGTGTATAAATAGCCAAAATAATCACTGCAAATATAGTTGATGCAATCCAACCAGCCCCTTCACCTGCATGATACCAGCCTAATCCCTCACCAACCGCACCGGCCAATAAAGAACCACCCACACCTAACAAAGTGGTCATAATAAAACCCAAATTGTCTTTACCAGGGTGTAACATCTTAGCCAATATACCGATGACAAAACCTACAATAATAGTACCTAACCAACCCATAATTTTTTCCCATTCTAATAAAATATTTCAAAATTACTAGCTAATCGCTAACAGCAAGCATAAGCTTTATAACATAACTTAGTTACACATACTTCCGCTTTATTTAGCATTCCATTTCAAAGACAATAAAGCTTATATCTCCAGTACAGGATACCAAGTCTCTCCAAAATCAGTAGTGAAATTGCACAAATTTACAAAAATTCATAAAGTACAATATTTTAATCAAAATAAACATTCAGCCTTATTTATATTGCCGAACAAATGATTACCATAAGCAACAGAAGATCAAAATCTTTCATTTAGACACCGACAACTTTGTTCCTCAACCTGGTATATAACAACTTATGAACCATCTTATCTCGCCCAATAAAATTATGAGCTTACACGATAATAGTAGAAAATAAAAAAAGCCCCACACATTGTGGGGCTTTTTTGGATAAACAATTAACGTTTTGAGAATTGTTTCGCACGGCGTGCTTTGCGCAAACCGAATTTTTTACGTTCAACTTCACGTGCATCACGAGTAACAAAGCCAGCTTGAGAGAGAGCCGGTTTCAAAGCTGCATCGTAATCAATCAAAGCGCGGGTGATACCGTGGCGGATAGCACCAGATTGGCCGGTTTCACCACCGCCAACTACGTTTACTTTAATATCAAACGCTTCGGCGTTTTCAGTCAATACCAAAGGTTGGCGAACAACCATGCGGCTGGTTTCACGTGCGAAAAATTCATCAACAGGGCGGCCGTTTACGATGATTTGGCCAGTACCTTTTTGCAGGAATACACGAGCCACTGAACTTTTGCGGCGGCCAGTGCCGTAGTAATATTTACCGTTCATGTCGTGTCCTTAGATTTCCAATACTTTAGGTTGTTGTGCGGCATGGCCGTGCTCGGCACCTGCATACACTTTCAATTTTTTAATCATGGCGTAACCTAAGGGGCCTTTCGGCAACATGCCTTTTACGGCCTTCTCCAAAACGCGCTCAGGGAATTTTTCTTGCATTTCGGTGAAGTTACGCTCATAGATACCACCGGGATAGCCTGAATGGCGGTAGTATTTCTTATCCAACGCTTTGTTACCGGTAACACGCAATTTGTCGGCATTAATTACAATAATGTAATCACCGGTATCAACGTGAGGAGTATATTCTGGCTTGTGTTTACCGCGCAGACGGTGGGCGATTTCGGCAGCAACGCGACCCAAAACTTTATCTTGAGCGTCGATAACGAACCATTCGCGCTTCACCTCATGCGGTTTGGCTGAAAAGGTTTTCATAAGGAGGAATCCAAACAAATATATAGAAAGCTACCGATTCTAGTGATAAATCAGTTTTCTGTCAATCAAATTGACGCCGTATAAAGTATTTACCGGTTCTCTAAGAATAGGGCTAATCCAAAGTGTTGTATTTCAAGCATCAGCTTAAAACATCATTTAAATTTTAAAACGCAAAGAGTCTGGCATACGATACATTTCTAAGCCCCGGCAAGTGCTATGTCATGATATACCATAGAATAAAAATACCACCCAATAGGTGGTATTTCTTAAAATTGAATCCCCGCAAATGTCGTTTAGGCTGAATCCGCTTGAACCTTGCTGACAAGGCGGTCACCTCGGGGTGATTTCGGGTGCATCGACTATAAACGACGCTCGCTCCCATCACTACTCTCGGCAACCTGAAGCGAACTTATTGGTTCAAAGGAATGTATGCCTTCGCGAACACCGCAGGGAAAAGAAGAAACTGTTGGTTGTTGATTTAATTCGAAAGCCTTGACAGGGCTTTATCGCAAACCTCAACCATGCCATTTATTTTACGCTCAAATTCGCCGATTGCCAAATCATCTTTAAGTGACATTTTTAATAAATCATGTACTACATTTAAGGCGGCCATAATTGCGATTTTATCGGTTTCAACAATTCTGCCGTTTTGTTTGATTGCATCGATTTTTTGATTTAATAACTCGACTGCCTGCAGTAAGGTAGCCTTTTCTTCCGGAGGAGTACCGATATTAAACTGGCGTCCCATGATATGGATACTGACTTGCTCATGGCTCATAATTCACCCTCATATTCTTGCGTCTCTTTCGGCAATCTTGCCAACAAAGTCCGGATATGCATTGCGCTACCTTCTAATAAATCGCGGTATTGTTGGTTTTCTACCATTAATCCGTCGATCTTACTCTGCAGATCCTCTTTTAACTTACCCACTTGCACCAATAATGCTTCGCTTAATTCATCAACGGCCGCCTGGTGCTCACTTTTCTGCTGGGTTTGTTCTGCCTTCAAACGGGCAATTTCTTCATGCAGACGCTTGTTCTCACCGACTACGGTTTCAAATTTCTGTGCCAGCTGATAAACGCTGACCTCAAGTTTTTCCAAAGACTGGTTCATAATTTGTCATACCAGGAAAATAAATTATGGCTGCAAGCATAGATTGATGTATGCGTACTGTCAAATCAGGCCGTCTGAAAATCTTTTCAGACGGCCTTAGAAAATTTACCGAATTGGCTTTATTCGAATCGTGCTTCGCGCTCCATCAAACGCTCAACCACTTGCTCGGCCGTCAATTCTTTACGGATAAGTTGCAATAATGTATGGGTAATCGGCATATCGATCTGATATTTACACGCCGTGTTAAATACTTCTTCAATAGTGCTGACACCTTCGGAAACATGACCGATTTCGACCAACACTTGATGCAATTCCTTACCCGAAGCCAACCCCAGCCCCACCCGACGGTTACGGGATAACGCTCCGGTACAGGTAAGAATCAAGTCGCCCATGCCGGCCAGACCCATCATGGTTTTCGGCTGTGCGCCCATGACCACTGCCAGTCGGGTTATCTCAGCCAAACCACGGGTTACTAAAGCGGCACGTGCATTTAAACCGTATTCAAGGCCATCTGAAAGACCTGTGGCAATAGCCATGACGTTTTTCACTGCTCCACCAACTGACACACCAATAACGTCTTCACTACCATACAAACGCATCACGCCTGAATTTAATTGCTGTACCACGCTCTCGATCCATGGTTTGTTCTCTGAAGCCAGCACTACCGCACAGGGTAACTGTTTAGCTAATTCTTGTGCAAAACTAGGGCCGGAAAGTACGCCGACTTTATCATTACCGGGTAAAACCTCTTTCAAAACTTGGAAAGTGAGCAAACCGGTATCTTGTTCAAAACCCTTACAAGCTGCCAAAACAGGCAGGTGGGAATAGCCGTTATCTGACAACAGTTTGGCACTATCACGCAAACCCGCTACGGAGGTAACGATCAAAGCCAATTCGCTCCCGCTTAATGCTTCGGATAAGGAAGTACATGCCTTTAAAGCCTCTGGTAACTCGAATCCAGGCAAGTATCGCTTATTTTCACTATCTTGTTGCAAAGCACGCATATGTGCTTCATTTCTCGCCCACATAGAAACTTCATGACCCTGCTTGGAAAAATGTATAGCCAACGCTGTTCCCCAAGCACCGGCACCTATCACTGTAATTTTCATCTCATTCTCACTTTCCGAAACTGCCGCCAACTTTAAAACAATCATGCCCCGCATGCAAGCTTTAATACCCCCTCCTTTACACGCTACATCCTAAAGTCAACAAAGGAATCAAATGTTGTACTTCATCACTGTTTTTTAATAATCCTCAGCTACATTTTGAGTACCGCCACACTTAACCTAAAACTATTGCCCTGATAAAATAAACCAATAGCATAAGCATACCTAATTTTAAGATTGACTTAAGGCAAAGTTTCCAAGAAACAACCACTCTATACTCTAACCAAGCACATAACGATACCTACCCAAAGGGAAAACTACCATATCTGCCACTACCTGACGAACACAATCAAAATATTCAGAAAGGAACCATAATGAAACTTACTATGAAAAAGTCCGCACTGGGATTAGCTACGCTATTTACTTTGGCTGCCTGTAACCAACAGCAATCCGCATCCTCTCCAGAGCAACCTGCAGCTGCAAGTGCCGCATCGGCTCCAACCGCATCAGCATCACAAGCCCAATATGACAATAGCAATGCCTCCGCTGAAGATAAAGATCTGCTGACCAAAGCACAAGGTATTTTCCAACCACTACCCGATCGCGCAGAAATGGAGAAAATCCACCCATTCACAGACGAGCAAGTCAAATTAGGGCATCAATTATGGTATGAACCACGCTTATCACGCGGCAATACTGTTAGCTGCAACTCTTGCCACAACTTGGCTTCTTATGGCGTTGACAACCTACCGACTAGTCCCGGTGATAAAAGCCAGCTAGGTGCCCGCAACTCACCTACTGCCCTAAATGCAGCTTTGCTGGGCAGCCAATTCTGGGATGGTCGTGCACCCGATGTAGAAGCACAAGCAGGCGGCCCGTTACTCAATCCGGTAGAAATGGCAATGCCTGACGAAGCATCCGTTGCGGCCAAAATCTCCCATATTCCCGAGTACCAAGAAATGTTCAAGGCTGCCTATCCGGATAAAGGCGGCGAGATCAACTTTGCCAATATTACTGACGCGATTGCAGCATTCGAACGCACCTTGCTGACACCAACCCGCTGGGATGAGTATCTCAAAGGTAATATCAGCGCCTTGAACGACCAAGAACGAAAAGGTGTTAAAGCATTTATCGACAACGGCTGTATTGCCTGCCACTCAGGCGTTACCTTAGGCGGCAACTCATTCCAAAAATTCGGCCTGGTTGACGGTCCCTACTGGAAATTCACCGGCAGCAAAAACCATGACGAAGGCCGCTTCCAGGTTACCAAAACAGAAAGCGATAAATTCGTATTCCGTGTTCCCGGCCTTCGCAACGTCGCCAAAACTTACCCATACTTCCACGATGGTAGCGTTTGGGAATTAGATAAAGCTGTTTCAATTATGGGACAAGCCCAACTGGGTAAACAATTGCCTAAAGAAGATGTAGACAATATCGTTGCCTTCCTCGGCACACTCACTGCTCCTGCTCCGGAGTCTGCCCGCGTATTGCCGGTATTGCCTTCATCAACCGCAGAGCAAGCCCGCCCTGCTACAGATAAGTAAGTAAATTCAATATTTGGATTTTTTCCTAGTCTGAAATATTGAACCGCCTAAACCAATGCCGTCCGAATTAATTCAGACGGCATTATCTTTTTCCCAAAGTAGCTTTGCTTTTATACATACCATCTCTTAACTCTATCAATCTAATAGGCTATTAATAATTTCGCTTGTTTAAAGCATACCCCCTCAAGCAAAACCGGGTATTTCCAACAGTATGACTACCTAACCAACTATTCTCTCACTCGCAAACCAACCTCATCTATGATTAACGACATATATGGAGCGTAACCAAATCTATATAAAAATGAAGAAGCCGTCTGAAAATATTTCAAACGGCCTTTAAAAAACAATATTTCGAGTTATCTAAAATTTTTAATCAGTAAACTTTTTAAATACCAGCGTACCATTCGTACCGCCGAAACCGAATGAATTGGAAATAGCCACATCGATTTTCACATCACGAGCTTCATTGGCACAGTAATCCAAATCACAGCCTGATTCAGTATCTTGCTCGAAAATGTTGATGGTCGGCGGCGATTTTTGCTCGTGAACGGCCAACACGCTGTACACGGCTTCAACACCACCTGCCGCACCCAGCAAATGACCGGTCATTGATTTGGTAGAGTTCACCACGATTTTACGTGCATGTTCTTCTCCCAGTGCCAACTTCAAAGCATTTGTTTCATTGGCATCACCCAAAGGCGTAGAAGTACCGTGAGCGTTAACATAATCCACATCTGTCGCATTCAAACCGGCATCATGCAAAGCACGTGTAATCGCCAAAGCTGGTCCTTCCACATTCGGAGCGGTAATATGATAAGCATCCGAGCTCATACCAAAACCAACCAGCTCTGCATATATCTTGGCACCGCGTTTTTTCGCATGTTCCAATTCTTCCAATACCAAAATACCGGCACCTTCGCCCATTACAAAACCATCCCGGCCTTTATCCCATGGTCGTGAAGCAGTTTTAGGATCATCATTACGAGTAGAGAGGGCCTTCATAGCAGCAAAACCGCCCATACCGAGAGTACAAATCGCACCTTCTGCGCCGCCGGCAATCATAATATCGGCATCACCATATTTGATTAGGCGTGCCGAATCCCCGATAGCGTGCGCTCCGGTGGTACAAGCGGAAACCATACCGTAGCTGGGACCACGATAGCCTTTGAGAATAGTAACGTGTCCGGCGATCAAATTAATCAGTGATCCGGGAATAAAAAAGGGATTAATTTTCCGCGGGCCGACTTCTTGTACAGCAGTGCCGGTTGCTTCAATGCTAGGCAAACCGCCGATACCCGAACCGATATTGACGCCTACACGGTCTTTGTCCAAACCTTCAATATCATCCAATCCCGCATCGGCGACGGCCTGTAAAGCAGCTGCGATACCGTAATGAATAAAAACATCCATACGGCGGGCTTCTTTAGCGCTGATATAGTCACCGATATTGAAATCTTTTACTTCACCCGCGATTTGGCAGTTTAGCTCAGAGGCATCAAAGCGGGTAATGGTATCGATACCGCTTCGGCCGGCCAACAGGTTGTTCCATGCGGTTGTCACATCGTTGCCCACCGGCGACACTTGTCCCAAACCGGTAATGACCACTCTTCTCTGGCTCATAGCTGTCTCACTATTATATTTAGGTTAGGATGGCTGCAACCTTAATGACTCCCGGCTGCAGGCCGTCTGAAATTCAAAATTGACGGTACATAAGTAAGGAAAAGCCCCTGTCGGCAGGCAAACCCGCAGCAGAGGCCGATTTATTGCATTAAATGCAAATTAACCGTTGTGAGCGGTGATATAGTCGATCGCCAACTGAACGGTAGTGATTTTTTCAGCTTCCTCATCGGGAATTTCGCAGCCGAAGGCTTCTTCCAAAGCCATTACCAGCTCAACGGTATCCAGAGAGTCGGCACCCAAATCGTCTTGGAATGAAGATTCGTTTTTAACTTCAGCTTCATTCACACCCAATTGTTCGGCAACAATTTTTTTAACTTGTTGTTCAATATTTGACATGTTGGTCAGTCCTTATATGCCTTAAGTTTGCAAAATTAAGGCGGGTTAAGAAAATTATTAATTCGGCGTATTGTACCGAATCAGTTTAGAGTTTTCCATCTAAATTTTCGCTTTGCTATATGACTTCAGCAGTTACGTGATATCTGCCTGCTCGCAAATAACGTTACAGGGCATATTATCATAGGCTTATTTTGAACCACAAGCTGCTTTTCATCCCATATATTTATCAAACATTTACACCGGTAGAAAACCCCAAAAACCATTTTCCGCACACCGATTTCAGCCGTATTCCACCCCATCTGGCAACAATTCCTCATGCTAAATTTTGCTGTAAAAAGTACAACACGCCAGCCAGCTCGGCTGCTGTTTGGGTCTGAGTAGTATTTCCTACATGCCCCCCGCTTTGCGGAGCAAACAGCCAACTTTGAGGAGAAATTGTACGAAGTTTGGCATAAAACTTAAGGGCGTGCGCAGGATGCACCCTATCATCAGAAAAACTGGTAGTGATCAGTGCCGGCGGGTATTTCCGGCCGTCCGAAAGATGATGATAAGGAGATAACGAGGCCAAAGCTGTTTTTTCATCGGGGTTATCAGGGTCTCCATATTCATCGATCCAGCTTGCACCTGCCGACAATTGGGTATAAGCCAACATATCGGTAAGCGGTACTTCGCACACCAGTGCACCGATACTTTCGGGTGCGCGCACAAATGCGGCCGCAGTTATCAAGCCACCGTTGCTGCCGCCCTGCAAACCGATACGGGCAGGTGAACTTAAACCTCGTGCGGCAATATCACGCACTACGGCTACCAAATCTTCAACACTTTTATATTTGTTTTTCCGCTGCGCTGCACGGTGCCAATTCGGCCCGAACTCGCCGCCACCACGGATATTAGCTACAACGAAAGCATATCCTTTTTCCAACCAATGCCGGCCTATCGTGCCGAGGTAGTGCGGCAGTTCGGGCATGCCGAAACCACCGTACGCATACACCAGCGTAGGCGTATCCACGCCTGATGTTTTACCTACATGGTAATACGGGATATGCGTTCCGTCTTCCGATTCGGCATAAAACTGCCGTACCCGGACATCTGTAGCATCAAATTGTTTAGGCTGTCGGCGCAGCACAGTCAGTTCCATTACTTGCAAATCAAGTGCAAACAGGGTGAGAGGGGTTGTAAAATCTCCGGCAGCAATATAAACCACATCCCCGCCCCACGGCTGATCGGTAATTTCCAAAGCCCCCTGAGGCAGCGCAGGCACTTCGACCTCCTGCCATTGACCGTTGGCAAAACGCCATGCTTTCAGACGGCCCGAAACATTATCAAGAATACCGGCCACCACAAAACGCTTCGTGGTTTCCACACTTTCCAATGCTTGTCTTTCATTAGGGGAGAATAACAATTGCGCACCGCCAAGCTCTCCCTTGTTCAGTTTTACCGCAACCAAACTGCCCGCCGGATAACAATGGTTAGCGCGTTGCCAGTCACTGCGCAAATGCAGCATCAGCTGACCAGCAAGATATCCGCTGATCTCGCAATCTGCAGGCAGGTTCAAACGCTGCACCAAACCTTCGGCCGACACTTGAAAATAGTCTTTAGTAAAAAAACCGCCGGCCGCTTCGATTAAATCTATCGGCGCACCCTGACCGTCCAAATAACGCCAGGCATTGACCATCATGCCGTCTGAATCCATCTGATAAACAGGCTGAGCTTCCGAAAAACTTTGCCCCCGCCGCATCAACCATACTTCCCGAGGATACCCGGAACGGGTGAGCTGTCTTTCGTCCCACGCAGGACAAACCCATACGCTGTCGGCATCCCGCCAAGCAATATGGCTTTTTCCCGCCGGAAAATGAAAACCGCCCTCAACCAATGCACCCTTGTTCAAATCAAATTCGAGCGTATAAGCCGTATCACTGCCTTCCACGCTCAGGCTTAGCAATACCTGATGGGGTGCTTCCACATAATGCGACACACCGTCTAAGTAAACACCGTCACCCAAAATTTCATCAAAATCAGCAACTGAGAATAATATCTGCCAATCAGGAATCCCCGCCCGGAAAGATGCTGCCGTACACATCCGGTACACTCCTTTGGGGTAGTCCGCACTTTGGTGGAAGTGATACATCCGCCCCCGATGCTCTTGGCAAAAGGGAATTTGCCTTTCGTCTTGCAGCTGACGGGTAATATCATCCGCCATCGAGAGAAAGGTATCATCATTACAAAACCGCGCTAAAGTTTCGGCATGCGCGGCAGAAGCAAACTCACGGGTAATGGAGGAAGACAAATCGTGCAGATAAGAATAAGGGTCTTGCATAAAATCTTGCATGGGTAAAGAGGCCGTCTGAAAGCAAAAAGGCGATTATAATACGTAACACTCTCTGCTATGAAAGGATGTACAATGAATGCCCTACCCTACCAAGCCATGATTGAACAGATGACCGATTCCGTCATATATGCCGATTCTGAAGGCATTATCCGCGCATGGAATCACGCATCAGAAAAAATGTTCGGTTTTAGCGCCGCCGAAGCCATTGGCCAAAGTTTGGATATCATTATTCCCGAAAAATTGCGCGCTCCGCACTGGAAGGGTTTCCATTCCGCAATCTCGACGGGGGCAACCCGAAGCGGCGGACAAGCCACACGCACCAAAGCCCTGCATAAAACAGGCAAATATATTTATGCGGAGGTGAGTTTCTGCATCATTACCGATCCCGCAAACAGCAAGCGGGGTGCTCTGTCCGTCGCCCGTCCCGCCCATAAAAACCAAACGGGCGTATAATACCGCCAGCATGCCGGACAATCGTCCGGCATGCTGTTTCAAAGATTAATAAAGAAATTAAAGATTGCATCATGAACATTGACACCAAACGCAGCCACACCCAAGCCATGCTCGACAATGCCGATTTATTGTTCGATGAAAGCCAATGCCGAAGTGCCTTGCAAAACCTTGCCGACCGTATTAGTGCCGACTTGGGCGACAAATACCCTCTACTGCTGCCCGTAATGGGCGGTGCCGTTGTTTTTACCGGCCAACTGCTGCCACTGTTACGCTTTCCTCTGGATTTCGACTATGTTCACGTTTCTCGCTACGGCGACAAACTCGAAGGCGGCAACTTCAATTGGCTGCGCATGCCCCGGCCCGAAAACATCCGGGGCCGCCATGTCGTAGTACTCGATGACATTCTCGACGAGGGACATACCATGGCGGCCATTAAAGAAAAACTACTGGAAATGGGCGCGGCCAGCTGCTCGGCGGCTGTCTTCGCCAATAAACTAATCAGCAAACCCAAGCCTATCACCGCTGACTATATCGGCTTAAACGTTCCCGACCGCTACGTATTCGGCTACGGTATGGATGCGGCCGGCGCCTGGCGCAATCTCGGCGAAATTTACGCACTGAAAAACGAAAGCTGACAAACCATTTCCAGGCCGTCTGAAACCCTCTTTTCAGACGGCCCGATTAGTCTTATAGTCTGCATTATTCCAAACTATCCGTATGCAGCCATATTTGAAACAGCCTGATATACAGCCAAACAAGAAAGCCACAATTCCAATATGATCGGTTTACTTATCATTACCCACGAAACCCTAGGCGAAGCCTACCGCAGCCTGGCACAACATTTCTTTTTGGGCGAGCCGCCGGGAAATATCCGTATTCTCGGCGTAGAGCATAATGAAAACCATGAAGACATCATCCAACGCGCCCAGTCGGTTATCCACGAAATCAACAGCGGTTACGGCGTTTTAGTATTAACCGATATATTCGGTGCAACACCCTGTAACGCAGCCAGAAAGCTTGTTCGAGAAAACGAAGTGGCCATACTCACCGGAATCAACGCTCCGATGATGCTCAAAGCCACCCAATACAGTACCCAAGAAACCGATTTGACTAAATTCATTCAAACGGTAAAGAATGCCGGCATCAACGGTATTCTCGACATCACCACCCCGCCCGAAGGAGCTTGCCGCCCATGCTGAAACAAGAAATCGAAATCATCAACAAACTCGGCCTGCATGCACGGGCTTCAAGCAAATTCACCCAAACTGCATCTGGCTTTCAAAGCGAAGTATGGGTTAGTCGAAACGACCGCCGCGTAAACGGTAAAAGCATCATGGGTCTGATGATGTTGGCAGCCGCCAAAGGCAGCATTATCGAACTCGAAACAGACGGCCCCGACGAAGCTGCCGCCATGCAAGCGCTCACCAACCTGATCAACGACTATTTCGGCGAAGGCGAATAACCATGAGTATCGTGCTGCACGGCATCGCCGCAGGCAAAGGCATTGCCATTGGGCGTGCCCACCTGATTGCACGCGGCATTAACGAAGTACCGCAATTCGACATACTACCCAACGAATTGGCTTCCGAAAAAGCACGCTTCGAAGCCGCCATCAAGGCCACACGTAAAGAGCTGGAACAACTTCGCAGTGCAATTCCCGAAAACGCACCAGCGGAACTAGGTGCATTCATTTCTCTGCATTTGATGCTGCTTACCGATGCTACCCTCTCACGCGATCCCGTCGATATCATTGAAGAGCAAAACATTAATGCCGAATGGGCATTAAAACTGCAAACCGACAAACTGGCCAAACAATTCGACGAAATCGATGATGCCTATCTGCGCGAGCGCAAACAAGATATGCTGCAAGTGGTTGAGCGTATCCACAACAACCTTATCGGCCAAGGCAACGAAATCAACCTGCAAACCAACCTGCTTGATGACACCGTTCTGATCGCGCACGACCTTTCCCCCGCCGATACAGTGCATTTTAAAGAACAGCGTATTGCCGGCTTCGTAACCGATGCAGGCGGTTCTACCAGCCACACCGCTATTTTAGGGCGCAGCCTCGATATCCCGTCCGTTATCGGCCTGCACAACGCTCGTAAACTCATCAGCGAAGACGAATGGGTTATCGTTGACGGCATTAACGGTATTCTGATTATTAACCCCGACGAATTGGTTTTGGCAGAATACCGCCAACGTATGCGCCAATACCGTTTGCGCAAGCGGGAGTTAAACAAGCTCAAAAAAACCGCCGCTACTACCAAAGACGGCATCAATATCGAATTACTGGCCAATATAGAATCGGTTGAAGACATTAAATCGCTACATAATATGGGCGCAGACGGCGTCGGCCTGTTCCGCAGCGAATTTCTCTACCTCAACCGGGACAACCTACCCGATGAAAACGAACAGTACGAAGTATATTCCGCCATCATTAAAAAACTCAAAGGCAAGCAGTTCACCATCCGTACCGTAGATTTAGGCGTTGATAAAAATCCGCGCTGGTTCGGGCAAAACGCTACGCCCAATGGGAGCCTCAACCCTGCCCTCGGCCTGACCGGTATCCGCTTATGTTTGGCCGAACCGGTCATGTTCCGCACACAGATGAAAGCCATCTTACGCGCCTCCGTACACGGCAAAGTAAAAATGATGTGGCCGATGATCACCTCTCTGTCCGAACTCAAACAATGCCTCGTACACTACGAAACAGCCAAACGCCAACTTGAAGAGCGCGGCGAAACATACGGCGAGGTAGAGCTTGGCTGCATGATTGAAATCCCGTCAGCCGCACTAACGGTAAGCAGTCTGCTGAAACTGGTCGACTTCGTATCCATCGGCACCAACGACCTGATCCAATACACCTTATCGGTCGACCGCGGCGACGACAGCGTCAGCTATCTTTACCAACCCGGCCACCCGGCAGTACTCAAGCTGATACTGCACGTTATCCGAACCGCCAACCGCATGGGAAAAACCGTATCCGTCTGCGGCGAAATGGCCGGCGATACCACCTTTACCCGGGTGCTGCTGGGCATGGGTCTGCGGCGTTTTTCCATGAATCCCAACAATCTGCTGGCGGTGAAAGACATCGTTTTACACAGTAATACGGATACGCTTGAAGGAGATATCGTCAAACTGATGCGAAACGAAGATCCTGAAAAAACCGAAAAACTGCTCAAAATCATCAATGCGGCAGAAAGCGACATCTAAACCACCCCTATAAAATTTTCAGACGGCCTGATACAAGCAATATCAGGCCGTCTGAATACCGTCACCCCGAAATATCCCATACCCGCAATCTGCATTATTTACAAAATTCCCTGCCGAAACTGCTATAATTCCGCCCTGATTTTCTATTTTTAAGCATATAAAAGCCAAATCATGCAAGAACATTACCAACCTTCCGCCATCGAAACCGCCGCCCAGGAAAAATGGGAAAAAGCGCGCTTATTTAATGTCAGCGAAGACAGCAGCAAACCCAAATACTACTGCCTTTCCATGTTCCCCTACCCCAGCGGCAAGCTGCACATGGGACATGTACGCAACTATACCATTGGCGACGTACTTTCCCGATTCAAACTACTCAACGGCTACAACGTCATGCAGCCCATGGGATGGGACGCCTTCGGTATGCCGGCTGAAAATGCCGCAATGAAACACCAAGTGGCGCCGGCAAAATGGACTTACGAAAATATCGCCTACATGAAACAGCAGCTCAAAAGCTTGGGCTTCGCCATTGATTGGGAGCGTGAAATCGCCACCTGCACCCCCGAATACTATCGTTGGGAACAATGGCTATTTACCAAACTGTTTGAAAAAGGCATCGTTTACCGCAAAAACGGCACCGTAAACTGGGATCCGGTAGACCAAACCGTACTCGCCAACGAGCAAGTAATAGATGGTCGCGGCTGGCGCTCGGGCGCGTTGATTGAAAAACGCGAAATCCCGATGTATTACTTCAAAATCACCGACTACGCCGAGGAACTTCTGGCCGATCTCGACAAGCTCGAAAACTGGCCCGAACAAGTAAAAACCATGCAACGCAACTGGATCGGCAAATCACGCGGTATGCAGGTCCGCTTTAAAGTCGATGCAGACAGCCGCAGCGGTTTGGAAGGCGAATATGCCGATTATTTACAGGTTTACACCACCCGCCCCGATACCCTGATGGGCGCCACTTACGTTGCCGTAGCTGCCGAGCATCCGCTGGCTACCGCCGCCGCGGCCAACAAACCCGAACTGCAAGCCTTTATCACCGAATGCAAATCCGGCAGCGTCGCCGAAGCCGATATGGCGACAATGGAGAAAAAAGGCGTACCTACGGGCCGCTATGTCATCAATCCGCTAAACGGCGACAAACTCGAAGTTTGGATTGCCAATTATGTATTGTGGGGCTATGGCGACGGCGCCGTCATGGCCGTTCCCGCCCACGACGAGCGCGATTTCGAATTTGCTGCCAAATACGCACTGCCCATGAAGCAAGTGATTGCTGTTGAAGGAGAAACCTTCGACGCTACCCAATGGCAGGAATGGTATGCCGATAAAGAAAACGGCACACTGATCAACAGCGGCAAATACGACGGCATGAATTTTCAGACGGCCTTCGATACTATGGCCTCCGACTTACAGGCTGCCCATGCAGGCGCACCGAAAACCCAATACCGCCTGCGCGACTGGGGTATTTCGCGCCAACGTTACTGGGGCTGCCCGATTCCGATTATCCATTGCGACTGCTGCGGCGATGTCCCCGTACCAGCCGAGCAGCTACCTGTCGTACTGCCTGAAGACGTTGTTCCCGATGGTACAGGTTCTCCGCTGGCTAAAATGCCCGAATTCTATGAAACCACCTGCCCCAAATGCGGCGCGCCTGCCAAACGCGAAACCGACACCATGGATACCTTCATGGAATCGAGCTGGTATCCGTTCCGCTATATGTCTCCCCGCTTCGAAGAAGGTATGGTAGAGCCGCAAGCGGCCGCTTATTGGGGTGCGGTAGACCAATACATCGGCGGTATCGAACACGCTATTTTGCACCTACTCTATGCGCGCTTCTTCACCAAGCTGATGCGCGACGAGGGCCTGATTAATGTAGACGAACCGTTTGAACGCTTGCTCACCCAAGGCATGGTGGTGTGCGACACCTACTATCGCGAAGGTGAAAACGGCAGCAAAAACTGGATTAACCCCGCCGATGTCGAACTAACCTTCGACGAAAAAGGCCGCCCCGTTTCCGCCGTATTGAAAGCAGACGGTTTGCCCGTCATCATCAGCGGCACTGAAAAAATGTCGAAATCAAAAAACAACGGCGTCGACCCGCAAGCTCTGATTGATGCTTACGGGGCCGATACCGCCCGTTTGTTTATGATGTTTGCCTCACCGCCCGAGCAATCGTTGGAGTGGAGTGACAGCGGTGTAGAGGGCGCCCACCGCTTCTTGCGCCGCTTGTGGCGCACGGTGTACGAATACACCGCCAAAGGCGGCACGGTTACCGCGTTTACGGGCGACCAAAGCGGTTTGAGCAAAGCACTGAAAGAGTTGCGCTTCAAACTACACAGCACAATTGCCAAAGTAGGTGATGACTACGGACGCCGCCTACAATTCAACACCGCTATTGCCGCTGTGATGGAATTGCTCAACCAATACGACGCTTGCGTTAAAAACGGTGATTGCGACAGCGCCGAAGGCCGCGCCGTGGCCCAAGAAGTACTCGAGGCTACCGTGCGTCTGCTGTGGCCGATTGTGCCGCATATTTGCGAAACCCTTTGGAGCGAGTTACGCCCGGATACCGCATTATGGGAAGCCGCTTGGCCACAAACCGATGAAGCCGCATTGGTAAAATCGGAAATCGAAATCATGGTGCAGGTAAACGGCAAATTACGCGGCAAAGTCACTGTTGCCGCAGATGCTTCAAAAGATACCGTGGAAGCCGCCGCACTCGCATCTGAAGGCGCGGTAAAATTCATGGATGGCAAACCGGCCAAGAAAGTTATTGTTGTTCCGGGGCGATTGGTCAATATCGTGGTTTAAACATACCACTTAAAAATGCCGTCTGAAACTTTAGATTTCAGACGGCATTTTTCATTACAAAGGAACCTTGCACATATAAATGCCATCGAACAAGTATGATTCCCAATGAATTGATTTTCATCATTTACCAAGCCGCCTGAAAATTTTCAGGCGGCTTGGTAAATACCCATTCATTTAACTCATTGAGATACTTTTCCGATTATCCATTTATAAAGACAGTACCCGACGTCATGACTGCCGAGCCGCCCCCACCACTGCTACCGCCCGACAAGCCGAATGATATAAATGCTGCCGATTCCCAAAGCATGCCGTTACTGCCCGACAGCGACACTGCTGCTGCGTCAGAGCAAAATATCGGACTGTCCGCCCGCTCCACAGTCAAAAAGAAAAAAAGCGGCAGTAGAAAAACAAAAAATACCACCACCCAACCTGAGAGCGGCAACACCAGTAACATCGGCACCTCAAAAGGTGTAGAAACCATGTTCCGAAACGCCTTTCGCACTGAATTGGAACTAATTGCCCTAGCCGCCACTAAAGCGAACATCATGATTTCGCTCAACGGTTTTATCGTATCGGCTCTGATGATTTCGGGAGCGTTTATTTTCGCTTCGTCACCGGCTTTTCTTGTCCCTGCGGGCATTTTTATGTTTACCGCCGCCGCATCCATCGTATTTGCCCTGATTTCCGCCTCTCCCGAACGGGCAGGGCTGCCGCGTGCAGTGTGGGCATGGTTAAAAGACGTTGCCGCCCGTCGGGCAAAACTACACGATTTCAAACAACGCATACTCTATGCCGACAGTGCTTTTTCAGACGGCAGCAGCCAACCCAATATCCTGATTTACGAGGACCGCGCACGGCTTTCCAAAAGCGAATACTGGGAACAGATGCAGGAAATACTGTCCAGCCGGCACGACGTTTACCATAAAATGAGCGACCAGCTTTACTGGCTGGGAATGATTGCCAACAAAAAATTCAAATATCTGAATATGTCTTATACTGTTTTCCGCTGGGGTTTGCTGGCTTCCGTTATCGCCTTTGTAGGTGTTAAATCCATCCAAAGCATCATGCCCGTACTGGCCGACACCGGACAGGCCATCAAATTGCGCAACTTAGGTATTAACGATTTCGACAATATCTACGAACCTTCCGCCGTCCAACAACTGCCCGACGGTCGTCTGCTGGTAGTGGAAGACGAACCTTCCCGTGCCTTCAGTCTGGTGAAATTCACCGAAGACGGCACACTGTATGAAGATGAAGCGTTGGATTTTCGGCTTATCCGAAGCTTTCAGCGGAAGCTCAGTGATTTGGAAGGCTTGGCACGCGATAACGAAGGCTATATTTACGCTACCACCTCGCATTCTCGCAATAAAAAAGGCGAACGCCGCCCGGACAGGGAGCATATGTTGCGCTTCAAAATCGAAGGCAACAACGTACACGACCTACGCTACTTTTCCGGCCTGACCGATACCCTTGCCGAGTCTGACACACTCAACAAACTCATCCGTTCGAAAATCAACGCGCAAGTGGATTTTGAAAAAATCAATATCGAAGGATTACTATATGACCGCAAACAAAACCGCCTGATGCTGGGCTTCCGCGAACCAATGGTCAACGAGCTTTCCATGATCGTCGTGATTGGCAATCCGAAAGAAATGTTTGAAAACCAAGCAAAGCCTGAATTCACCGATGTAATTTTTCTCAATCTCAACGGCGGCGGCATTCGGGCGCTCAGCTATGACCCGGTGCTGGATACATTCATGATTGTCAACGAAATTACCGGCTACGAAGACAACCCCTATTCGCAGCTGTGGACCTGGAATGGTAACCCGCAAAGCGAACCAGAGCAGCTCGCCCTACCCGAAATCATCAACCTCAACAATGTCGAATCCATAGATTCCGTTACCATTAACGGAGAATCCCGACTAATGATTATGAGCGATGAAGGCAATGAAAAAAAGAAAAGGCCGGCAAAATATATGATGCTGGATTACAATCAGCTAAAGCAGTAAAGCATTATAAAGAGGCCGTCTGAAAAATTATTTTCAGACGGCCTAAATTGATAAACCAAACCCAATGATTATAGCTCAAACTATGCGCCCGGTTTACCTCAGGCAGAGCAATAGGTTTTACCCAAACGCTTGGGCTATAATTGCCACTTTATTTCGCCTCTCAATACAATATGACTACCGCCTGCCCCTGCCAATCAGGTCTTCCCTATACGGAATGCTGCCAACCTTTTCACAATGGCACGGCTACCGCCCCAAATGCCGAAGCATTGATGCGTTCGCGCTATTGCGCTTATGTACTCCATCACATTGATTATATTATCGACACTACCGTTCCGGCCCAGCAACCATTGCTCGACCGCTCCGAGATACAGCATTGGAGCGAATCCACCCGATGGCAGGGCTTAAACGTATTGGCCCATCATCCGAATATCTCGAAAAACCATGCACAAGTAGAATTTAAAGCCCTTTATAGCGAGAACGGCCAAACACAAGTTCATCACGAACTTTCCGCGTTCGTGCGAATTGGGGAAGATTGGTATTTCATAGACCCCACGGTTCCCCTCCCCGGTATGAAGCACCCTTGTTTTTGCGGTTCGGCAAAAAAATTTAAAGCGTGCTGCGGACAGTTTTTCAAATAAGCCTTTCCTCACTTAAGGCCGTCTGAAATCCGGATAAGCACTCATACATATTAATAATAAAAACAAAGATGGCAGATCCGCCGAAAACAAAGCAGCCAAATTTTCCAGACAAAAAAAACCATTCACGCCAAGGGAGAAGCATGAATGGTCAATACATTGCGGGAAAACGTCTTACTCACTACTTCGATCACTTCAAGGAAAAGCAATCTCTGTCAGCGGTTTCTATTGTAACTATTTCAGTTTTAAATAGCGTTAAACTGTGCAATCGTTATATCAATTCAGCCTAAGCTTTACTTACGTTATTGCATTATTATTTTTCTTCGCCCGGAATCTTCAATTAAACAAAACCGCCTGATGATTATTGGTTATCCCTTATCCATTTGAGCCAATTCGCAAACACCTGCGGCTGCAAACCTGCAATCACCGACCTGCTGAATACATGCTCACCGCTCCAGAAGTCATCTCCCTCCAAAGTGGCCAAACATCCCCCGGCTTCTTCAAAAATCAACGCGCCTGCGGCGTAATCCCACAATTTCTGTCCGCCGTGCACATATACGTCATACCGTCCGGCTGCCAAATAACACCAATCCAAAGTGCTGCTACCCAAACTGCGGATACTGCCTACCGGCGCCAACGTATTCATCCGGCTCGAAAGTTTTCCCGAACGCAGATATTTGATTTCCACACCGGCGATTGCCTCATGCAGATGCTTGTGCACACTACGCAAAGGCAGGCTGCGGCCGTTTAGAAACGCCCCTTCGCCACGCTTTGCATAAAAGCATTCGTCGCTTACCGGATTGAATACCACTCCCAACTGTGCCCGCCCGTGTTTGATGTAAGCTGCCGAAAGTGCGAAATGCGGCAGGCCGTTGATAAAATTATTGGTACCGTCTATCGGATCGACTACCCACAAGCCCTCTTCGTTGTAGTGCCATAACTCGCGCTGTTCAACAGCCGTCATTTCCTCACCCAGCATCGGACAATCGATAATCGCAGGCAATCCAGCCGCAAAAGCAGACTGAGCCGCCAAATCAGCTTCGGTCAGCAAAGAACCGTCTAATTTACGGCTCACGACCGCATCCAAAAAACGCGGCATTACCTCGGTTTGCGCCACCTCGCGCACCAGCGACTGTAATCGGTTTAACACTGTGGTTCGTCCTTAACTACTAATACTTGATATTTGTGCGGATAGAAGTCAATATTACCATTTTAACAACCAATATACACCCTGCCTTTATGCCACGTTTTTACGTTCCCGCAGAATTAAATCCCGCCCAAGTGTTGGAACTACCCGATACCGTTGTCCGCCACCTGCATGTTCTGCGGGTTAAGGCAGGCGAAATGATCACCCTGTTCAACGGCAACGGCCATAGCTATCTCTCCCGCCTTACTTTACTTGAAAAACGACGCGCACATGCCGAAATTCTGAACCGTGAAACACCGGATAACGAATCACCCCTGAAAATCACGCTGATTCAAGCCGTATCCAGCGGCGAGCGCATGGATTTCACCCTGCAAAAAAGTGTCGAGCTGGGCGTTACCGAAATCCGCCCTGTTATCAGCGAACGCAGTATTGTCCGGCTTTCGGGCGAACGTGCCGACAAACGCGTCGCACGCTGGCAGGAAATCGTTATCGCCGCTTGCGAGCAAAGCGGCCGCAATATCATCCCCCCCGTATTACCGCTGGTTTCCTACCGTGAGGCATTGGCACAGCTGCCACCTGCTGATGTCCACCTGCTAATGAGCTTGAACCGTGCCCTCAGCCTTGCGGATTCTGCTACCGCCCCCCAATCCCTAACTTTCATGGTCGGCCCCGAAGGCGGCTGGAGCGAAACCGAAGAAGAGGCGGCATTTACCGCAGGATTCCAATCCGTTACCTTAGGTCCGCGTGTATTACGCACCGAAACCGCATCTCTGGCCGCCATTGCCGCCATGCAGACCCTATGGGGTGATTTCGTATAACCCAGATGCCCCTCTCCTGTGTTAACTCTCACCATACATACCATTTATGAATCATGCCGTCTGAAATATTATTTTCAGACGGCATGATTCATTACTATCATATACAAACCGTGTTTTACTGCATCGCTTCGGATGCAAACAATGTTTCACATATCTTATCAACCCGACTACAAAACAGTATGTTAAATTACTCTCCCAACCCTAATACCTAGGAAAAACACATGCTGAATAAACCATTGGCACTCGGTATGCTGGCTGCAGCCGCTGCCCTACCCGCGCAGGCTGAAACCCTGAATTATAATATCGTTGAATTTTCGGAAAGCGCCAGCATTGAAGTTCCACGAGACATCATGACCATCCGCCTGACTATTAATGAAGAAGGTGCAGACCGTGCTGCAGTCAACCGCGCATTTGTACAAAAATACAATTCGCTGAACCGCCGTCTCGAAAGCAACCGCGCATTCAAGAGCGAACTGTTAAACCGCAATGCCTATCCCCGCTACCAATACAAAAACGGCAAGCAAACCCAAATCGGCTGGCAGGAAAGCGCGCAAATTAAAGTAGAAAGCAAAGATTTCGCCGCCTTAAACCGCCTGATTGCCGAAGCACAAAACGAAGCCTCGCTAAACGACACATCATTTAGCATATCCGACAAAAAACGCGAAGAAGTGATAGATGAGGTCAGCAAAGCCGCTCTCAACCGCTTTAAAAACCGTGCTGATACACTAAGCCGCACCCTCGGATTTTCAGGCTATAAAATTGTACGCCTCAACTTAGGACAAATCGGCAACCAACCCTTGGAATATGCCGCTCCCGTTGCCGCCATGCGTACTATGAAAATGTCAGATAGTGCAGGAGAAATAGCCGAAGCTCCCAACCCCGGTACCGAAGACATCAGTATTACCGTAAACGGCACGATTCAAATGTAAACCCGCCACTGTAATAAAACAACTTGCCGAAAGGGACATATACGCCCTTTTGGCATATCACGCCGCAATAAATCGGGAGAAATCATGAAAAACAAAATTGTACAGTTTACTGCAATGGCCACCGCTGCAATATTAGCCGTTAGCGGCTGTACCGCCGTTGCCGATATGGCAGGTTATGACACCGCCACTTTAAATGCGAGTGCCGCCCAAGGTTACAATAAAGTCATCACCCAAGCGCGCTCGAAAGATTTGTTGGATACGACCTCCCAAACCTACCGCCGCATTCATGCCGTATTCAACCGTATGAAGCCTTATGCGGAGCGGGCTAATACCACGGGCATTCCGTTTGCATGGCAGATGAGCGTAATCAAATCAGACCAACCCAACGCTTGGGCCATGCCCAGTGGAAAAATGGCCATGTATACCGGCATGGTCGACAAGCTCAATCTGACCGATGATGAGATCGCTGCTGTAATCGGCCATGAAATGACCCATGCCTTACACGAGCACAGCAAAAAAGCAGTCGGCCAACAAGTCCTCACGGGCTTAGCCGCCGATATCGGCAGCAGTGTTTTGAGTGCCAAAACCGGCATCAGCACCGATGCAGCCAACTTTTCTACCGGCCTGCTTGGCGAGCTGGGTCTTAATATGCCTTTTTCGCGCAATCAGGAAAGCGACGCCGATGCAGGCGGCCTACGCCTGATGGCACAAGCCGGCTACAACCCTGCCGCCGCAGTTACGGTTTGGGAAAAAATGAACAAAATCCAAAACAATAACACGACACTGAATGCATTGCTTTCCACCCACCCCACCAATAATGCGCGTATTGCCTCTATCCGCAAGATGCTTCCGGAAGTTATGCCGATTTACCAGCAAAACCGCCGCTGATGACTCTTAGCCAGCTACCATTATTATCCGGCCGTCTGAATATCATTTCAGACGGCCTTCCCTATTTAGAGAAACACACTACCGAAACTTAAATATCCCCCCGGCCTTACACCGGCCACAAACCAAACGAATCATTTTAGCTATCCCTCATTCCTACCTTGTAAAGTATTCCTATTTATAACGAATTAGTTTATGATTGGAATGCTACTGCATACTACAATATGCGTATCCCCACCAGAAGAAAAACTGCACAAAAAAGGAACGAAGAGATGTTAGAAGCCTATCGTAAAGCTGCCGCAGAACGCGAAGCAATGGGTATTCCCGCCCTTCCCCTCACCGCACAGCAAACCGCTGATTTGGTTGAGTTGTTAAAAAACCCGCCCGAAGGCGAAGGCGAATTTTTGGTCGACTTACTGGCCAATCGCATTCCTCCCGGTGTAGACGATGCATCTAAAGTCAAAGCCTCTTTCTTGGCCGCCATTGCAGAAGGCAGTGCCACCAGTCCGTTGGTTTCTCCTGAATACGCTACTAAGCTTTTGGGAACCATGCTCGGCGGCTACAACATCTACCCGCTGATCGAACTACTGGACAACGAAAAACTGGCACCGATTGCAGCAGAAGGTTTGAAGCATACCCTGCTGATGTTCGATTCATTCCACGACGTGCAGGAAAAAGCTGAAAAAGGCAACGCCCATGCCAAAGCCGTGTTGGAATCATGGGCTAATGCCGAATGGTTTACCTCTCGTGAAAAAGTACCCGAAAAAATCACCGTTACCGTATTCAAAGTAGACGGCGAAACCAATACCGACGATCTCTCTCCGGCACCCGATGCGTGGAGTCGTCCCGATATCCCGCTGCATGCACTGGCGATGTTAAAAAACCCCCGCCCGGGCATCGATCCCGACAAACCGGGTGAAATCGGCCCGATCAAATTATTGGAAGAACTAAAAGCCAAGGGCCATCTCGTTGCTTACGTAGGCGACGTAGTCGGCACAGGTTCTTCACGCAAATCCGCAACCAACTCGGTAATCTGGCACACCGGCCACGATATTCCTTTTGTTCCGAACAAGCGCTTCGGCGGCGTATGCTTGGGCGGCAAAATTGCACCTATCTTCTTCAATACTCAAGAAGACTCGGGCGCACTACCGATCGAGGTAGACGTATCCAAACTGCACATGGGCGATGTTGTCGACATCCTGCCCTACGAAGGTAAAATTGTAAAAGACGGCGAAACCGTTGCCGAATTCGAACTGAAATCACAAGTATTACTGGATGAAGTACAAGCCGGCGGCCGCATCAACTTGATTATTGGCCGTGGCTTAACTGCCAAAGCCCGCGAAGCTTTAGGCCTGCCGCCCTCAACCGAATTCCGCCTGCCGCAAGCTCCGGCCGCCAGCAATGCCGGTTTCTCACTGGCGCAAAAAATGGTCGGCCGTGCCTGCGGTCTGCCTGAAGGCCAAGGCGTACGTCCCGGCACTTACTGTGAACCGAAAATGACTACCGTAGGCTCGCAAGATACTACCGGCCCGATGACTCGCGACGAATTGAAAGATTTGGCCTGCTTGGGCTTCTCTGCCGATTTGGTAATGCAGTCGTTCTGCCACACTGCCGCCTATCCCAAACCGGTAGACGTGAAAACCCATAAAGAGCTGCCGGAATTTATCTCCACCCGCGGCGGTGTTTCTCTGCGCCCGGGCGACGGTGTAATCCATTCATGGCTTAACCGTCTGCTGTTACCGGATACCGTAGGTACCGGCGGTGACTCACACACCCGCTTCCCGCTGGGTATTTCATTCCCTGCCGGCTCAGGTTTGGTAGCATTTGCAGCGGCCACAGGTGTAATGCCCCTAGATATGCCGGAATCGGTATTGGTACGCTTTAGCGGCAAACTGCAGCCGGGCGTTACCCTGCGCGATTTGGTAAACGCTATTCCTCTGTATGCCATCAAAGCAGGCTTGCTAACCGTAGCCAAAGCCGGCAAGAAAAATATTTTCTCCGGCCGTATTCTCGAAATCGAGGGTCTGCCGGATTTGAAAGTAGAACAGGCTTTTGAATTATCGGATGCCTCTGCCGAACGTTCTGCTGCCGGCTGTACCGTAAAACTAAATAAAGAGCCGGTTATCGAGTATATGAAATCTAATATCGTGTTGATGAAAAACATGATTGCCGACGGCTACAAAGATCCGCGCACTCTAGAGCGCCGTATTAAAGCCATGGAGAAATGGCTGGCCGATCCTCAATTGCTCGAAGCAGATAAAGACGCGGAATACGCTGCCGTTATCGAAATCAATATGGATGACATCAAAGAACCGATCGTTGCATGCCCGAACGACCCCGATGATGTGAAATTCCTGTCTGAAGTAAGCGGCACACCTATCGATGAAGTATTTATCGGTTCGTGCATGACCAACATCGGCCATTTCCGCGCAGCCGGCAAACTGTTGGAAGGCAAATCGGATATTCCGGTACGCCTCTGGGTTGCTCCTCCTACCAAAATGGATGCCCAACAGCTGACTGAAGAAGGCTATTACGGTATTCTCGGCCGTAGCGGCGCGCGCATGGAAATGCCGGGTTGCTCACTGTGTATGGGTAACCAAGCACAAGTACGTGAAGGTGCTACCGTGGTTTCTACCTCTACCCGTAACTTCCCGAACCGCTTGGGTAAAAATACCAATGTTTACCTAGCCTCGGCCGAACTGGCGGCTATCTGCTCGAAACTGGGCCGTATCCCGACTGTTGAGGAATACCAAGCCAATATCGGCATCATCAACGAAAAAGGTGCGGAAGTTTACCGTTACATGAACTTCAACGAAATCGACAGCTATAATGAAGTTGCCGAGAAAGTAAACCTCTAATACCTGATACGGTGATAATAAGGCCATCTGAAAAACCTATTATCACAACTCCACAAACACCCGTCGGATAAGCCGGACGGGTGTTTTTTATTGCCTGCTTATCTTTGTATTATTAGACTGCCGTCTGCATTCAACGGAAGCGGCTACATCAATAATATATCCTCACATAAGGCAAAGCTATTAAGTGCCGGCATTATGGATCCCGCTCAGTCACATGTTCGATTTAATGGAAACCCCGTCTCTTCGTAAGTTACTTTCCAAACTTTCAGACGGCCTTTTATTTATGCCCACCTGTTCCCAAAGAATCATTATCCTAAAATATAAAGAGCGGATTACTTCAGAATACAAGTATATTAGCCAACCTATTAATCGCCATAAAAAAACGGCCTACTTATTTAAAGTAGGCCTCCCGTAATGTGTTTATTAATTTGTTAGAAAATCACAGTATTACCGATGTCTTCCGTATAACTGATTTCCGTGACAGGCAAAGTAGGAAGGTACGCCGCATCTGTTGTACCCGGCTGTAGGGCAGCAGAAGTATTGCCAGAAGGCAGCAGACTTGCTAATTCGATAGTATTACCAGTATCTAGCAGATCTGATAAAGTCAACGCACTGCCGTTTTCGGTAATTACTGTATCCGAAAGCACTCCAGCAGGCTGAGCACGTGCGGAATCATTATCGCCAACCGAATCACTTCCAATATCGAAAAGCTGTGTATTGGCGGTTTCTGTTACCGATAACGGTCCGCTGATAATATCTTCTCCGATAGATTCATCAGCTACCTCTACAACGTTTTCTTCTGATGTCGTTTGGTTTTTTGCAGCCAATTTCTCTGCCAAAGCTTCTGCATCGTTATGTTTGTTGTCGGAAGCATTCACGGTTGCGCGCACCGATTCGATCCATTGGTTGGAAAGCTGATTGTAATCAGTAAATACCAGATTTCCGGTTACATTCAGTTCCGGTTGCACCTCTCCGCGATGACCGTGGATACTGATAATCGAATGATTTATCACACCATGCAGTTCAAATACATTATCAATAATATTGTACTGTGTGGCATTGCCGATTACCTGGATACCCTCTACCGCTCCATTAGATTTTTCACGAACGGTAATATAGTTGTCCTGAATCGTTACCGCACCGCGTAAATTACCATCCGTATTATGCTCATTGATAAAAATCGGCATAGTAGTCCGAGCGATTTCACCAATACTGGCAATATTACCGGTAATATTGATATTGCCGGAGCCCGGGCCGTTGGTCTGGGTAATATAGTCTTTGGTATTATTAATGATACCAATCAGATATTTAGTAGATTCCCCACTGATATGGTTATCTTTAATATTCAAAGTGTAATCCATAGCCTGCTCATGGTTACGGAATTCGATCGCATAGGTTTGAACGGCATCCTTATATAAGGTCAGGTTCTTAATCGTATTGTTACTGATTTCAAAATAACCGTTAGGATCGCTGTGCAGGTTTTTCAACTGGGTATTGGTTTGTATTTGAATACCTGAATAAGTATGGTAGCTGTTTTTGTATTGGAGATTATCATCCGCTTCCAAACGGAAATTAGGATCTTGCTCAATCACATTACCACTGATTTTTACATTATTCATGGTAAATTGGCGGTTATATACGGCAATACCATATAAACGGTCGCCAATGGCAACGTTGTCCGTAATCACGATATCGTTACCGTCGTGTACATCCAAACCTTTACGGTAATTGTGGTCGGTAGTGTTCTTGGTAAAAGTTACCCCGAAATTATAGCTGCCTGCCATAGCCATAATACCGTAACCCGTACCACCATCAGCTTCGTGGCCGTTCCAAGAGAATGTATTTCCTTCTGCGATAAAGTCTTTTTGATAGGCCACACCCGCACCCGCTACACGGTTATGGTGCAGATAGCTGTCAACCAGACGGTTATTTTCACCTACAGGCAAATTCGGATAATCTTCCGAAATTTCATCATGAATCAAACGGGCTTTATAAGTTTTTCCTTTACCGTTCGGATCAACAGTTAATGCCGCCGTAGACGAGAACATAATGCCGGCACGGTTGGCGCCCGAAACCTCTACCTTACTGATCAGCGTATTGCTGGCATCATTAACTAATATCCCGCATACTTTGCCAAAATAGCTTTCTCCGGGGCGGTAGAAATCTTTATTGGTGTATTGCACCGATAAATCGGCTATTGTTTTACCGTTTTGCCCATCAATCAAAATACCCGCATCTTTACGAATATCGGTATCGTTACTATTGGGATTAAATACACCTACTTGGGCTTTATCAAAAGAAATAACCGTTTTACCCATGCCGTCACCAAACAGCGAGGTAACTCCGCTGGTATTTTTATCAATTACCAACTGCTCGGAAATATACAGTTTTCCATGCAGATATACACCGGCCCCGACTTGGTGTGCAGCAGCTAATGCAGCTTTAATTGCGGCATAGCTGTCTTGTTTGCCACTGGGATCACTACCGAAATCACGGGCATCCACGTATTTTCCATACGAAGTATGCGTATACACTTTGTAGCCGCCAATAACCCCAAATACTGCCGTATCGGTTTTCTCTATGGTAGCAAGGCCGTCTGAAATATTATTACCGGATGTTTGTAACGATACATCTTTAGCAGTCACTAAATTTTCTGAACCAACTGACGCGGTATCTGTTTTGAGATTCGCAAATTCAACAGGCATCGGAGTAGTTGTTTGGAGGGGGTTTGCGTCAATCGCTACGGCCTCATTAGCCGCAACATTTTCTTTTACGATTCCTGTTGTTTTACTCTCTACCGGTAACGGTTGGTTTTGAATAGTTTCGACAGCGGGTTGGGCAGCATTATTCTGCGAAGCAGGAGATTTCTCAGCCTCAAGCGAACTGGAAACTGCTTCTACTTTAGCTTTTTCTACCAATACCGGCTCAGATATATTTTTTTCTACATTTTTAGCGTTAACAGCTAAAACCT
Source organism: Neisseria sp. S1 (assembly GCF_048060015.1). NCBI lineage: Bacteria > Pseudomonadati > Pseudomonadota > Betaproteobacteria > Neisseriales > Neisseriaceae > Neisseria > Neisseria sp. S1. The sequence goes on from NZ_JBLUPI010000004.1 coordinate 85,650, forward strand.
GTTCACCTGCAGATGCACTCTTAACAGGTGATAAAGTAGACGTTGGAATTTCCTTATTTTGAGTAACGCCAACAGTGGATTGAGCAACCTTAGAAACAACTACTTCCTGCTGCTCACCAACAGATTTATCCACAGTTTCATTAACCACAGGTTTGGCAGCATTATTCTGCGGAGCAGGAGATTTCCCAGCCTCAAGCGAACTAGAAGCTGCCTCTGCTTTGGCTTTTTCTACCAATACCGACTCAGATACATCTTTTTCTACATCTTTAGCGTTAACAGCCAAAACCTGTTCATCTGCCGATACGCTATTAACAGGTGATAAAGTAATAGATGTTTGCGAAGAAGAAATATTGGTATTTTTTTTCGCTTCGACTACTGTAGTTTCTACCGTCTTATCTTGTTTAGCCGAACCAGATTCAGAACCTCCTCCGCCACCACCTCCAGCTGCAGCACCAACGGCAGACGCCCCCAGCAAACCGAATAACAAATGCATTGGTTTCAAGCCTGATGAAGCTACAGCACCTGAGGTTTTCACCACTTCTTCCGCCAATTGTGTTTTCACCTGAGGTGCATCTTCAACATTTACAATAACATCCTGATTTGTAAAAACTGTTTTCGGATAAGAAGCAGAAGATTGTTGATATGTTTTTTCCTCTACAGATAAATTCCCCAACACAATGGATTCTTTATCCGCAAATCCAACTTTTTCAACACCCAAAATTTCATTACCTGCATCATCAATCGGCAGGTTCTCTTGAAGCATCTCCGAATTATTAAGCACGTTTTCCGGAGACTGCTGACGAATAATATTAATGTTGTTAGCCATTACAAACTCCACGATCTCTAATGTGTTAGGAGTGTGGATTATATAATGTAATTTTAATTATCATTACTTTTGTTACTACAATTTAAATTATAGTACTGATTTTTATATAAATTCCAAATGTAAATATTTTTATATTTTTGAAAAAATGTATCAAATATGTAACACGATCTTGACAAATATCTTTCAATAAAAATCAATAAAATCGCCTGTAAACCTTACGTTTACAGGCGATAACAGCATTAGACAATCAACTAATCTATGGTTTCAACAATGCTTGTAAAGACTACTTCTATAATCAGCCAGCCGACTTTAGAAGTCCGCTTATCGAGACTCTGTATCAGGCCAATAATGGCGGAGATTTTCCAGTAATAACTCACCGATATCACCCCACATACTCATCATCAAACTCCTTTACATTTCCCGATAACGAAATTCATCCGTTTACAGCAAACCCGGTTGCCCTAGCGCCGGGTCACTTTCGCGAGCCGCCTGAGCATCAGCTACCGTCATGCCCAGTGCTTTAGCCACACCTTCGCCGTAAGCCGGATCGCAAGCATAGCAGTTACGGATATGACGGTATTTGATAAAGTCTAAGGCATCGCCCATTGCAGCAGCAGTATTATCAAACAAAGCTTGCTTTTGCTTATCGTTCATTAATTTGAACAAGGCGCGGGGTTGGCTGAAGTAGTCGGCATCGTCTTCACGGTAGTTCCAGAAGTCGGCATCGCCGTTGATTTTCAGCGGCGGTTCTTTGTATTGAGGTTGTTCCTGCCACTGGCCGAAGCTGTTGGGTTCGTAATGCGGGGCGCTGCCGTAGTTGGCATCGACACGACCCATACCGTCGCGGTGGTTGCTGTGCACGGGGCAACGGGCAGCATTGACCGGAATTTGGTGGTGGTTAACACCCAAGCGGTAGCGTTGCGCATCTGCATAGTTGAACAGACGTGCTTGCAACATGCGGTCAGGCGATACGCTGATACCAGGAACCAGATTGCTTGGAGCAAAGGCGGATTGTTCAACATCTAAGAAGAAGTTTTCCGGATTACGGTTTAACTCGAACTCACCGACTTCAATCAGCGGATAATCACCTTTAGGCCATACTTTGGTCAGATCAAACGGATGGTAAGGTACTTTTTCCGCATCAGCTTCGGGCATAATTTGCACACACATTTTCCATTTCGGAAACTCGCCGCGCTCAATGGCTTCGTATAAATCTTTCTGATGGCTTTCACGGTCTTGACCGATTAAGGCTTCCGCTTCGGCGTTGCTCAGGTTTTTAATGCCTTGCTGCGTAATGAAGTGGAATTTCACCCAAAAACGTTCATTTTGTGCATTGATAAAGCTGTAGGTATGCGAACCGAAACCGTGCATATGGCGGTAGCTGGCGGGAATACCGCGGTCGCTCATCACGATAGTCACTTGATGCAGAGCTTCAGGCAGCAATGTCCAAAAATCCCAGTTATTGGTAGCACTACGCATATTGGTACGCGGATCGCGCTTAACCGCCTTATTCAAATCGGGGAACTTACGCGGGTCGCGCAAAAAGAATACCGGTGTGTTGTTGCCGACCATGTCCCAGTTACCCTCTTCGGTGTAAAACTTCAAGGCAAAACCACGGATATCGCGTTCGGCATCGGCTGCACCGCGTTCACCGGCTACAGTGGTAAAACGGGCGAACATTTCCGTTTTTTTGCCAACTTGGCTAAAAATCGCTGCGCGAGTATAACGGGTGATGTCATTGGTAACGGTAAAAGTACCGAACGCTCCCGAACCTTTAGCATGCATTCTGCGCTCGGGAATAACTTCGCGTACAAAATTGGCTAACTTTTCATTCAGCCATAAATCTTGAGCCAATAAAGGGCCACGGGGGCCGGCAGTCAGGCTGTTTTGATTATCAACTACGGGGGCTCCGCCATTGGTGGTTAAGTGGGTTACTGGGCATTTAGACATAATTTGGCTCCTTTTTCGCCTTGGGTAAAAATCGTTTAAACAGCTATTTGTTGGTAAGCATAGGTATAGCAGGTATCTTGCAAAGTGTTTTCATACTGGTACATTTTTGATTCCTGTAAGAAGGTTGTTCTTTGATGAAACACACTATACATAAAACTTTTAGCTATTAAAACTATAAATGCGATTTGTTTTTATAATAGTAAACATTAATCACATATAGATGCCGCAATAGATGTAGGATTAAATAATATATTGATGTTAATCAAAAACTTGATGGGAGTTATCCATACCAAACCAAATCTATTACGGTAAATTATTCATAGCGATAGTAACAGCAACATAACGGGTTTATTGTAAACAGACAGTAAATCCCTTCGAAAAATATCACGATAGAACTTCCCTTTAATTGAATGGCCGTCTGAAAGCCTAAAAGCTCCTTCCACCTATATATATTCTTGTAAAATCAAAAAATACTGTATTCTTCAATTCGCACTATCTCTACATTTTGCGCTTACTTTTTTTAACACTATGTTTTCAATCATGCCGCACACACCTGATACAAGGAAATTCACATAATATGAATATCGATATCGTTTCCCGCCTGCAAAATCTGCCGGTCGGTAAATTTCATTACAAGCTTTTGGTGCTGGTGGGACTAGGATGGTTGTTCGATGCTATGGATACGGGCTTAGTCTCTTTTGTATTGGCAACGCTTGGAAAAGAATGGGCGCTTACGCCCAAAGAACTGGGCTGGGTAGTCAGTACCGGATTTATAGGCATGGCTATCGGCGCTGTTTTCGGCGGTAAAGCGGCAGACAAAATCGGTAGGAAAACCGTTTTGGCAGCCACTTTGGTGATTTACTGCATCGCCACCGGTTTGTGCGCATTGGCACCTAATCTGGAATGGCTGTTGTTATTTCGCTTTTTAGTCGGTATCGGCTTGGGCGCACAGTTGCCGGTTGCCGTCACATTAGTAAGCGAATACGTTCCGGCTGAAGTGCGTGGCCGCTTTATTGTTTTGCTGGAAAGTTTTTGGGGCTTGGGTTGGCTTGCCGCAGCACTGATTTCCTATTTTTTCATCCCCCGATACGGTTGGCACAGTGCATTCTTAATCGGTGCCGTACCCGTATTTTATGCTTGGGTGATTTGGAAATATGTACCCGAATCCGTACCCTATCTGATTAATAAAGGACGGATACAAGAAGCACATGCCCTTGTCTGCCGCTTGGAAGCAGAAGCCGGCCTACCGGTAGCGTCTGAAGCGGTAGTTGCCGAAGCAATGGCAAAAAAACCGACACAATTCGGCCAGCTTTGGCAACACCCCTTCGCCAAGCGCACTTTAATGCTCTGGTTAGTATGGTTCGGCATTGTATTTTCCTATTACGGTATCTTTACCTGGCTGCCGAAATTATTGGTAGAACAAGGCTATACGGTCGTCAAAACTTTCGAATATGTATTGGTGATGATTTTGGCCCAACTTCCGGGTTACTTTGCTGCTGCGGTTTTGGTGGAAAAAATCGGCCGTAAGGCAACATTAGCCGGCTTTTTAGCCGCGTGTGCCGTGTGTGCTTATTTCTTTGGGCAAGCCGGCAGTATTGCTGCTGTAGTTTTCTGGGGTTGCATGATGTCGTTTTTCAACTTAGGTGCTTGGGGAGTTTTATATACCTACACTCCCGAGCTTTATCCCGTCCACTTCCGGGCATTCGGAGCTGGTTGGGCCGGCGCGGTTGGCCGTATCGGCGGTATTTTGGCACCGATGGTCGTCGCCTCCATGATCGGACTACCCGAAGGCTTCAATAAAATATTTATTATGTTTACTGCAGTGATGCTGTTGGTGGCTGCGGTCATTATGGTACTCGGAGAAGAAACCAAAGGACGTAAACTCGAAGATATCAGTGCTTAAAAATAATTATGCCGTCTGAAAACTTTCAGACGGCATTTCTATATAGGCTTGTTCAAATTAAAAATCAAAGGTTTGGTAAAACAGTTCAAAACATCCGAAACCTATGCCCATTCAACTATTCCCAAAGGCAGAACATTAATCGGCAAACAATGCCCATACCGGCGCATGATCACTGGGACGCTCCCATCCTCGAGCCTCCAAATCCACTTGTACATCTTGCAATTTGGCTGCCAACACCGTAGACACCAGCAAATGATCGATACGCAATCCTTGCTTACGCTGGAACATAGCACCACGGTAATCCCACCAAGTATAAAACGCCCCTTCCGGGTGAACTTGGCGCAAACTGTCGGTTAATCCCAGTGCCAGCAAATCTTTAAACCAACTGCGTTCGACACTCGAGCAATGAATTTTTTCAAACCACTTCTCAGGATCGTAGCAATCGGCATCTGTAGGAGCAATATTAAAGTCACCAAGTAGTACCAATTGCGGGTATTTTTCCAACTCGCCGCGTACAAATTTATTCAAAGCCGCAAACCACTGTTCTTTATAAAGAAACTTGGGGCTATCAAGCGCTTCGCCATTTACACAATAGACATTAATCACACGCACGCCGTTGATCGTAGCAGCAATGACCCGACGTTGCGGATCATCAGGCAATTCAGGCAGTCCGATATGCACGTCTTCAATCGGATGCTTGCTGATTAATGCCACGCCGTTATACGTTTTTTGACCGCTCCACACCGTATGCCAACCGGCCATCTGAAAAACAGCTGCCGGATATTTGTCCTGATCCAGCTTTAATTCCTGCAAAGCCAAAACATCGGGTTGGTGCAGTTGCAACCACTCCTGCACCTGAGGCAGGCGCACATTCAACGAATTCACATTCCAGGTAGCGATTTTCATAAGTTTTCCGACAAAAATAAAACAGGCCGCATGATAACAGTTTCAGACGGCCTTGAGCGACAGGTGGGAAAAATCAATCGGAACAATAAATCTTATGCAATGTTGCGATTATCGCTTCGATTTCCGGTGAAGTTAAACGGTATTGCAAAACCCGATGATAACGGGTGTACTCTACTACACCTTCACTTCGAAGCTTGGCCAAATGATTGGAAACCGCTGTTTGATTGATTCCGATCGCCTCTACCAATTCCGTTACGTTTTTTTCACTTTCCAGCAGCAAACAGAGAATCAACAACCGGTGAGGATGGGCAATCAGCTTTAGCAAAGCGGCGGCTTTAGTCGTATTGTGCAGCATATCTTGCATGATCGTATTCCATCCGACGAATTGAGAGAATGTCATTTTAAAATTTTATTACCAATACGGCAATCTCTCTTTGTGATATTTAAAAATCATGTTATTATGTTTTTAAAAATTTTCATTTAGGCATCAATACCACTACCCAAACCAAGCGGCCTGCCGTTTGAACACTATTTCCACCAATAGCCGTCTGAAAGCAGGCGGCAACAGTCATCAAGGAGAATCAATATGGCTTGTAAAAATATAGGCAGTTCCGACCGGATCATCCGTATCGTTATCGGCATTATCCTCATCAGTTTGGTATTTGTCGGCCCGCAAACCCTCTGGGGATGGCTAGGCCTGATACCTTTGGCTACCGGCCTGTTGGGATGGTGCGGCTTATATACCCTGTTGGGCATTAATACCTGCAAAAAAAATTTGTAATAATTAACCCCTCCATTCTATTTACGGTTTTAAGCGTAACAATACCCGGCAACCGCCCTTTCTTATCAAGATACGGGCGGTTGTTTACAAAGCTTTCAGACGGCCTGAAAATCATCTAAGATGCGTCATTTAATCTTGTCACACACAGAGAAAAGAGCGAAACATGGCGCAAACCGTCCACTACTTAAAAGATTACCAAGCACCCGCCCATACTATCCGGCAAACCGATTTACGATTTGATATAGGCGAAACCGAAACCACCGTTCAGGCTCGCATGATTGTCATTCCGAAAACCTCCGCCCCGCTTGTCTTGAACGGTTCGGCAGAGCTGGTTTCTCTGAAAATCGACGGCGAAACCATCAATCATTACAGCCTTGCGGACGATACGCTTACCATACCCGACGCGCCGTCTGAAAGTTTCGTATTGGAAGTAGAAACCCGTATCCGCCCATACGAAAACAAATCACTAATGGGTCTATATGGTTCCAACGGCAACCTCTATACCCAATGCGAACCCGAAGGCTTCCGTAAAATCACCTATTACATCGACCGCCCCGATGTGATGTCGAAATTCACCACAACCATTGTTGCCGACAAAAAACGCTATCCTGTTTTACTCTCCAACGGCAATAAAATCGATAGCGGCGATCTCGAAGGCGGCCGACATTGGGTAAAATGGATCGACCCTTTTGCCAAGCCCAGCTATTTGTTCGCATTGGTAGCCGGCACATTGGCACTTACCAAATCCACTTTTACTACCCGCGGCGGACGTGAAGTTGCTATCGAGTTCTACACCAGCGAAGCCGACAAATCTAAGGCAGGCTTTGCCGTCGAATCACTGAAAAATGCCATGTATTGGGATGAAGAGCGCTTCGACCTCGAATACGATTTGGATATTTACATGGTTGTTGCCGTCGGCGACTTCAATATGGGGGCGATGGAAAACAAAGGCCTCAATATTTTCAACACCAAATACGTTTTAGCCGACAGCCGTACCGCCACCGATGCAGACTTCGAAGGCATCGAATCTGTTATCGGCCATGAATATTTCCACAACTGGACAGGCAACCGCGTAACCTGCCGAGATTGGTTCCAACTTTCCCTCAAAGAAGGTCTGACCGTTTTCCGCGACCAAGAATTTTCAGGCGACCGGGCAAGCCGTGCCGTACGCCGTATCGAGAATGTCAGCCTGCTGCGCCAGCTTCAGTTTGCCGAAGATGCCGGGCCGATGGCACATCCCGTACGTCCAGCCTCATACGAAGAAATGAATAATTTCTACACCATGACCGTGTATGAGAAAGGTGCCGAAGTCGTGCGCATGTATCACACCCTTCTAGGTGAAGAAGGCTTTCAAAAAGGCATGCGGCTGTACTTCAAACGCCACGACGGCCAAGCCGTTACCTGCGACGATTTCCTTGCCGCGATGGCCGATGCCAACGAAACCGATCTCAGCCAATTCGCTCTGTGGTACAGCCAGGCAGGCACGCCCAAACTTGAAGTGAGCAGCCGTTACGACAGCCAACGCCAAACCCTTACTTTCAACATCCGCCAAACTATCCCCGCCACACCGGATATGTCGGATAAACAGCCGATGTTGATTCCCGTGAAAATCGGCCTGCTCGACCGGCAAGGCAAGGCGTTACCCTTTACGCTTTCCGATCAGGCGGATGCTCCTTCGCAAACCGAAACCGTATTGGTTTTAACCCAAGCCGAACAAGAATTCGTACTATATGGCATTCCTGAAGAGCCCGTTCCATCGCTCCTACGCGGCTTTTCCGCTCCCGTATATCTCGAATATCCGTATAGCGAGAGCGAACTCAACTTACTGGCCGCGCACGATACCGATGCGTTCGCCCGTTGGGAAGCTATGCAAACACTCTACCGCCGCGCCGTATCCGCCAATCTTGCCGCCATTGAGGAAGGCACCCCACTGCCTGCCCACAACGGTTTGATTGAGGCATTCAAACATATGCTCAAACAAGAAATCGATCCGGCTTTCAAAGCAGTCTTGCTGCAAATGCCTTCTGCCTCTGAATTATGGGAAGGTTCGGAAAACATCAATCCCATACACTACCATCAGGCCCGAGAAGCCTTACTCGATGAGATCGCCAAACAATGTTTGGAAAGCCTCGTCTATATCCGTACATGGGCATTGGAACAAGAAGCACTCAGCGGTATCGAAGCTCCTTACGAATATCACCCTCAGTTGGCGGGTATCCGTTCACTGCTCGCTGCCGTACGTCTTTACACCATCCGCGAAGAGCAGCACGGCATGATGAACATTGCCGCCTACTCGGACGAACAAAACGAGGCGCATAAAAAAACCGTATGTGCACGACTGCAAGACTACATCACGCGATATGAGCAGCTCACCCCCAACATGACACATGAAATGAGCATCCTCCACACCGTCAACCACCTAAATGAAGAAGGCCGTGATTTACTGCTCAACCGCTTCGCCGAACGCTATGCAGATGACGCACTGGTTATGGACAAATATTTTATGCTGATCGGTTCAAGCTGGCGGCCGGACGCCTTGGTTCAAACCCAAGCTGCACTTAATCACCCTAAATTCAGTTTAGAAAACCCCAATAAAGCGCGCGCGCTTTTAGGTAGTTTCAGCCGCAACGTTCCCCATTTCCATACCGAAGACGGCAGCGGTTATACTTTTATTGCTGACAAAGTTATAGAAATCGACAGTTTCAACCCGCAGGTAGCTGCCCGTCTGGTACAGGCTTTCAACATCTGCAACAAACTCGAGTCCAACCGTCGTGCATTAATGCAAAAAGAACTGTCACGTATCCGTAATAAAGAAGGTCTGTCCAAAGATGTAGCCGAAATCGTCGGAAAAATACTTTCCTGAGGAACTTCATTTTTACACCAACTGTCGAAATCAAGCGTACTGTATCGTTTACGGTACGCTTTTTTTGCCACTTGTCCTCATAAAAAACAGATAAGCGGCATCTGCCGTAAAAGCAAAGTAGTGTCGCGTAATATCAAGTTAAGACCGCTTCAATTTGCCCAAATTGTGGACTATAGTGAAACAACGGTATCTGAACATACCATTACAAACAAGCAAGCGCGGCTTACATATCGGCAGCCGCCAGCACCTAACCGAAAGGAAAACTATGAAAATTTTGAAACCCGTTGCTCTTGCCGCTATGGCTTCCGTTGCTTTGGCTGGCTGCGTTACCAACTCTGCCGGACAACAACAAATCAGTAAAACCGCCGCCTACGGCTTAGGCGGTGCGGCGGTATGCGGCATCGTAGGCGCACTCACCCACGGCGGCAAAGGCGCGCGTAATTCCGCTTTAGCTTGTGGTGCTATCGGAGCCGGTGTTGGTGGTTATATGGATTACCAAGAGAAAAAACTGCGTGAGAGCCTGGCTAACACAGGCGTGGAAGTGAGCCGCCAAGGTGACCAAATCAAACTGGTGATGCCTGAGAGCGTAACATTCGCTACCAATAGCGCATCATTAAGCACCTCTGCACAAGATGCATTGACCAAAGCCGCTCAAACTTTGGTTCAATACCCCGATACCACTTTGACCGTAGCCGGCCATACCGATAATACCGGTAGCGATGCGATCAACGAGCCATTGTCTCAACGCCGCGCACAAGCGGTAGCAGGCTACTTGAACCAACGCGGTGTAGCTACTGCTCGCTTGAGCACAGTGGGTTATGGTTCGCGCCAACCGGTTGCCTCTAACGCTACCGCCGAAGGCCGCGCACAAAACCGCCGTGTTGAAATCCTGATCAATCCTGATCACAACGCCGTACGCGCTGCACAACAACAATAAAAATGCTATTAATCGACTTATTTAACCGATAATCAAACATGCCGTCTGAAACTTTTCAGACGGCATGTTTTCATCAGGTAATAACAAAATACCAATACTAAAAATAACAATGCTAACTTGTATTTCACACTCCAACGTTATCAAAAGCCGCCTGTAAAATTTCAGACGGCTTCAATTCTTCGTACATAACAATCAAACACAACTCTATAATTGTTGATGCTCCCCCTGCAAACGCTTACGCTTATTTGCCTGGGCATGACAGCTGAACTCAGCTAGCGAAATATCCATCGCTGCCAAACAAGGCTGCATAATTTGCTCTACCGAATCGTTCACATGATCTTGGCTTAATCTGGCCGGTCGGTATACAAACAGTTTAAACAACTCGTCCACTTCAATACTATCGGCATTGGTTTTCAACACCCAACCCTGTTTACCCTGATAAACATAGCCGTGCCGTGCCAATTTTTCCAATAAATCACCCAATTCATCGTAGCCCATATTGATATGGCTGCGAAACGCCTGTACCGGTAATGCTTTGCCTTCCTGCTGAGCATCGTCCAACAGCAATAAAATTTTCAACACATCATCAAACCTACCCGCCGAATCGAAACCCCGGCGGAAAGCATCTCCCTGCCAATAAGATAAAGCCGCAGTCAACACCGCACCCGACAACACCAGCATCCACAATAAATTCAGCCACAACAGAAATACCGGAATAGCCGCGAAAGCACCGTATATCAAGGTATAGCCATTAAACGTACTCACATACCAGGCAAAACCGGCACGGGCTACCTCCAATAATACCGCCGTAACCGCCGCACCCAATAAAGCATGCTTGGCCGGTACAAAACGGTTCGGCACCAAACGGTATAACAACCACAGGATAACCGTACTGAATAATACTGATGTGACAACCTTCATCACCTCGGCCAACACCGGAAACAATATATCAAGGCGGCTTTCTTTCAACACCAGTGCCCATGCGGTCGCACTGATACCCAATGCCAACGGCCCGAAAGTCAACAATGCCCAATATACCAAAAACTGCATCCACAAAGGACGCTGTGCCTTCACATGCCAAATACGGTTAAATGTTTGATCTATGGTTTGAATCAACAGTAACGAAGTCACCAGCAACATCAATATACCGATTGCCGTCAGATTGCTGGCCTTACCTTTGAATTGGTCGATATAACTGAAAATCGTGCCGGCGCCTTGCGGTACCAGAGTTTGGTTGATGAACTGTACGAATGATTCCGACAATGTATCAAACATCGGAAATGCCGAGACCACCACCAGTGTGACCGTTAAAACCGGCACCAATGCCAACAACGTGGTAAACGTGAGACTGGCCGATACCTGAGGTACGCGTACCTCCACAAACCGCCGCAACAAAAACCGTGCAAACCCGACCGGCTTCGAGTCAAGTAGGGCTTGCCAGCGTTCCAAATTCAGCATACTCTTTCCTCTTATCAAACTGACATTATTGTAACGGAAACCCGGCAATGACCCAAAATCCATTGAAAATTCTGGTTTTATACTATTCGCAAAACGGCTCTACCCTTAACCTCGCCCGCCAAATAGCCCGCGGTATCGACAGCGTATCGGGCTGCGAAGCCGTACTGCGTACCGTTCCAAAAGTATCTGCCGTATGCGAAGCCGTAGAAGACGACATTCCTACGCAAGGCGCACCCTATGCAACTGCTGAAGATTTGAAAAACTGTGCCGGCCTCGCTCTGGGCAGCCCGACCCGCTTCGGCAATATGGCAGCGGCGATGAAATATTTTCTTGACGGCACTGTTGCCCAATGGCTGTCGGGCGAACTGATCGGCAAACCTGCAACCGTATTTACCAGTACCGCCAGCATGCACGGCGGGCAAGAATCCACCCTGCTGACGATGATGCTGCCCCTACTGCACCACGGCATGATTATTAGCGGTATTCCGTTTAGCGAAACCGCCCTCAATCATACTCAAACGGGCGGCACGCCATACGGTGCATCACATGTGGCCGGCAGCACCGCCGACAACCGGCTCAGCCAAGACGAACAGCAAGCCGCATTTGCCCAAGGCAAACGCCTGGCCGAATTGGCACTCAAACTGGCCCGCTAATTTTCAGACGGCCTATACCGACCATCCGTAAGACGGGCAATATACCCCTGCCATACCTGATTTGTTGTGATTGCATGCCGTCTGAAACACCTACCCACACCGAAGAGGATACTTTAATGACTACTTTACCCAGCAAACCCGTATTAGAAACCGCCCTCGCCCACCGCTCTATCCGTAAATTCACCGATGAAGCAATTTCACCCGAGATGCTTAATGCAGTCTTAGAAGCCGGCCGTGCAGCGTCTTCTTCAAGCTTTTTACAAGTCGTACATATCGTCCGCGTTACCGATCACGAATTACGCAAAGGCTTGCGGGCTGTCGGCTCAGATCAACGTTATATCGAAAACTGTGCCGAATTTCTGGTTTTCTGTATGGACTTCGCCAAGCATAAAAAAGTGGATTCCGGGGTACAAACCGATTGGACTGAAGTTACCCTCATCGGTACCGTAGACGCCGGCATCATGGCGCAAAATATTTTGCTGGCCGCCGAATCACTGGGTTTGGGCGGCATATATATCGGCAGCCTGCGCAACGATGTCAACCGTGTCGCCGAGCTGCTCAACCTGCCAGAATATGTCGTACCGCTGTTTGGCATGTGTCTCGGTCATCCTGCCCAAGATCCCCTCTACCGTCCGCGTCTGCCTCTGGATACCATCGTTTCTGAAAACTGTTACAAACCGCTCGATAGTGAAACGCTGGAAGCCTACGACGAGGTAGTATACGATTACTACCAACGTCGCAGCAATCTGGATTTGGATTGGTCGGCACAAGTACGTGATACGCTCTGTCGCGAAGTCCGCCCCGACATCCTGCCGTTTTTACAAAAACAAGGTCTTGCTAAAAAATAAACGGCTATCAAAGGCCGCCTGAAAAAATGCCGTCTGAATTTTTCAGACGGCATTTTTCATAAAATATCAAAACAGCTTTTATTTGGCCGATGAACAGCCTTACCCACGGATTATTGCAAACGCTGTCTTTCTGAACGAACCGCGCTTACCACATCCGTACCAAACAGTGCGTTAACATCTGTTTCGTCAAATACATATTTTTCGTTACAAAAATCGCAGTCCACTTCTACGCTTCCCTGGTCGGCCACAACTTCACCTACTTCCTGACCTCCCAGCATCAAGAGCATATCGCTGACTTTTCCACGCGAACAAGTACAAGCAAATTCCAAACTTTCGGGCTCGAAAACACGCGGTGGGGTTTCGTGGAACAAACGGTACAACAAATGCTGCGCGTCCAAGGAAGTTAACTCTGGGGCAGTGACCGTTTGAGCCAATGTTTCTACATGATTCCACGCCTCGGCGTCTATTTCTTTTTCAGGCAAACGCTGCAACAACAAACCGCCTACCACTTCATTCGAAGCGGCCAAAGTGATATGCGTATCCAGCTGCTCGGAGCGTTTCATGTAATTCATCAGCAATTCGGCTATAGTACCGCCTTCCAGAGGCACCACACCCTGCCAAGGCTCGCCGTCTTGCGGCTGCAAAGTCATCACGAATACGCCGTTCTCGCCCAATAATTCGGACAAGCTTTCTTCATCACCGATTTCAGCCTGTTCATCCCAGCGGGCGGTCGCGCGGCAGGTTTGCTCCGAAGTCGCTTCCACAACCAGCATTTTCAAACGGCCTTGCCCTTGCACTTGCACTGTCAACGTGCCGTCTATTTTCAGATTGCTAGAAAGCAGTGCGCCTGCCGCCAACAATTCGCCCAACGCTTTACGGATAGCAACAGGGTAATGCTTGCGGCTGACAATATGCTGCCAAACGTCTTCCAAACGAACATGCAAGCCGCGCACGGGCATATCGTCAAAAATAAAACGCGTGCGGCAGTCGGCGTGGTTGACGGCAGCTGCAGGAGTCTTTGCAGTCATAGGATTTCTTTCTGTGTATAATTCATTCGATTGACTCCGAATATGGTTGCATACCGTTGAAAATCAAGAGTCCGATCCGTATGGTTGAAAACCTATATATTCTTCCACCGACGATTCGGCAAATATAAAGCCACCGCCGATCCGCTGTTTTTTCAGACGGCCTGCCGGTTATCCTCACCTTTTGCAACCGCCGCCTTTTTCTATATTTTCGTCGTTTTGAATAAAACCGATTATCAAGTGAAATCTTCTCGGCGGTATTTGACTATCTGATGCAATCGGGGTAGTTTTATCATTTTTAACCGTACCGCCCCAATCACACTATTTTTAGATAATAAGGAACACCATGTGCCAGCTTTTGGGCATGAATTGCAACACACCTACCGACATTATTTTTTCCTTTGAAGGCTTCCGCCTGCGTGGCGGCCTCACCGACCACCACGCCGACGGATTCGGCATCGGCTTTTTCGAAGGCAAAGGCGTCCGCCTATTTCATGACGACAAACCGAGCGCACACTCCCCCGTAGCCGATTTGATACGCGCCTATCAAATCAAATCCGAAAATGTGGTGGCGCATATCCGCAAAGCCACCCAAGGCCAAACCTCTTTGGCCAATACGCATCCGTTTATGCGTGAAATATGGGGCGAATACTGGCTGTTTGCCCACAACGGCCATCTGAAAAACTTCTACCCCGAAGCCGGAGAATATTACCGCCCGGTTGGCAATACCGATTCCGAACGTGCGTTTTGCTATATTTTGGAACAATTGCGCCAACGCTTCCGCCACAAACCCGACGAAGAAACCTTATTTGAAACAATCGCATCGCTTACCCACGAAATACGCAACCACGGCTTATTTAATTTCGTCGTATCCAACGGCGAATTTATGATGGCGCATGCCAGCACCCTGCTGCACTATATAGTTCGAAAAGCGCCTTTCGGCGAAGCCAAATTATTGGATGATGATGTCGCCATCGACTTTTCTGCTGTTACCACACCCAACGATAAAGTCGCCGTCATTGCCACCCTGCCGCTGACTGTCAATGAACATTGGACACAATTAGCCGAAAATGAATTGGTGATGTTCCGGCAAGGCGACATTATCCGCCGTGATATTCCCTCTTCTGCACGTTATTTAAGTATTGAAGAGGGGCTTGCCATCGCCCGGGCGGCAGGTGTATCGGTTTAGCAAGCCATCTAAGCAAACAAGGCCGTCTGAAACCAAGCAGCTACGCAAGCACAGTATGTTTTCAGCATAATTATCCTTCCACGACGGCAGTTCCCTGCCCGTTATGCGGGCGGCTGACAGAAAAACAGCCTTTGCGTTACAATATAATGCTTCACATATGCAACCCGACCTTCTATGAAATGCCCCTTCTGCCAAAATCCCAACACCCAAGTAACCGACTCGCGCTTACTGGAAGAAACCAACAGCATTCGCCGCAGAAGGCGCTGCTTGACATGCGGCCAACGTTTCAGCACTTTTGAAACGGTAGAAATGCGGATGCCCCAAATTGTGAAAAGTACTGGAATCAAAGTCGCCTTCAATCCCCACAAACTGAGAACCAGCTTGGCACGCGCCTTACATAAGCGCCCCATAGATGACGAACAAATAGATGATACGGTCGCACTAATAGAATTACGCCTTTACCGTTTGGGCCAAAAAGAAGTCAGCTCAAGACTGATCGGCGAAATGGCGATGGAGGCTCTGGCCGCACTCGACCAAGTTGCCTATGTACGTTTTGCCTCCGTGTACAAAAGCTTTAACGATGTTTCCGAATTTACGCAAGCCATCGCCACATTACCTCTCGTATCGAATAATCCGCCCCAAGCATAAGCTTATTTTGCTATACTGAGGCTTCTTGGAAAGTTAAGTTGACAAAAAAAGCCTATGCAGCACCCAAGCTGCCCGCAAACGGTAAAAGGTTTTATCAAAACAGTTATACTTTTGATTTTTATCCAAGCTATTTCTCCACTGCACGGACAATAATTATGAAATTGAAAGCACTCACCCTCATTACCGTCGCCGTACTCGGACTGAGCGCCTGTAAACAACAAGCCGAAACTTCAGTTACTTCCGAAAATGCTGCATCCACGACACAAACCCCACAACAAGCGGCCAATACCGTCCAAACACTCGACAGCAGCGACAACAGAATCCGCATCGTGATCCAAGGCGGACAGTTCACCGATATTAGCAACGATGAATCCGCACGCCCGGACGGAGTCGGCAAAGAAGAATTAACCTTGCTCCAACGCGATACAACATCCGATATCACAATCTATGTAACCAACCTGGGTGCAGTTAAAAATAATGGTAAAACCTATTTTAACAACCTCAAAGAAGCCCTGAATAAAGCTGAGGGAATCAGTAACGTGCAAGTCGGAGCCGCTACTGAAAACCGTATGAACTACCGCTTCAGTCAAGCTACCGAAGATGGTGGCGAGCTACGAGAAAACTGCATCGCCATCATCGAGAGTAACAATTTGTTCAATGTATGCGCCAACAGCCAAAGTGCAACGCAAGAGCAGTTGGCCGGCGTATTGAAAGATGTCAACCTGATCAAATAAGGCCGTCTGAAATGCATAAACATGCTGATACATTTGGCGAACTCGACAGCCAAATGATGTACCGCGCCCTTGTCCTTGCACGACAAGGGCGTTTTTCAACCTCTCCGAATCCTCGGGTCGGTTGTGTATTGGCCAAAGGCAGCCAAGTTGTAGGAGAAGGTTTTCATATCATGGCCGGGGGGCCGCATGCCGAAGTGCATGCCCTTAGACAAGCCGGCAGCTTGGCTCAAGGTTCGACTGCCTACGTTACTCTGGAGCCGTGCAGCCACTACGGGCGTACGCCTCCATGCGCCAAAAGCCTGATCGAGGCAGGCGTATCTCGTGTTGTCGCCGCTATGCGCGATCCTAATCCCCTTGTGGGCGGCAAAGGACTGGAAATGCTGCAAAAAGCAGGTATCGCAGTGAGTTGCGGCCTCTTGGAGAACGAGGCCAGAGAACTTAATCGCGGCTTTTTATCCCGCATCGAAAGAGCCAGGCCGTTTGTACGTCTTAAATGTGCCGCCAGCCTAGACGGGAAAACCGCACTTGCAAACGGCCAAAGCCAATGGATTACAGGCGAGCAAGCACGGGCTGACGTACAAATTCTGCGTGCGGAAAGTTGCGCCGTAATCACCGGCATCGGCACAGTATTAGCCGACAACCCGCAATTAAATGTTCGGGACTTCCCTACGCTACGCCAACCTACGCGCATAGTTTTAGACAGCCGTCTGCAAACTCCTCTTAACAGCAACCTGATCCAAAACGGCACCGCTCCCACTATTATCGCTACTTTAGTAACGGAAACCGAAAAACTCCAACCATATCTGCATCATCCCCACGTATCTGTGATCGCCGCAAGCGAAAAAAACGGCAGGATCGATCTCCCCAAACTACTCGGAAAATTAGCCGATCTCGGCTTCGGCGAAGTCATGGTGGAAGCAGGTGCTACTTTGGCAGGTGCTTTTCTAGAAGAGGAACTTTTAGACGAAATTGTAGTCTATCAATCTCCTAAGATATTAGGAGGAACCGGCAGAGGTCTGTTCATACTTTCCGAACGACCGCAAGTATTAACTCAGAAAAGCAATTGGCAAACCATAGAGGTCACTACGATAGGATGCGATATCCGTTGGACGCTACGTCAATAACCTTTGGCCCTATGAACATATACACTCCGACTATCCCACCGATACTAATTGCTTAGAGAACAAAAATCCCTCCCTCTTCAAACCGAAAACTTTAAAAATAATCTTAATAAAAATAAACTCATTAATTATTTCATCAACTCCTATGCAACCATTAAGTACCTTTTCTCTACCGAACAACATCTCTATTGTATCGTACACTTCCTGCGTATATTATTATATGAAATTGAGTAATAAATCTAATTGTTTAAATAACTATTTTTGGCATAAGAAAAATTATTGACATTACTGGCCTTTCAAAGATCGGCAATAGCTTCACAATCATTATTTTGTTAACTTACCCCACAGAGAACTGTCATGAAAGATATTACCATTCAAAAATTTACCGATAAAACTGCCAAAATCGGCATCGTCGGCTTAGGCTATGTTGGCTTGCCCCTTATGCTGCGCTATGTTGACATAGGCTATCAAGTATTGGGTTTTGACATTGACGAGGGTAAGGTTGCCAGCCTTAACGAAGGTAAAAGCTATATCGAACACATCCCCAGCGAAAAAATTGCTGCGGCTCGAAACAGTTTGTTTGAGGCAACTACCGATTTTTCCCGTATCGGCGAAGTAGAAGCCATTATTTTGTGCGTACCGACTCCTCTAAATAAATATCGCGAGCCGGACATGAGCTATGTGATCGATACTACCGATGCAGTAAAACCATATCTGCGCGCCGGTCAAGTATTATCACTTGAATCCACCACCTACCCTGGCACAACCGAAGAGGAGTTATTGCCGCGCGCCGAAGAAGGTGGTTTGAAAGTCGGTAAAGACATTTTCTTGGTGTACTCACCCGAACGCGAAGATCCGGGTAACCCCAATTTTGAAACCCGGACCATTCCCAAAGTAATCGGCGGCCACACTCCCGCATGTTTGGAAGTGGGTATTGCCCTCTACCAACCTGCAATCGATACCGTTGTACCGGTGAGTTCCACCCGCGCCGCCGAATTAACCAAACTGCTGGAAAATATTCACCGTGCAGTTAATATCGGCCTGGTAAACGAAATGAAAATCGTGGCAGATAAAATGGATATCGATATTCACGAAGTGATTGGTGCCGCAGCTACCAAACCTTTCGGCTTTGTCGCCTACTACCCGGGTCCTGGCTTAGGCGGCCACTGCATTCCGATCGATCCATTCTATCTGACTTGGAAGGCTCGTGAATATGGTGTGAATACCCGCTTCATAGAATTGGCCGGCGAAGTAAACTCTGCCATGCCTGATTATGTAATCAGCAAAATCAGCTTGGCTCTCAACGAACGCAACCTATCTATCAAAGACAGCAAAGTTTTGGTACTGGGTATCGCCTATAAGAAAAATGTTGACGATATGCGTGAAAGCCCGTCTGTCGAAGTATTGGAGCGCTTACACAAACTGGGTGCGAAGATTGCCTATTCCGATCCTCATGTTCCGATATTCCCGCACATTCCCGGCCATAGTTACTTTGATCTGAAGAGTGAAAACCTAACAGCTGAAAATATTGCTAATTTTGATTGCATCGTAGTGACTACGGATCACGATAAATTTGATTATGAATTGTTGAAAAAACATGCCAAATTGATCGTAGATACCCGCGGACGCTTCCCGGGCAAAGCAGACAATGTAGTAAAAGCCTGATATTGAACGACAGCCGTATCCCGGTATAACCTGGGGTATGGCTGATTAAATCGATAAAATGCTTTATCGCAAAATCTGCCATCCCCTATATACAGCAGCATGAATGCAAAAAAATTATTTGGTTACGCCCTAGGCCCCCTAGGTAGTGCCGCCGCAAGCGCATTATCTTTGCCGCTGATCTCTTGGTATTTCAGTGCTGATGATATTGGGCGGATCGTGCTGCTACAAGCAGTATCGAGCCTGACATTATTGGTACTTGGCTTAGGTTTGGACCAAGCATATATACGCGAGTATTACAGTGCGCCCGATAAGGCACAACTGTTTAAAACTATTGTAGTACCACCTATGATTCTTGCATTTGCCGGTATGTTTGCCGTCTTTTGGTATCCGGAGTGGCTATCAATACAAATACTGGCACTGGACGATGCAACATTAGGTTTGTGGTGTTTATTGTTTTTCGGAGGCATCTTACTACCCCGTTACCTTTCTTTGATACTGCGTATGCAAGAAAGGGCGTTTGCGTTCTCCCTTAGCCAATTTACACCCAAGGTTTTAATTTTATTTTTCGTTTTACTATACATAGCCGTACAAGCACCTAAAACCACATTTTATTTGATTGCTGCCTATACCGTAGCCCAATGGTGTTGCGCAGTCATTTTAATGTGGCAAACGCGGCACGAATTGCTGGCCGCTGCGAAAGCCGAGAGAAACACTACGCAACTGAAAGAGACACTACGTTATGGCATCCCTCTGGCAGCCGCCGGATTAGCCTACTGGGGACTTTCTTCAATAGATAGGTTTGCTTTAAAAAAACTGGCCGGCCTCTCTGAGTTGGGCGTCTATTCCATGGCAGTCAGCTTTGGGGCTATTGCTTTAATCTTTCAAAGTATTTTTTCTACCATTTGGGCACCGATGGTATTTAAATGGATAGAAGGTGAGCAGGAAAATTTAAAAAAAATCGGCACCATTGTTGATTCGATGCTGAGTTTGATCATCATGATTTTATGTGTCATCGGGCTATTCTCACCGTTGGTTCCGATGATTTTGCCGGCAAATTATGCGCCTGTGCAATTTATACTGCTCTCGAGCATTTTGTTTCCTTTGCTGTATACCCTAACAGAAGTAACCGGCATCGGTATTAATGTGAGTAAGCAAACATGGCTGATTACAGTTATTTCCCTGATCGCCTTAGTTTGCAACTTGGCGCTGTTATATTGGTTAATCCCGCTTTTTGGAGCCAGAGGCGCCGCAATTGCTACAGCAACTTCATTTTGGTTGTTTTTCGTTATGAAAACCGAATGTTCGATACGTCTTTGGCAGCCGCTACCGCGTAAGAAGCTGTATGGCACTACCTTGGCATGCTTAATATCGTGTATTGCTTATACCTGCTGGGGTAATCCGACAAACTATTTTATTTTTGCGGCGTTTTGGCTGCTCGTGACAATCGGCTTGTATCTCCGGCACAAGCACCAACTGCACACTATGATATTAATGATTAGAGGCCGTCTGAAAAGCAATTAATGGCCAAGGGAAAACATAATAGTTATGCATGTATTAATCCTACCATCTTGGTATCCAGAAACTCCCGATGATGTTGACGGTATCTTTTTCCGACAACAGGCACAGGCGCTGCAAAGAGCGGGGGTAACTGTAGGCGTTATCGCTCCCCAGTTTCGCTCTCTACGCGGACGCCCGGATACAATCTTTTCAAAGATGTACGGTTACAAAGATTATGTCGAACAGGGCATACCGACATTCGTTTATCAAACCATGTATTTCTTCCCTCGCCTTCAGCTTGACCGTAGCCGTTGGCTCAAAGCAGGAAAAAAGCTTTTCATGCGCTATGTCACAAAACATGGCAAACCAGACCTCATACATGCGCATTGCATGAATTACGGCGGCCTTTTAGCATATGCTATTTATCAAGAAACAGGCATCCCCTACGTTATCACAGAGCACAGTTCTACCTATGCACGAAAGCTAATTCATGACTGGCAACGACCCGCTATGCAGCCGGCCGCCGAGCATTGTGCGGCGCGTCTTGCCGTCAGCCATGATTTTTGCGATCTGTTGAAAAAAGAATATCAAGGTTTGGAGTGGAAATATTTACCAAATATCTTGTCTAACAAATTCGAAGCGCCCGTCAACTTACAAAATAAACAGGGAAACCCAGAGTTTACATTCTGTTCGGTGGCGCACCTGCGGTTGAATAAAGGCTTTGATATTTTATTACCCGCTTTTGCCGATGCTCTAAAAACCAACCCGAATATGAAGTTAAAAATCGGCGGCACAGGCCCCGACGAAGCTCAGTTTCACCAACTGGCAGCCTCATTAAATCTAGGCAATAAAGTGGAATTCTTGGGCGGCTTAAAAAATGAAGAAGTATTAAATCTGATGTACACCAGCGATGCTTTTGTTTTAGCCAGCAGGGTAGAAACCTTCGGCGTAGTATTTATTGAAGCCTTATCCCAAGGACTGCCCGTTATTGCTACCCGATGCGGAGGCCCTGAAAGTATCGTCACAAATGAAAACGGTATCTTGGTCGATACTGAAGATCAAGCAGCACTGACTACCGCCTTACTGGATATGGCTGCCAACAGCGGCAATTACGTCCCAGAAGTTTTGCGCAAAAACTGCTTGGCCGAATTTGGTGAAAAGAGCATCGTCGGACAACTACAAGCAATTTACCGGCAAGTAACCGGTCGAAACTGATTTTAAAACCTGCACCAAACCATCAGGTTAATCAGATACGAACCTAATGCAAGAAAACTAATAAAAACTTGGGAAAATTGTGAAAATCAACTCTCAGAAACTATACATTTTTTTATTTTACAGCATCATTTGTGCCTACATGCTGGGGCCTACACTTGCCTATGTAGCCGGCATTCCGCGAATCGATAATCCTTTAACGGTATTATTTATCGCCGCGATGGGGATGGCCGCTATCTTTGAAAGTAAGCGGATTCCACGGGATATCCTTATAGCTTTGCTTGCCATTACTGTTATGAGCGGCTGGAGTTTGATGCATCTCCTATTTTCTCCGCTCACACCGACGCAATTTATGGACATCATGTTTTTTATGGTGCTCCCTCCGCTGTTTTATGCTCTATATCTGATACTTTCCCGCCATCGCGATCCGCTGCAGTTCATCCGTAAATTTTTAACAATTTTTGCTCTTTTTATAGCGGTGCCCCCATTTCTCGAACTGATTCTGGGCTTTCAATTCGTCGCTTCAGATGAAACCCTGTCTCTGGACAGCGGTAGTTTGAAAGGCTTGTTCTTTAATCCGAACAACTTGGCTACTACGGCATTATGTACCGCGCCTGCTATTCTCATTTTCTTCAACCTGCTTGCCCAAAGCCGTAAAGATATGTTGCGCGGCTGGCTGCTGTTTATCCTATTGGGCGCAGTTATCTTCGCCAGTGCTTCGCGTACCGCTATCGCCTGCTATCTGCTATTGCTCGCACTCAATCTCATCTACCGCAACAACGGCCTAACCACCTTAATAGCGATTGCCACTGCCGTCTGCGTATTAATGATGATTCCTGACCAATGGATTAAAGATTTTCTCCTTTCTCTAAACGGCAATGAGTTTTTGGAACGTTTTTCATCCAGGCTGTATCTGTTCTTATATGATTTTCAAAGCGACAACTCCATTTCGTACCGTCAGGAAATCTACAATTACTTTTGGAACAACCCTCCGTTTTTATATTTGGGGTATGGGCCTAAAAACTTCCAAGAATACTTCGGCGGGCACTTAAGCGACAGCCTCGGTTTTGCCAATCCGCACAGTTTTATCATTGAATTGTACCTAGGCTTCGGTATGGCTTCTTTATTGGGCTTTTTGGCTTATTTACTGCGCTATGCAAAAGTTATTCTCACGACTGCCGGCTTGGTTTCCAAACAACGTGTGTTTGGCCTGGCCTGCATGGGTATTTTCCTAATTGCCGGATTCATTCCTTCTACTATTTTGCGCTTACCTTTCATTTGGCTGCCCTGCTTCTTCATTTTCATCTATTTGGCAGCTAATTTGAAAAACAAACACTTACAAACCAAGCGAGGCTATACATTATGAAAATTGTACTAACTACCTCTATGAGCGGCCTCGGCGGCACTGAAAATGCAACCTTTCGCTTAAGCCGCCTCCTGAAAAGCCGGGGGCATGATATCGTTTTGGCATCTTCAGACGGCCCACTTATTGCAGAGGCACAAGAATTAGGTATCCGCTGGTATGAAATAAATTTCTACCAAGGCGGCTTAGCGGGTTATCTGAAAGGTATGGCTGCATATACAAAAATGCTAAAAGAGGAAAAACCCGACATTATCCACTGCCAAATGGCACGCATTGTGCCTGCATGTGCTTTGGCGGCAAAAATCGCTTCTCCTAAAACTAAAGTTTTTTATCACGCCCGCGGCTTGGATCCGGAAACCTACCCTAAAATTGCCAAATTATTCAAAATGCTAGGTGTTTACATTATCGGCAACTGTAAACACGAACAAGAAAAACTGATCCGCTACGGCTTTCCCGCCAACCGTATTACATACACCTATAATGCCTTGCACAAACCCGACTATGTTCCGGAAAAAACCGAAAAAGACTACATTATGCTCGGCACCTTATCTCGCCTAGATAAAGTGCGTGCCGTACATCTGATGCTGCCTATTTTTAAAACCCTGGTAGATCGCGGCCTGCCTGTGCGTCTTTCGATCGCAGGTATCGGTGAAGAAATGAATAATCTCAAGGCACAGGCATATGATTTGGGTATTGCCGATAAAGTTACCTTCTTAGGCGGTGTACGCGATTTAACCGCTTACTTCAAAGATGTGGATATTTTGGTAAATACGCCCAATTGCGCGGGGGATCACGGAGCCGGCGTTGGTAATAATATTCTCGAAGCAGGCCTGTATGATACTCCGGTAGTAACCTACAACATGGCGGGCATCTCGGAGATGGTAATCAACGGACAAACCGGCTACTGCATTCCTCTGGGCAATGCCGAAGAGTTTGCCGATGCTGTTACTGAATTGGTGCACAACAAAGACTTACGCCGTCAATTAGGCCAAGCCCTGCACAAACATGTCGAAACCTTGTGTTCGGACGATGAAATTTACCGTACCACTATTGCTGCATACAATATGTAAGGTAGAACATGAAAATTACTATTGTCGCCCCGTATTGCTCCCTACCTAGCGAACCGCATTTCAACCGCTTTTGGTATTTAGCAGAATTATTAAGCCAAAAACATGATGTTTTATTGCTAACCAGCAATTTCAAACATTATGACAAATCTTTCAGACGGCCTGAAGATGCGGAAAATGCTTCCAAAGGCAGATTGCGAGTCAAACTGCTGGCCGAGAGCGGATATCAGAAAAACGTTTCGTTACAGCGTGTCCAAAGCCATCATGTTTTTGTCAAAAATTTCGAACAATGGCTGCAAAGCTGCCGCCCGGGCGATCAAGATATCGTTTTTTCAGCCTACCCCCTTATAGCAACCAACCTATTGCTGGGCAAACATAAACAACGCTTAGGCTACAAACTGATTATTGATGTACAAGACGTATGGCCGGAATCATTTTCATCCGTCGTTCCCGTTTTGAAAAAAATACCTCACAACCTACTGCCGTTCGCACACCGTGCGAATACTGCCTATGCGGCTGCGGACGGCCTAGTGGCAGTGTCGCAAACCTATCTCGACCGTGCCAAAGAAGCCAATCCTAAAGTACCCGGCGAAGTCGTTTATATCGGTGCCGACTTCAACACTTTGGATTCCGTTGAAGCCAAAGCCTTCGCCGCCGGCACGACGCGCTTTTTTTATCTAGGCACTCTGAGCTTCAGTTACGACGTAGAAACAGTCTGCAAAGGTATCCAAGCCCTCTTGGATGCAGGGGAGAAAGTTGAGCTGCACATTATGGGTGGCGGCCCGGATTTGGAAAAATTAAAGGCTTACGCCAACGAATCAATTATTTTCTACGGCTATCTGCCTTATGCGGAAATGATGTCGATTGCCAAAGGTTGTGATATTTCGGTGAACCCCATCCATTCCTACGCCATGCAATCCATCACCAACAAACTGTCGGACTACATGGCCCTGCAAAAGCCCATTTTAAACAGCCAAGTTAATGATGAAGTATCCCAAGTGCTTACTCTGCTTCCGCATGCAAACTATACCTCAGGAGATGTAAATAGCTTTATCGGCGCGGCCCGCCGTATTTTGCAACACAAAAATGATCCTGTGCAGTCGGATGAGATCGTACACCGCTTCAAACGTGATGTGGCTTACCAAAAAATTGTTAACATGATTGAGAAGCTTGCACATGAATAATCTGCTCAAACGTTTATTGGATATAGTTGGTGCCGCCGCCGGGCTGATTCTGCTCTCACCCGTATTCCTGCTGCTTATTTATTTGATCCGGAAAAATTTGGGTTCTCCTGTCTTTTTTACCCAAACCCGCCCGGGTAAAGACGGCAAGCCGTTTAAGATGATTAAATTCCGTTCGATGCGAGATGCCGTTGATGCATCAGGCAAACCATTACCAGATAGCGAACGGCTCACTCCTTTTGGCAAAAAGCTGCGTGCTACCAGCTTAGATGAACTGCCCGAACTTTGGAATGTTTTAAAAGGGGAAATGAGCTTAGTGGGACCCCGCCCCCTACTGATGCAGTATCTCCCGCTCTACAATGATTTCCAACGCCGCCGCAACGAGGTCAAACCCGGCATCACCGGTTGGGCACAGGTAAACGGTAGAAATGCGATTTCTTGGGATGAAAAATTCCAACACGACGTATGGTATGTAGAAAACCAAAACCTATTATTAGATATAAAAATACTCTTTCTAACCATTAAAAAAGTATTTATCCGCGAAGGAATTTCTGCCCAAGGAGATGCGACTATGCCGTTTTTCGAAGGAAATACCAATACCCCTAACAATATCCTAATTTTATCGGCCGGACGACGCGTCGAACTGGTTGAAAGCTTCAAAACCGAAGCGGCGAAATTTTCTGGAAATATTCGGGTGTATTGTACGGATTTGAACCCCAAGCTGTCCTCTGCCTGCCATGTTGCGGATGAAGCATTTGCTGTTCCCCGTATCAGTGACAGCCATTACACGGATGCTATTTTCGAGCTGGCCGTTGCCAAAGGAATCGGCTTAATCATACCGACAATTGACACTGAATTGATGAAGCTGGCAAAAGAACGGGATCGTTTTACCGCTGCAAATATCCATTTGATCGTATCCGACAGCGAACTCTTGCAATACTGCCGCGATAAGCGTAAAAGCGTTGACCTTTTCCAACAATACAATATCAAAGCGCCCAAGATTTATCAGCTGGGAGACATTGTATTCCCGTGTTTTGTCAAACCGTATGACGGTAGCCGTGCAATCGGCGCCCAAGCCCTGAAATCTCCTCAAGACCTAACGGATGATTTGAAACAGGATCCCAAAATGATGTTTTGCGAACTTATCGACATCAAAAATACCTATCGTGAATTTACCGTCGATATGTATTACACCCAAAACGGCGAATTGAAATGCGCTATTCCGCGCGAGCGTATCGAGGTGCGCTCAGGTGAAGTCAGCAAAGGTGTAACACGCAAAAATTGGCTATATGATTTCCTAGTCGAAAACATGGCTACCCTCAAGGGTGCCCGCGGCTGTATCACCGCCCAATTTTTCTATAACCCTGAAAACAACAGCCTCTACGGCGTAGAAATTAATCCGAGATTCGGCGGCGGCTTCCCCCTATCGTATGCAGTCGGAGGAAATTATCCGTCTTGGTTGATTCAAGAGTATTTATACGGTAAAGAAATTCCATTTTATGACAAATGGGAACCCAACCTTATTATGCTGCGATACGATGCAAAAATATTGGTGAAAGAATGACAATAACGATCAACCCTGCCGAGAGCGTTTTGGTTCTGGATCTTGATGACACTCTTTACGCCGAGTTTGACTACAAGCTTTCCGGAATTAAAAAAGTTTGTAGTCTGTTAGCCCGACTATATCCCGAATATAGCGAAGAGATATTGTTGAGCCAAATAGATCCGGATAGCTCCGACTGGTTAAACAAGTTGGCAAGTTTTTGCAATTTAAACGCCGCTGAGAAAAACTCCCTACTTTGGGTATACCGTCTGCATAACCCTGAGATACAGCCGTATGTTTGTGCAAACGAACTTAAAGCATTACTCAACAGATTTTGCGGTAGCGCCATCATTTCAGACGGCCGTAGTTTGAGCCAGCGACTAAAACTTCACGGACTGGGATTGCTACACCATTTCGAGCATATTTTGATTTCCGAAGCATGGCATTCGGAAAAACCAAATCCGGAACGTTTTGACTTCATTATGGAACAGTATCCCGGAAAAACTTATATCTACGTTGGTGACAACATTAAAAAAGACTTTATTACCCCAAAACAAATGGGCTGGCTGACCATCGGATTAAAGCCTTCTGAAAAAAATATACACCGATACCCGCCAGAAAGCTTTTCCGACAATCACCAACCGCACTATTGGATTCGTCATATCAATCAAATAAAGGAATTTATATGTTAAATACCGCCCTGTCTCCCTGGCCAAGCTTCACCCAAGAAGAAGCCGATGCCGTATCCAAAGTTTTACTGTCAAATAAAGTCAACTATTGGACAGGCAACGAATGCCGTGAATTTGAAAAAGAATTTGCAACCTTTGCCGATACCGAATATGCAATTGCATTAGGTAACGGCACCTTGGCTTTGGATGTAGCCCTCAAGGCCATGAACATAGGTGCCGGCGATGATGTTATCGTAACTTCGCGTACTTTTTTGGCCTCTGCCTCTGCGATCGTAACCGCAGGCGCAAATCCGGTGTTCGCAGACGTAGATTTAAACAGCCAAAACATTACTGCCGAAACCATCCGCACCGTCCTCACTCCTGCAACTAAAGCCATTATCGTTGTCCATCTTGCCGGCATGCCTGCAGAAATGGACGACATTATGGCTCTGGCCGAAGAAAAAAATCTTTGGGTAATTGAGGATTGCGCCCAAGCTCACGGTGCCAAATATAAAGGGAAATCCGTAGGCTCCATCGGCCATGTCGGCGCATGGTCGTTCTGCCAAGACAAAATCATGACGACCGGCGGTGAAGGCGGCATGGTGACGACAAACGACAAAGAGCTATGGTCGAAAATGTGGTCATATAAAGATCATGGCAAAAGCTTTGACGCCGTATATAACCGCCAACACCCCCCCGGTTTCCGCTGGTTACATGAAAGTTTCGGTACAAACTGGCGCATGATGGAAATGCAAGCCGTTATTGGCCGCATCCAGCTTAAACGGATGCCTGAATGGACCGCCAAACGCCAAGCAAATGCGGTTCGTTTATCGCAAAGCCTATCCCAGTTTGGTTGTATCCGCCTGGTGGAAGTACCCGACTATATCGTTCACGCCCAATACAAATTCTACGCTTTCGTTAAGCCGGAAAAACTCAAGCCAGAATGGAACCGTGACCGTATCGTTAACGAGCTGACCGCACTGAAAGTACCCTGCTATCAGGGCAGCTGCTCGGAGGTTTATTTGGAAAAAGCTTTCGACAATACGCCATGGCGCCCGAAAGAGCGGTTGAAAAATGCTGTCGAACTAGGTGACACCAGCCTGATGTTTTTAGTACACCCGACATTGAGCGATGAAGAAATATCGTTCTGCTGCCGCCATATCGAAGCCGTATTACAACAAGCCTGTATCTAAACCGGATACCAATTATGCTTTTGGAATCTTTACTTACTTTACCACGCAACGTAAAAAAAGCTTTTTTTGTGCTGCACGACTTGGCGGTTCTTTTTGCCACATTCTGGTTTATCCAAAGTCTGAAGATGAACTATTCTGAAGAGTGGCTCAATACGGCTAACTGGCTTTCTTTCGGCGTAACCGCAATCATCACGATTGTTGTCTTCTCGCGCCTGGGGCTTTATCGGGCCGTAACGCGTTTCGTCAGCACAAAAGTACTGACTACCGCCGTTATGGGCAGTGCCATTTCATCCGTTGTATTTTTTATCAGCATTTTAATGTTTGAACAACGCATGAGATTGGCTCTTCCCGTTGCTTATTTCCTGACGCTGGTCGTACTGATTGCAGGCAGCCGTTTGATGCTGCGGACCATCCTCACTAACCGCAGCAATAAGCAAATGATACCCGTCTTGATTTACGGTGCGGGTCAATCAGGCCGGCAGCTGTTGGAAGCCATCAAACAGGTACATGAATATAACGCAATCGCCTTCATAGACGACAACGAAAAAATCCAACGTTCGATTATCTATGATTTAACGGTATACAGCCCTGCTGAAATCAGCAGTCTGATCCAGCGCTATGGGATCAAAAAAATCCTATTGGCCATTCCGAGTGTGAGCGGTGATGAACGCAAAGCCATTATCCGCTCACTAGAACCTTACCCTTGCGAAGTTCTAACTATTCCGGGTATGCGGGACTTGGTAGACGGGAAAATCAGTGTTAGCTCCCTGAAAAAAATATCGGTCGTCGATTTACTCGGCCGTGACCCCGTTGCCCCCCGTCCGGAGCTGATGGCTAAAGATATTCGGGGCAAAGTTGTTATGGTAACCGGTGCCGGTGGCTCAATCGGTTCGGAACTATGCCGCCAGATTATCCGTCAAAGCCCTGCCAAGCTGATTTTGTTCGAGCTGTCGGAATTCTCCCTATACAGTATCGACAAAGAACTGGCCGAACTGCAAAAAGAGTTCGGCTTACAAATAGAAACCATTCCGCTTTTGGGTTCGGTTCAGCATGAAAAACGCTTGTACAGCGTTATGAAGACTTTCGGCGTACAAACCGTTTACCATGCAGCCGCCTATAAGCACGTTCCCATGGTCGAATTCAACACCATCGAAGGTATCCGCAATAATGTTTACGGAACACTTTTCTGTGCCCGTGCCGCGATTGATGCCTTAGTTGAAACCTTCGTGCTGATTTCAACCGATAAAGCCGTACGCCCCACCAATACCATGGGTGCCAGCAAACGTATGGCGGAGCTGGTATTACAGGCTTTGGCGGCAGAACCGAACCAAACCACGCGCTTTTGTATGGTACGCTTCGGCAATGTATTGGGTTCTTCCGGTTCGGTAGTGCCTGTATTTGAGAAACAAATCGCATCAGGCGGGCCGGTTACATTAACGCATGCCGATATCACACGCTACTTCATGACCATACCCGAAGCGGCCCAATTAGTGATCCAAGCCGGTGCGATGGGACAAGGCGGTGATGTATTCGTTCTGGATATGGGCGAGTCGGTAAAAATCATTGATTTGGCACGCCAAATGATCCGTCTCAGCGGTTTGGAAGTTAAAGATGAAAACAATCCCGACGGCGATATATCCATAGAAGTTACCGGATTGCGCCCGGGTGAAAAGCTTTACGAAGAGCTGCTAATCGGCGATGAAGTACAAGAAACCACTCATCCCCGCATTATGACCGCCAATGAAATAATGCTACCTTGGCAGAAGCTTTCCGACATACTTGAGCGTATGGATAACGCCTGCAGACAGTCTGACCAACAGAATCTGCGCGCATTACTGCTTGAGGCACCCACCGGATTTGTCCCTAAAGACGGTATTTGCGACTTGGTATGGCAACAAAACCATGCCGCCTGAATCATTTTTTCAGACGGCCTCATGTTTAAATAAAAAGGATTATTGTGAAACTCAAACGACTGACCATTATCGGTTTTTCGCTGCTGGCACTGACAACCGGCGGCTGCACAGTGATACCCGGCTCAAGCCTGCCCACCAAAAACAAAACTTGGGTATATAACGAAAACCATACAAGAGGCGAAGATACGCTTGATAGCCGTGTAAACGTTTATCCGATTACCCTTAATCTGATTCAGAGTATGCGGCAGCCTCCGCGCACTGCGCAGCATAATCAAGCATTAAACCAGCAGAAATCCGCTTACCGCTACCGTGTCGGCCCGGGTGACGTACTGAATATCATGGTATGGCATCACCCCGATTTGAACTCTCCCGTTCCAAGCAGCATGAATCCGCAAAGCAAACAGGTCAGCAGCGGCGCATGGGTAGATGAAACGGGCCATCTTTCTTACCCTCTGGCAGGGAAATTGTATGTACAGGGAAAAACCCTGCCCGAGATCCAAAATATGCTGGAAGGCCGTCTGAAACGCTACATCAAAACCCCGCAGGTTTCGGTAAACGTTACCGAATTCCGCTCACAGCGTATATCGATAGCGGGAGCTGTCGGACAACCCGGCCAGCTTCCGATTACCAATATTCCGGTTACCCTGCTCGATGCGATTGACCAGGCCGGAGGTTTGGCAGCCAATGCCGATACACAAAACGTGAAACTCACCCATAACGGTGTGGATCGGACTATTTCGCTTCAGGAAATCCTACAATACGGCGACCTCTCACAAAACCAACTGCTCAGTCACGGTGATATCGTTTATGTTCCCACTACCGAAAACAGCAAAGTATACGTAATGGGTGAGGTTAACCAACAAACCTCGTTACCGATCGGTAGTCACGGCCTATCGCTTACTCAAGCTTTAGGAGAAGCCAAGGGTATGAATCAGGCGTTGGCAGACGCAACCGGTGTTTTCGTTGTACGTAATGCACCGCATGATGTTGAAAAACCAATCCATATCTATCAGTTGAATCTGAAAGACGCCACGGCTTATGCCTTAGGCAACGAATTTAAATTGCGCGCCAATGACGTAGTATTCGTAACCGCCGCACCGTTGTCCCGCTGGAACCGCGTAATGTCTTTGCTG
This sequence comes from Neisseria sp. S1, assembly GCF_048060015.1. NCBI lineage: Bacteria > Pseudomonadati > Pseudomonadota > Betaproteobacteria > Neisseriales > Neisseriaceae > Neisseria > Neisseria sp. S1. The sequence continues at coordinate 117,927 of NZ_JBLUPI010000004.1, forward strand.
ACCAATTCGGTTTCCAACCTCTACAATTTGGACAGTACATTTAAGTAAAGGCCGGCCTTTTATGTATCAAAACATCTTGATCGTTTGCGTAGGTAACATATGCCGCTCTCCCACTGCCGAGCGCGTATTACAAAAAATGCTGCCTACCCACCACATCGAATCTGCAGGTATCCGTGCGGTTGTCGGTGCAGATGCAGACTTTCAAGCGATTAAAACGGCACTGAAGCGCGGTGTTATCGTTGCCGGCCATACGGCACAGCAATTAACCGCCGCACTATGTGAAAAAGCCGATCTGATATTGGTAATGGAACCGTCACATATCGAAGCCGTTGCAGATATCCTGCCCTCGGCCCGCAGCAAAACCATGCTGTTTGCACAATGGCTGCCGCGCAAAAGTATTCCCGATCCGTTTCGCCAAAGTGACGAAATGTTTGAATCGGTTTATCAGCATATCGAAGAGGCGTCAATCAGCTGGGCACAAAAACTCAAGGCGGATTCAGGCACTCGGTAAGTAATGCCCCAACGACATATAAATCCTATTTAAAGGCTCATTATGAACCAACCCTATTCAAACTATCCACCCTCAGAAAAAGACAATGAAATTGATGTAAGCAAACAGCTGCATCACCTGTTGGAACACAAAAAAGCCATCGGCTTGGCAATATTATTAGGTGCACTGGCCGGCGGGCTCTATAGTTTTTCCGCATCACCCGTCTACCGTGCGGACGCCATGCTTGAGCTGCAAACTAAGCAAAACCAAATTTTGAATGAAATTAACAGCTTATTTAGTAGCGAACCCTCTCCTTCCGAAGCCGAAATCGAGCTTATCCAATCGCGCTTGGTTATCGGCAAAACCGTTGAAGATTTACAACTGGATCAAAGTGTTACTCCAAAATACTTCCCTGTATTCGGGCAGTTGGCACACAATCTCAGCAGCGATACCGATCCTGAATTAAAAATACAAGCCTTCACCGTATCCGAAGAATGGCACAACAAGCCTATCATCCTTACGGCTGCCGATAACCAACATTACAGTATCAAACTTCCCGATGGCTCGGTATCCGAGGGCCGCGTAGGCCAACCTTTAAAAGTCGACAACCGCTTGGTGCTGCAAATCAACCAGATTTTGGCTAATGCCGGCCAGCAATTTACCCTGACCAAGTTTTCACGCCTCAATACCATCAACCAAATAAATCAAAACTTCTCGGTCATCAGTAAAGGCAAAACCAGCCCTATTCTGAACCTAGGCTATGTCGGCAGCGACCCCAAACAAATCGAAAATATTCTAAACAGCATTATTAACAACTATGTGAGCCAAAATAAAGACCGTGATGTGCAAGTAGCAGCCAACGGCTTGGCTTTTATCAGTGAAGAGCTGCCCCGTTTGCGCGAAGCCCTGCAAGACGCTGAAAACCGCCTGAACGAATACCGCATGAAAAGCGGCTCTTTAGATATCCCGATCGAAGCCAAAAGCGCATTAGAAAGCTTGGCCAGTATCGAGGCACAAATCACCACATTAAAAACCGAAGAGGCCGGTCTGGCAGAGCTCTATACCAAAGAACACCCGGCTCTGAAATCCGTACTCGACAAACTATCTGTATTGGAACAAGCCAAAAACAAAATCAACCGCCAAATTGCGGTTTTGCCCAATACCCAACAAGAAGTCATCCGGTTAACGCGTGATGTTGATACAAACCAAGCCACCTATATGCAGCTTTTGAACAAACAACAAGAGCTGAACATCCTGCGCGCCAGTGCCCAAGGTAATGTCCGTGTAGTTGACCAAGCCGTTACTGCCGAACAACCCATTAAGCCGCGCAAAGGCATGATTATCTTAATGAGCGCCCTCACCGCCGGTTTAGCCGCTTCGGCTTGGTTTTTATTAAGATCCAGCTTCCGCCGTACCGTTACCTCTCCTGAAGAAATCGAGATGCTCGGTTTGGAAGTGGCCGCTGTCATTCCACTATCTGAAACCCAGAAAAAACGTGATGCGCAAAGCAAGCGTCTGAGCCGTAAAAAAACACCTTCTTCATTCCTCTTGGCAGCAGAAGACTCCTCAGATATTGCCGTAGAAGCCATCCGTTCTTTGCGTACCGGCATTCACTTTGCCATGATGAATACCAAAAACAAAGTATTGATGATCTCGGGTGCAACCCCCGAGGTCGGGAAATCCTTCATATCTGCTAACTTGGCAACCGTTATGGCGCAATCCGGCAAAAAAACACTACTGATTGACGCCGATATGCGCAAAGGCTATCTGCACCGTATATTTGGTCTAAACGAAGAAACCGGTTTGGCTGAGATATTAGCAGGCGACACCAACCCGATGCAGGCAGTACAAACTACTAAGATTGAAAACCTTGAATTTATCAGCCACGGTAAAATGCCTGATCATCCGTCCGAGCTGTTAATGAGCAACCGCCTATATGCGATTTTGGAATGGGCCAAACAGCGTTATGACTACGTAATCGTGGATACACCGCCGATTTTGGCCGTAACCGATGCTGCCGTTATCGGGCAATTTGCCGGCAATACCATGCTGGTTGCCCATCATAACCGCACTACGCCGCGAGAATTGGAAATCAGTATGCAACGCTTTGCCCAAAACAGCATTTCCGTAAAAGGCGTGATTTTCAATGGACTATCCCGTAGCGCGCAAAACGGTCACAGCTATTATGCTTACGCCAAATATGCGAAAAAATAATTGATATACAGCCAAAGGCCGTCTGAAAATTATTTTCAGACGGCCTTATTATTTTGAAATAAACAATATTTTAACGTTTTAAATAATTTGCCAACGTATCCGGAAAATCGGTAAAAATACCATCGGCTTTAGCCTTATCAAATAAAACCGCATACATCTCATCAATATCACCCACATATTCCGGCAATGTTTCTTGGCGAACGGTATAAGGATGAAGCTCCAAACCGTTGGATTTGATATCGTCTACCATCGGAGTTGCCACTACTTTCCCTTTAACCGATTTTTTACCGTCTAAAAGCATATACCAAGCCGGTCCTACACCATCGGCATAACGGGCAATCTCCTTCATTGCTCCCGGACGGAACATCCAATCATAGCTGTAATTTACCCAACTGCTACCTTTACGCTCCTGTGTTTCGTTCCAATCGGTATAAGCAACCAATTGAACCAACTTGATATCCATACCCATTTTCGGCATCAAATCGGTTTTAATGCGTTTGAGTTCATTAAAATCAAAAGTTTGCAGGTAAACCGGATCATTCTTTCCGGTATAACCGTATTTCTTCAATAATTCCAAAGTCGCACGGGCGATATCCTTACCCTCCTGATGATGCAGCCACGGTGCCTTGATTTCAGGATAGATGCCGATTTTTTTACCACTGGCCTTTTCCAAACCGCGTATAAACTGCAATTCTTCTTCGAAAGTGTGGATTCTGAAATTACCCTGCCACAAAGGAAACCGTTTGGGATAAACAGCAATCTGTTTGCCGTTTTCCGTTTTAAAATTTTCCGTCATCCGCAAACTGCGTATTTCGGCCAAAGTAAAATCCGGCACATAAAACTTACCGTCGGCACGAGCCCGACCGGGAAATTTTTCGGCCACATCGGTCAGCCCGTCTAAAAAATGGTCATGAATCACAACCAAATGGTTGTCTTTGGTCATCACCAAATCTTGTTCGAGATAATCCGCCTTTTGTCCGAATGCCAACGCTTTACTCTCCAGCGTATGCTCCGGCAAATATCCGCTTGCGCCGCGATGGGCGATAATTAATTTCTCTGCCGCCATAGCTTGTACGCCCAAAGCGGCGAAACATACCGCCAACATCCATTTTTTCATACCGATGCATCCTTTCCTGAATAAATACCATACGGTGAACAAAGCGATTGTATAGCAGCATGATGACAAAAAGATAACAGCATATACCTGCCTTTTATTCCCCTTATCTCCCTCTCTTCAGGTAAAATCGGTAACATCCATTGTTTTCAGACGGCCTATCATCATGTATTCATCCATTATCCGCCCGCTACTCTTTCGTTTAGACGCCGAAAAAGCCCATCACTTTACACTTGAATTGATTAAGCATAGCCATCCGTGGCTGATGCCGGACGCAGGTTTATGTCACACCAATCCTACCCGCCTAATGGGCTTGGATTTGCCCAACCCGGTCGGATTGGCAGCAGGATTGGATAAAAACGGCGAATATATTGATGCACTGGCCGCCCTAGGCTTCGGTTTTATCGAAGTCGGCACTGTTACGCCGCGCCCGCAAGAAGGCAACCCCAAGCCCCGCCTGTTCCGCGTTCCCGAACACGGCGGCATCATCAACCGTATGGGATTTAATAATTACGGCATCGATATCATGATCAAAAATATCGAAACCAGCCGTTACAATGGTATTTTGGGCATTAATATCGGTAAAAATGCCACCACGCCGATTGAGCAGGCTGCGCAAGACTACCTGATCTGCTTAGAAAAAGCCTATGCCCATGCCAGCTATATCACCGTTAATATTTCTTCCCCCAACACCAAAAACCTTCGCGCCCTGCAAGGCGGTGACGAACTCAGCGCGCTTCTGACCGCCCTTAAAGACAAACAGGCTCATTTATCTGCGGCACATGGCCGGTATGTTCCCCTGGCCGTTAAGATCGCTCCAGATTTGGAAGAAGCCCAAATTACCGATATCGCCCACGTTATCCGACAAACCGAGATAGACGGTGTGATCGCAACCAATACCACTATTGATAAATCATCTTTAGGCAACCATCCGCTTGCAAATGAACAAGGCGGCTTAAGCGGCTCCCCCGTATACCGTGCCAGCAATAAAGTTTTAAAAGACTTGGTATCCGAATTGGGCTGCCGTACGCCGGTTATCGGTGTGGGAGGCATCATGAGCGGGCATGACGCCCGTGAAAAATTGAACCTCGGTGCTTCTGCCGTACAAATTTACAGCGGCTTAATCTACAGAGGCCCTGCATTAGTACGGGAATGTTTGAAATTTTGCACCGGACAACCATAAAATCCACCAACCCGATCGGATACATCCCAAAAGCATACTTCCCCCTGGCAGTATGCTTTTTTTAATTAATCTTGCTATCAGCTACTCGCCAGATAAGCCATACCGACCAATGCCGTCCGAAAGTTTCAGACAGCATTATTTACATAAAAATAAAATAAAATGCCTTTTATAACAACTTACTTTCTTCAAAATCATTTAAATCAAACATATATTATCTTTACCTTTCAGCCAAAATCAAAATTAAAAATCCAACATCCTTATTCCATCACGCTTTGCCGCCGATTCATCATTTTTACTAATGGCTGCCATCAAAATTTAAAGTTTTACACTTTTTTCAAAAAAAACTAAATTCAACCCAATAAGAAAAACACTCTAGGAGAAACACCAATGACTACCCTATCTGCCGGTGCGCGTTTCCGCCAAGCCGTCCAAGAAGAACATCCCTTAGCCGTTGTCGGCTGCATCAACGCCTATTTCGCACGCCTTGCCACCCAAAGCGGCTTCAAAGCCCTGTATCTTTCAGGGGGAGGTGTAGCGGCTTGCTCGTGCGGTATTCCCGATTTGGGTATTACCAGCATGGAAGACGTACTAACCGATGCACGCCGTATTACCGATAATGTCGATACGCCGCTTCTGGTCGACATTGACACAGGTTGGGGCGGCGCATTCAATATCGCCCGTACAATCAAGGCTTTCGAAAAAGCCGGCGTTGCAGCCGTACACATCGAAGACCAAGTAGCACAAAAACGCTGCGGCCACCGTCCCAACAAGGCCATTGTTTCCCAATCTGAAATGGTTGACCGTATCAAAGCCGCCGTTGATGCCCGCACCGACAGCAACTTTGTCATTATGGCGCGTACCGATGCACTGGCAGTCGAAGGCTTGCAATCCGCAATCGAACGCGCCCAAGCATGTGTAGAAGCCGGCGCTGATATGATTTTCCCCGAAGCGATGACCGAGCTGGGTATGTACCGCCAATTTGCCGATGCCGTTCAAGTACCGGTATTGGCCAACATTACCGAATTCGGTGCCACACCGCTGTACAGCCAGCAAGAATTAGGTGAAAACGGCGTATCGCTGGTGCTCTATCCCCTTTCGGCCTTCCGTGCCGCCAGTAAAGCCGCACTCGACGTTTATCAGGCTATCCGCCGAGACGGACACCAGCAAAACGTTGTCGACACCATGCAAACCCGTATGGAGCTGTACGATTTTCTCGGCTATCACGATTACGAGCAAAAGCTGGACAAACTATTCAGCGAAAACGCCTGATCCACACCCTTTCCGTGTGGCGGCTTCTCTTGCCGCACGGGCGGGTAACCCCTTTCAGACGGCCTTTATAACAGCCGTTCAAGAGCCATAAGGCCGTCTGAGATATCAATTATAAAAAGTCTGCAAAGGAGAACCGTATGACTACCACTACCGAAACCCCCGTAACCCCGAAGCCGAAAAAATCGGTCGCCCTGTCAGGCGTTGCCGCCGGTAACACTGCTTTGTGTACCGTAGGCCGTACAGGTAACGATTTGAGCTACCGCGGCTACGACATTCTTGATTTGGCCAAGCATTGCGAATTCGAAGAAGTCGCCCACCTGCTGATTCACGGCCATCTGCCTAACAAACACGAGCTGGCCGCCTACAAGAAAAAACTCCAATCGCTGCGCAACCTGCCCAGCAATGTATTGAGCGTTTTGGAAAACATTCCGGCCAATGCCCACCCGATGGACGTGATGCGTACCGGCGTATCCGCTTTAGGCTGCACCACGCCCGAACGCGAAGGCCATCCCGCCAGCGAAGCGAAAGACATCGCTGACAAACTCATCGCCTCATTAGGCAGCATGCTGCTGTATTGGTATCAATACGCGCATAACGGCAAAGTTATCAGCCTCGACAGTAAAGAAGACAGCATCGGCGGCCACTTCCTACACCTCTTGCACGGCAAACGCCCGAGCAAAGAACATGTGAAAGCCATGCATATTTCGCTGATTCTCTATGCGGAACACGAGTTTAACGCCTCTACCTTCACCTCACGCGTGATTGCGGGTACAGGTTCCGATATGTACTCTGCCATTTCAGGTGCGATCGGCGCCTTGAAAGGCCCGAAACACGGCGGAGCCAACGAGGTGGCCTACGACATCCAAAAACGTTACCGCAGTGCCGACGAAGCCGAAGCGGATATCCGCGAGCGCATCGGCCGCAAAGAAATCGTCATTGGCTTTGGCCATCCCGTTTACACCATCTCTGATCCGCGCAACGTCGTTATTAAAGAAGTAGCGCGCGATTTGAGCAAAGAAAGCGGCGACATGTTGCTGTTTGACGTAGCCGAGCGTTTGGAAACCCTGATGTGGAACGAGAAAAAAATGTTCCCCAACCTCGATTGGTTCAGTGCCGTTTCATACCAAAAAATGGGCGTACCTACCGCCATGTTTACCCCGCTGTTTGTGATTTCGCGTACCACAGGCTGGAGTGCCCACATTATCGAGCAGCGCGAAGACGGCAAAATCATCCGCCCGAGTGCTAACTATACCGGCCCGGATGATTTGAAGTTTGTTCCCTTAGACAAACGCTAAGCAGTTTCAGACGGCCTTTCGCAACACAAAAGGCCGTCTGAACAGCTCCAATAAAATAATGATTTAAATGGAAAACTATTTAACATTCCTTAAACCCTTTTCGTATCCGGCCTGTTCATGCGGCTCTTCTTAATCCCGCTGCAGCTGGTAATACAAAAGACGATACAAAATTTTAAGAAATAAAGGTTTTACGATTAGCAACGGTATTTTTGATATTGCGGAACCCTCGGGGCATTTCACCCTAACTTATCCCTGTTTGCATCTACTGGTGAGACCCACCGCGTTTTTGGCACTTTAATCCGCGATTCCCCGATCCCACTAAAACACCTCTGCTTTGAAATTACCGTTACCAATCCTAAAACCATTATTTTTTACCGGCATATTTTTTCTCCAACACCGTCCGCGCCGGAGCCTCAATTCCCAAAGGAGCCCAGCTGACGATAATGGCCATACGATTCTTATCGCATAGCCGTCATAACGGCTGTACGCAGACAGCAACGTTTGCCAAACCATCCGAACCGGCTCTGAAGCGAGAAAAAGCATATTACTGCTCCCGGTAGATTATTGATTTATCGGCATCAACTGCCTTTTATAAGCATGCCGTATAACAGCCGAAACGGATGAACATAACAAATAATAAATTGTATTTGTAAACAAAAAGTCATCCCTATTTTTAATAAACAAAATTTTTCAGACGGCTAAAACAATCGAGGCCGTCTGAAAACAAATGATAAAAACAACTGCAAAGGAACCGCTATGACAACCCATACCCGCTATCTGAAACCTCTGCCCGACACTGATTTGCAATATTACGACGCCCGCGCAGCCTGCGAAGCAATCCGCCCGGGCGCATACGATACCCTGCCTTACACCAGCCGCATTTTGGCTGAAAACTTAGTCAACCGTGCGGAAAACGTTGATCAAGAAACGTTGGATTCATGGCTGCTGCAACTGCTCGATCGCAAACAGGAAATCGACTTTCCGTGGTTCCCCGCGCGCGTGGTGTGCCACGATATCTTAGGGCAAACAGCTTTGGTGGATTTGGCAGGCTTGCGTGATGCGATTGCCGAAAAAGGCGGCGACCCTGCAAAAGTTAATCCCGTAGTGCAAACCCAACTGATTGTCGACCACTCACTGGCTGTAGAATGCGGCGGAGACGATCCCGAAGCATTCTCCAAAAACCGCGCCATTGAAGAGAGGCGCAACGAAGACCGTTTCCACTTCATCAATTGGACAAAAACCGCTTTTGAAAATGTAGACGTGATTCCCGCAGGCAACGGTATCATGCATCAAATCAACTTGGAAAAAATGTCGCCCGTGGTTCAAGTGAAAAACGGCATTGCCTTTCCCGATACCTGTGTCGGCACAGACAGCCATACCCCGCATGTAGATGCTTTGGGGGTGATTTCCGTAGGCGTGGGCGGTTTGGAAGCAGAAACCGTCATGCTCGGACGCGCCTCAATGATGCGCCTACCCGATATCGTCGGCGTCGAACTCACAGGCCGCCGCCAGCCCGGCATCACCGCCACCGATATCGTATTGGCACTGACCGAATTTCTGCGCAAAGAACGCGTTGTAGGCGCGTTTGTTGAATTTTTCGGCGAGGGAGCAGCCAGCTTATCAATTGGTGACCGAGCCACCATCGCCAACATGACACCCGAATACGGCGCCACCGCCGGTATGTTCGCCATCGACCAACAAACACTGGATTATCTGAAACTCACAGGCCGCGAAGAAAGCCAAGTCAAACTGGTGGAAACCTATGCCAAAACCACCGGCTTATGGGCAGATGCTTTAAAAACCGCCGTTTATCCGCGCGTATTGAAATTTGATTTATCTGCCGTTACCCGCAATATGGCCGGCCCATCCAATCCGCATGCCCGTGTCGCTACCGCCGATTTGGCAGCCAAAGGCATTGCCGCACCTTATGAGCAACCGGCAGATGGCAGCATGCCAGACGGCGCAGTCATCATCGCCGCCATTACCTCTTGTACCAATACCAGCAATCCGCGTAACGTCGTGGCCGCCGCGCTGTTGGCCAAAAAAGCCAATGAATTGGGTCTAACCCGCAAACCGTGGGTCAAATCTTCATTCGCTCCGGGTTCTAAAGTAGCGGAAATTTACCTGAAAGAAGCCGGCCTTCTACCCGAATTGGAAAAACTCGGCTTCGGCATCGTCGCTTTCGCCTGCACCACCTGCAACGGTATGTCCGGCGCGCTCGATCCGGAAATCCAGCAAGAAATTATCGACCGTGACTTGTATGCCACCGCCGTTTTATCAGGCAACCGCAACTTCGACGGCCGCATCCACCCCTATGCCAAACAAGCCTTCCTCGCCTCGCCACCTTTGGTAGTGGCCTATGCGATTGCGGGCAGCATCCGTTTCGATATCGAAAACGATGTATTGGGTACGGTAAACGGGCGCGAAATCCGCCTGAAAGATATTTGGCCCTCTGATGAAGAAATCGATGCTATCGTGGCCGAATATGTCAAACCGCAGCAGTTCCGCGATATTTATATTCCTATGTTCGATACCGGAACCGCCGAAAAAGCCGCCAGCCCGCTGTACGACTGGCGCCCGATGTCAACCTATATCCGCCGCCCGCCGTATTGGGAGGGTGCATTAGCAGGTGAACGTACCCTCAAAGGCATGCGCCCGCTGGCGATTCTGCCCGACAACATCACCACCGACCACCTCTCCCCATCCAATGCCATCCTGCCCGACAGTGCCGCAGGCGAATATCTGGCGAAAATGGGCTTGCCCGAAGAGGATTTCAACAGCTACGCCACCCACCGCGGCGACCACCTCACCGCCCAGCGCGCAACTTTTGCCAATCCGAAACTGTTTAACGAAATGGTGAAAAATGCAGACGGCACGGTACGGCAAGGCTCGCTCGCCCGCGTAGAACCGGAAGGCGAAGTGATGCGAATGTGGGAAGCCATCGAAACCTATATGAACCGCAAACAGCCACTGATTATAATCGCCGGCGCCGATTACGGCCAAGGTTCCAGCCGCGACTGGGCGGCCAAAGGCGTTCGCTTGGCAGGTGTAGAAGCAATCGTGGCCGAAGGTTTCGAGCGTATCCACCGTACCAACCTGATCGGCATGGGCGTACTGCCGTTACAGTTCAAAGCAGGCACCAACCGCCATACACTGGAGCTGGACGGCACTGAAACCTACGATGTTATCGGTGAACGCACCCCTCGTGGCGAGCTGACTTTGGTTGTCCACCGCCAAAACGGAGAAACGCTTGAAGTACCCGTAACCAGCCGGTTGGATACTGCCGAAGAGGTATCGATTTACGAAGCCGGCGGCGTATTACAACGTTTTGCACAGGACTTTCTGGCTACCAACACATAATTAATCAGTACGGTAAATGGCAAAAAATACCCCAGATATTGCCATTTGGATTCATACAACATTAGAGGCCGTCTGAAAAAATTTCAGACGGCCTCCTCCATTACACGCTATTGCTCCCGAAACGGCAGCAGTTAACGCATTTCAAACAATTCTTGGTGAAAATCACCCTTTTCCAAACCATTTCGGCGCAAATCAGCAAACAATGTTTTGCCAAATTCCGTAGGGCCGCAAAACCACACACTTCGCTGCCGCCAATCAGCCACCTCTGCGCGCAATATTTCACCATTGAATCGGCCTCTTAATTTGCTGTCGACAATCTGCAAACGAATACCTTTTATTTCGGCAGCCTTGGCCATTTCGCCGATATACTGCTCGCTGCTGTCCGAAACACAGTGATACCAAACCACATCTTGCCCGTACGGCTCAATCTGCTCCAAACGGGCCAAAAACGGTGTTCTGCCGATACCGGCACTGACCCACAGCTGTCGCTTACCGTCTTGAAAATCAAATTTGCCGTAAGGTCCTTCTATACGCATAGCTGTACCGCGCTGCCAGTTCCTGCCTATATGATTGGTATAATCGCCTAAAGCTTTCACCATCACCTGCAAACGGTTGTCGTCACGCCATGCACTGCTTAAGGTAAAAGGATGCGGCGGCTCTTTATCACTGGCCTTGACAAATACAAACTGTCCCGCCTCATGTCCGGGCCAAGCCTGCCTCAGCTCAATACCTACAGTATGAGTTTGGCAGGAAGCATCATAATCCATAGAAACAATTTCACCACGATACTGACGCGACTTTCCCGTTTTCCCGAGTAATACCCATAAGGCACCCGCCACCCCTGCGGCTACTACGCAAATCATCAGCCAACCGATCGGTTTCGACCAATTCTCATATTTAAACAAAACCAAAAAATGGAAAGCCAATCCCAAAAACAAAACCGCCAACAATTGATGAAATTTGACAAACCAACGGTAAGGAATCCTCTTGATTAAAGCCACCACCAATAAAACTACTGCAGCATAAAAAGCCCACTCTCCCACTGTTTCAGCCAAATGCCGTTGCGAACCCAGCCAATCTTTCAAGGTGAGAATCTGGTTTTCCACTCCTTCGGGGCGCCGGGGACGCGGCCCCATCTGCAACAACCCCAAACCCACCAACCAACCCGGACTTTCCTTCACCATCCAATGCAGCACACTGCCGACTAATGCAGTAATACCCAACCATTTATGAAAACGGTACATCTTATCCAAACCATTGAAATACTTCTCCGGCCAGACAGGGCGGACTGCCAAATACATACATCCTGCCATAGCACCCATCGCCCATATCCCGGTAAGCTGCATCAACAGCTCACGCCAAGCCCTAAATTCAGGTTTTACCGAAAACAAGTCTCCGGTCAATAGCCATAAGGCTGTCAAAATACCGTAAAAAATTACTAAATTAAACTTCACAGAACGCATTTATTATCTCCATCATGCAACCGAATCCAATCGAAACCCGGCTTAAGCAAGAGTAATCGATACCTCAATAGCCGACAAAATAATCCGGTTCCAACCGTATTTTTCCGCAGGGTATATAAATACTCATAATTAAGAGCCGGAAAAATCCGCCTGATAGGCGTTATCTTCCCGGCCATCTCTAAATTTCAACCAACTCAGCATAGCTGCTTTGCAACTTTAACGGTTTAAATAAGGCATAGGATCAACCGCCTTGCCCTTAATTCTTACTTCGAAATGCAGTTTCACCCGATCACTGTCACTACTGCCCATACGCGCAATTATTTGTCCGGCGCGTACCGTTTGGTCTTTTTGCACATTCAAACTATCGTTGTGGGCATACGCCGTCAGCGTATTGCTGTTATGCGTAATCAGAATCAACTTACCATATCCGCGCACACCTTCTCCGGCATACAGGACCTTACCGTCTGCCGCCGCTTTCACCGGTGTACCAAGACTGCCGCCGATATCGATGCCCTTATTGGTCGAACCATTGTAATGGCTGAGAATATTGCTGCTTCCTCCGTCAACCGGCCATTGCAAACGCAAGCGGTTCACCGGCTCTAGCGTACGGGCGGCTCCTGCCCCTACTTTGGCACGCACACGTAAAACCTGCCCCACTTCGATTTGCGAAGGGTTGCGTAAATTGTTCCAAGCACTAAGCGTATTAACACTTTGCCCAAACCTCTGACCGATACGGTAAAGCGTATCGCCCGATTGAACCCGATAATACCCTTCGGGAACAGGGCCTGAAGAAGTACCACTGGCGCAAGCCGCAGTAACGATGATAAGAGCGGTTGATAAACCGCTCTTCAAAACAGATAACAAAGAATTTTTCATAAAACGTAGAATATCAAACAGACACCTGCTTACGACACACAAAAAGCACGAGCAACAGCAGCTTTAACTTTTTTTTACTTTAAACCTTACTCTTCAAGCACTCTGTCTGCATACCTCATCTATCCGCTTCATATGAATATGTATCATCTTATAATGATGATAATTAAGCCGTCTGAAACAGCCGGGCTGTATTTAGTTACCTCAAAAAGTTGGCAAACCGTTGTTTTACCCGTTTTCACAACAATAAAACTTGCAACTTGGCAAAAGCGGCCTTATGTTAAAGCCGTTAACCATCATTTCTGATTAAGGAAACACATTCATGCGCTTTTTCGGTATCGGCTTTTTGGTGCTGATTTTTTTAGAAATCATGTCTATCGTTTGGGTGGCAGACTGGCTGGGCGGCGGATTAACCCTGCTGCTGATGATTGCCAGTTTTTTTGCAGGTATCTTTATGCTGAGAAATACCGGCGTGTCCGGCATACTAATGGCCGGTTCTGCCATACGCAGCGGCGGCGATGTTTCGCTCTACCAACTGCTGTGGCCTATCCGTTATACTGTTGCCGCCGTGTTGTTGATGAGCCCCGGTTTCGTTTCTCTGCTAATTGCCCTGATTTTATTGTTACCTATTAAGGGACAACCGATTGCACAAATGAACGGTACGGTATTCACAAATACACAGAATCCCTTCCAACGCCCCCGCCGCCCGGACGACGAAGACATTATCGAAGGCGAATACACGGTAGACGGCGACAACCGCACAAACCACCCGCACATTTAGCATAAAAACAATGATTTCAAATAAAATCATCACCTTAAAATAGATTTGGCAAAGCCCTTATCCGATACTAAAATAGTATCGGATTCATTCCGAATTCAAACCGAATACAAATTACCCACCACTCAAGGAGTACCATATGGCCGTATTAGTTGGCAAACCCGCCCCTTTTTTCCACGACAACGAAAAAACTTTCTCTGCTGTGCTCGGCGATGGCAGCATCGTAGATAATTTCAATTTTGCCGAAGCTACACGCGGAAAATATGCAGTGGTATTTTTCTATCCGCTGGATTTTACTTTCGTGTGCCCTTCCGAAATCATCGCCCACGACCACCGCGTAGAAGCCTTCCGTCAGCGCAATGTGGAAGTAATTTCGGTTTCTATCGACAGCCAGTTTACCCACAATGCATGGCGCAACACCCCCATCAATGAAGGCGGCATCGGCCCTGTGAAATTCACGATGGTTGCCGATGTAAAACATGAACTGATGAAAGCCTATGATGTAGAAAGTGCCGACGGCGTGGCATTCCGCGGTTCTTTCCTAATCGACAAAGACGGCATTGTGCAACACCAAACAGTGAACAACCTGCCGTTAGGCCGTAATGTAGACGAAATGCTGCGTATGGTTGACGCTCTTCAATTCTTCGAAGAAAACGGTGAAGTTTGCCCTGCCGGTTGGAACAAAGGTGACAAAGGCATGCAGGCCAGCCCTGAGGGCGTTGCCTCTTATCTGTCTACTTCAGCCGAAAAACTGTAATAGACGGTATAACTGCCCGCCGCAAAGGCGGGCTTTTCCATATCTCCAATAAATACGCCCTTATCATACGTTGCGATATGAAAGATGCCGTCTGAAAACTTTTCAGACGGCCTGATAAACTGCAATATACAAGCAACGGTTTCAATAAAGCTCGCTTAAAACATTTTATTCCACTATAAGGTTATATCCATCATGAAAACAGCTTTAAGCATTATCGTATTCTCTTTGTTACTTTCCGCTTGCGCGGCCAGCGGCGGTGCGCACAACCAGATATACGGAGAAATCAAAGGCGGTATCGAAACCTCTCATACCAAACGTTGAGGATACCGTTAAACTACGGCATTAAGATCCGATTAAACCGGATGCGATATTAATCATCAGCGCCAATACCGCCGCATTGTAGAAAAAAGCCAGTACGCAATGCACCGTACCTACCCGCCGTACTTTGGCACCGCCAAAAGAAACATCGGCTGTTTGCCCGGATGTACCGATAATATAGGCAAAATACACAAAATCGGCATAGTCCGGCTCTTCCTGCCCCGGAAAAATCAGACATGGCGGCTTACCCAATGCCATATCGCGATAATACATATGGGCATAATGCATCGCAAACATCATATGGGTGAAAAGCCACGATAAAATAATCGTAACGATTGTCAGCCATACATGCGGCCATTTCTCTTGCCCTTGCAAATGTATGCCAAGCCCCAATTCCTTAGCAATAGCCAATAACGAAATACCGGCCGCTGCGATAGCCAATATTAAAATCGTACGGCCGCCTTCGTATTCTTGCTGTACCCGCCTCATCGCGGCATGCGAATCTGCTTGCGTAATCAGCCTCACCATCAGCACTAGATAAACAAGCATGCCCATATCAAATGCCAACACATACCTGCTCACCGCATGTAAATTTTCAAACCGACCAAGCAGCCCATAACACAATAGCCCGCAAACTATTCCCGTAACAAGGCGACGGTGTTGCCGCCATATTGAATGAAGCGAAAAATACATCCCGTATCCAACCTTCTACAAGTCACAACCACCACTCTTCGGAAAAATCTACCGAACCGAACAGACCGAATACTGTACAATTCTCCAACCCGAAGCCATACCGTTCTCGTGCCGTCTGAAAAATCAGCTTTCAGACGGCATATCATAAAATCCACATCTAAATCGGATAAAACCGATTTTAATATCTAAGCCGTCTGAAAATTTGTTCATAGTGTATTTATAGCATATAAAAAGCCGGATTCCGTTGATAACGAAATCCGGCTGTAGAATCAAACCGCCTAAAATATCTGAAATTTTTCAGACGGCCTTTTTCTATCAGTCAGAAAAGCCGAGATACTGAAACGGTTCTTTCCCGACCGCGCTTTTTTAGTTTACAAAACCTCAATCAGGCCTGCCGCACCCATACCTGTACCGATACACATCGTTACCATGGCATAGCCTTTTTCACCACGCAGGCGCATACCGTGGATAGCGGTGGCGGCACGAATGGCACCGGTCGCACCCAAGGGATGGCCGAGGGCGATTGCGCCACCGTTAGGGTTCACCACTTCGGTGTTCAAATCCAAATCGCGGATAACAGCCAGAGATTGGGCAGCAAACGCTTCGTTCAGCTCAATCCATTTTACGTCATTCAACGCCACGCCGGATGACTTCAACACAGCAGGAATCGCCTCTTTCGGACCGATACCCATAATTTCAGGCGCAACTCCGCGCACGGCGAAACCTTCATAGCGGGCAATCGGAGTAAGATTGTAGCGTTTCAACACCTCTTCGCTTACCACCAGCAATGCACCGGCACCATCTGACATTTGCGATGAGTTACCGGCGGTTACGCTGCCTTTTGCAGCGAATACGGGTTTCAGCTTGGCCAAACCTTCAAGCGAAGTATCGGCACGCGGACCTTCGTCGGTATCACACAAGCGGCGTACTTCTTTTACTTCGCGGCTATTCAAATCAGCACTACGGTAAACGGCTTCGATCGGGGTGATTTCGGCTTTAAACTTACCGGCTTCAATGGCAGCCAAAGCCCGTTTGTGGCTTTCATAAGCGAAGGCGTCTTGATCTTCACGGCTTACATTCCACTGCTCGGCAACTTTCTCGGCAGTCAAACCCATACCGTAGGCAATGCCGTAGTTTTCTTCTTTAGCGAAAATTTCAGGGTTGAGTGATACTTTGTTACCCATCATCGGAATCATCGACATGCTCTCGCTACCGGCGGCGATTACCGCTTCTGCTTCACCCGTACGGATGCGGTCGGCAGCAATTTGCAGTGCATTGATGCCCGAAGAGCAATAACGGTTGATAGTAATACCGCCCACGGTGTTGGGCAGCCCTGCCAACAAAGCACCGATACGGGCGAAGTTTAAGCCTGATTCAGCCTCAGGGAAGGCACATCCTGCCACAACATCATTGATTTCGCGGGGATCCAAACCCGGAGCTTGGGCAACGACGGCACGGATAACGTGTGCCAGCATATCGTCGGGACGGGTGGTTCTCAACATGCCGCGGGGGGCTTTGCCGATGGGGGTACGGGTAGCGGCTACAATGTAGGCGTCTCTTAATTGTTTCACAGTGTTCTCCTGTTGCTTGAGGCCGTCTGAAAAATCCAAGCTTCAGACGACCCGATATGCATTTGAATGGATATGGGCGCGGTTTAGTTGCGCAGCGGTTTGCCGGTAGAGAGCATATTCTCGATACGCTCCAGCGTTTTCTCGTTTTTGAGCAGATCGACAAACACTTTACGCTCAAGGTCGAGAATCCATTGTTCGTCTACTACCGTACCGGCATCAACATCACCGCCGGTCATCACCCAGGCAATCTGGCTGCCGATATGCATATCGTATTCACTGATAAAGCCGCCCTCTTTCATGTTCAACAGCTGGCCTTTAATCGAAGCTGCGCCGCTACGGCCAGCTACTTGGAAAGTGGCAGGTACGTCAGGGCGGAAGCCACTGTCGGCCATGGTACGCGCTTCGTTCAGTGCGACATGCAAGAGTTCGTAGCTATTGAACACCACCACATCGCTCGGACGTAAGAAGCCCATTTCTTTAGCTTCGATGGCACTGGTGGCAACCTTCGCCATCGCAAGATTCATATAACGGTCTTTCAAGGCTGCTAACAAATCTCCTTGGCTGGCGCGTGCCGCTTGCAAGGCGAAGTCTTTTGTACCGCCGCCCGCCGGAATCAGGCCGACGCCTACTTCCACCAAACCGATATAGCTCTCCAATGCGGCGACTACTTTGTTACAGTGCATTAAAAATTCACAACCGCCGCCGAATGCAAAACCTTGTGCCGCCGCAACAACCGGAATTTGGCTGTAACGCAGGTTCATAGAGGTGTCTTGGAACAGTTTCACCATACTTTCGATAGCAGCAAAATCACCCGTGGCAAATTCCGGCATCATCGATTTCAAATCGGCACCCACAGAGAATGGTGCTTCAGGCGCATACAACACCACTGCTTTGAAACGCTCTTCGGCAATGCGGATAGATTCGTTAATACCTTCCAAAACCGCACGGCTGATGGCGCGCATTTTGTTGTTGTTTTCAACAATCAGAATTTCGCCGTCAAGAGTGTAGGCACGGATAACGTCTGTTTCGTAAACGGTTTCGCCCAACAGCGGCAGGCTTTCGCCCAATAAAGGCGCAGGGCGGTATTGGCGTTGGTATACATCCAAAGAAGAACGCGGATCGTATTTGCCGGTAGCAAAGTTCAGGCTGCCTTCGTTGGTATGGAAGGCTTCCACACCTTTGAGCCATGCCGGTAACGGTGCATTACTCATGGTTTTGCCTGCATCGATATCTTCCTGAATCCATGCGGCTACCTGTTGTACGCCTGCCGCCTGCCAAATTTCCAACGGACCTTGCTCCCAGCCGTAACCCCAGCGGATAGCAAAATCGATATCGCGGGCGGTGGTGGCGATTTGCTCGGCATGGTATGCGATGTAGTGGAAAGAATCGCGGAAAATCCCCCACAGGAATTGTGCTTGCGGATTCTCACTGGCGCGCAAAGCTGCCAATTTTTTACCCCAGTCTTGCTCTTTCAAAATATCGGTTACTTCGCTGTCGGCTTTTTGGTTGGAAGCCACATATTCGCCCGTTTCGGGGCTGAACATCATGATGCGTTTGCCTTCTTTTTTGAAAATACCGGCTTTGGTTTTGGCACCCAATGCGCCATCTGCAATCAGTTTTTTCAGCCATTCGGGGCTGCTGAAAAAGCCGTGCCACGGATCTTGCGGCAAATTATCTTCCATGGTTTTGGCAACATGGGCGAAAGTATCCAGGCCTACCACGTCCGCCGTACGGTAAGTCGCCGATTTGGCACGACCCAAACGCTTGCCGGTCAAGTCGTCCACCACGTCGAAACGCAAACCGAATTTTTCGGTGTTGTAAATGGTAGCCAGCATCGAGAATACGCCGATGCGGTTACCGATAAAGTTAGGGGTATCTTTGGCTCGAACCACGCCTTTTCCCAATACGCTCACCAAGAAGCGCTCGAGATTGTCGAGGTATTGGGGATCGGTAGCGGCTGTCGGAATCAGCTCTACCAAGTGCATATAACGCGGCGGGTTGAAGAAATGTACGCCGCAGAAGCGGTGCTTCAGCTCGGCGGGAAATTTACTGCTGAGGGTTTCAATCGACAAACCCGAAGTATTGGTTGCAAAAATAGTATGTTCGCCCAAATGCGGTGCTACTTTGCCATATAAGCTTTCTTTGATATCGAGGCGTTCCGCAACCGCTTCAATCACCAGATCGCAATCGCTTAATTTGTCCAAATCGTCATCGTAGTTGGCTGCACTGATATAAGCTACTGCTTCTTTAGTAGCCAGCGGAGCGGGATTTTGTTTTTGCAAAGCGGCAATGGCTTTTTCTACGATACCGTTTTTGGGACCTTCTTTAGCCGGCAGGTCAAACAAAACCACCGGAACTTTGGCATTAGCCAAATGTGCGGCGATTTGCGCCCCCATCACGCCGGCGCCGAGTACGGCGGCTTTGCGGATGACGAAGTTTTTTGCGGTCATAATGTTACCTCTCTATCTCAAAATGATCGGTATCCAAACGACCCCGCTTTCAACCGGGGCCGTCTGAAAATACCGGGTTAAAACTTATACGTGTATTGCAGGCCTAAGATATCGGCGCTGCTCTTGAAGCTGGCACTGCCATTGGTTTTGCTGGATACGCAACCGGTAGAGGCAGCACTTTCCCCGCCGCAATAGCCGTTTACATTGGCTTTAGCGTTTTTAATGAACAGATGGCTGTAAGCCACATTGATACTGTGTTGCTTGCTGATATCGTATTTCGCACCAAGCGATAACCAAATACGGTCGTTATCGGGCAATGTGCTCATACGGTAATTGGCATTTTTAACCGGAGACTGGTCGTAAGCCACACCGAAACGCAGTTGCAGGGGATCGCTGTATTGGTATGATGCGCCCAAGGCTACTTTATAAGTGTTACGCCAGTTGGGTGTCAGTCTGGTAACGTTAGACTGCGTACCGGCCTTGTCGGGATTGGTATCGCCGCTTTCTGCCGGCAATACTGTTTTTTCATTACCCCAGTAAAGATTGGCGGTATTGAAACGCGAATGGCGCGTCCATGTTACGTCACCGAATACGTTCCACTTCGGATTGACCTGATACATACCATGTACAGACAACGATTCGGGGGTGGTGATTTTTACCGAAGCATCTTCTTTGGCTGCATAACCACGGCCGCGGATACCTTGTTGGATCGTAGGGTCGTTAAAGGCTTGTCCCACCAAATGCCATTCGCCATCGCCTTTCAGGGTGTGGCTGATTTTAGAACGGTAGTTCATACCTACGCGGGCACGCTCGTTGATATCCCATAACCAAGCTAGGTTATAACCGAAACCCCAATCGTCACCCTTCACTTCGGCATAGCCGTCTGCCGCACCGTTACCTACTACTGCGGGGCCGAAGTTGGCATATTGGCGCAAACTTGCCTTCGTATGCTGTGCCACCAAACCAACGGCAAAAGAATGTTGATCGTTTAATTTATAAGCAACAGTCGGCTGAATAGCTAAGGTTTGCAAACCCAATTCATTCAGGTTGTAGCGCAATACGGAATTGTGGTCGTATTCAGTTCCCGAACCGAACGGTACATATGCGCCCAAGCCGAGTGTTACTTGATCGTTTAATTTATGCGAAGCATACAAATGGGGAGCAAATGCGATATCGTCGGTAATCTTGCCGCTGGTTTGGCCTGAAACATTCTCTTGCGTACCGCCGTTGGGCGGATACTTTGCTTCGGCATCGTTATATTTCACGTTAGGCGCCACAATATTCAAGTTGATGGTCGCCTGAGTACCCTCCAGTTTGCTCAAACCGGCCGGGTTGTAGAAAATGGTAGAAGGATCTGCTGCTTCGGCTGCCGACGAGTTGGCAGTAGATTGGCTGCTGACAGACTGCGTACCAAAATGGTAGCCCGACGCGAATACCGATTGTGCCAATAATGCGCTGCCGATGATCAATACGCTTTGTTTGATGCGGCGGATTTTCATGCTTTTCATGAGATTTCTCCTGTGGTTTTACGACGTTTTCAAACAAGTTTTTGCGCAAAATGCGACAAAGGTAACGTTATAAAACAATTTCTCCGTTTATGGAATCATTACTTTAATTTTATTTACCCGGGGCTTTACACCCCGGGCTTGTTTTACCAATCTGCTTTCAGACGGCCTTGATTAGCAAGGTTTTCTAGCCGCAAGATTGTGTTTATGATTCCTAGAAAATGTAGCGTTTCAACAAATTCTCATCATGTTTTTCGAGTTTCATATCGAAATCATCTACCATGATGACATTACGTTTGAGCTGCCGGCCTCGGGTAACGAGATCAAACTCTTCTTGGGTAATCACGCCGTTATCCAAAGCTTCCTGCAAACGCAAAGCCGGGGAAGGTGCCTGCAACCGGCCTTCGCGGGTAAGGTTGCGCAATTTTTTCTCTACCGGCTCGGCTGCCAAAACCGCCGTATGGGCAACAGGCAGAAGGCCGACAGGTTCTTCTTCATTTGCCGGAACAAACATACCCTTAGTCAAACGCGCCAACATACCTTCGTTTTTCATCAACTCACCGGCTACTTGACTAGCCAATTTATCCGACGGCGCCTTGATATTGTGACCTAAAGGCATAGTCAGAACACGCAATAACCAAGCCAACGGACGCATAGGCAGGTTGCGCAATAAGCCGTCAAGTGCGGTTTGGGCATCAAACAAAGCCTGTTCGGCCGCGTAGCGCATGATTGCTTCATCCTCTTTCAGGCCGCCTTGGCTTTCAAAGCGTTTCAGTACGGCACTGGCAATAAACAGGTTTGACAACATATCACCCAGCCGTGCCGAGATTTTTTCTTTGAATTTCAAGCTGCCGCCCAAGCTGAACATGGCCATATCGGCAACAAAGGCAAAGTTGGCCGCCACGCGCGTCATACGGCGGTAGTAAGCGGCAGTGGCCGGATGGCTGCCCTGCGGTGCCTTAACAAATGCGCCGTTGGTCAGCGAAAGCCAGAAACTGCGGAAAGCATTGGTAAAGGCAAAATGCAGATGTGAGCCGAAAGCCTGTTTGAAGCCTTTAGCATCGTTATCCATAGCCGCACGCATTTCTTTCAATACATACGGATGGCAACGGATTGCGCCTTGTCCGAAGATAATCATGCTGCGGGTTAAGATATTCGCACCTTCTACGGTAATCGCAACCGGCACGGCCTGGTAAGCGGACGCGAGATAGTTGCGCGGGCCTAAAACAACTGCGCGGCCGCCGTGCACATCCATCGCGTCATTCAAAGTTTTACGCATGCGCTCGGTATTGTGGTATTTCAAAATTGCCGAAATCACGCTTGGCTTCTCGCCGCTGTCTAATGCGGTCAACGCCAGATCTTGTGCCGCTTCCATTTGGTAGGTATACATACCGATGCGGGACAATGCTTCGTCCACGCCTTCGAACTTACCGATCGGCAAGCCGAACTGATCACGGATACGGGCATACAGCGAAGTGGTATAGCTGGCTACTTTACCGGCAGCTACCGAATTGGCAGGCAACGAAATACAGCGGCCTACTGACAGGCATTCCACCAGCATCTGCCAGCCTTTACCGGCATAATCGACACCACCGATAATCCAATCCAAAGGAATAAAGACATCTTTACCCCAAGTCGGGCCGTTCATAAACGCGCTGCCCCCGGGGAAATGGCGGCGGCCGATTTGTACGCCTTCATGATTGGTCGGAATCAAAGCACAGGTAATACCGATATCTTTTTTATCACCCAACAAGCCGTCGGGGTCGTACATTTTGAACGCCATACCCAATACGGTAGCGACAGGCGCCAAAGTAATCCAACGTTTTTCCCAAGAAATACGGATACCCAATACGTCTTCATGCGCTTCGCCGGTGATCGGATCGGTATAGTTGCCGCGGCACACGATGCCGAAATCGGGAATACTGCCCGCATCTGAGCCTGCATGCGGACTGGTCAGAGCAAAACAAGGGATTTCCAAGCCTTTGGCCAAGCGCGGCAAATAATAATCTTTCTGCGCCTGAGTACCGTAATGTTGGAGCAATTCGCCCGGGCCGAGAGAGTTCGGCACCATCACGGTTACGGCGGCGCTGCCTGCACGGGTAGCAATCTTCATCACTACTTTTGCATGGGCATAGTTGGAAAATTCCAAACCGCCGTATTGTTTTTTGATAATCATACCGAGCATGCCGCTGTCTTTGATGAACTGCCAGGCTTCAGGCGGCAAATCTTTGGTTTCGTGCAGAATTTTCCAATCATCCAGCATTTTGCACAACTCTTCCACCGGACCGTCGATAAAGGCTTGTTCCTCGGCAGTCAGCTGGGGGGTATTGAAGTTTTGCAGTTTTTTGAAATCGGGTTTGCCCGAAAACAGCTCGCCGTCCCACCAAACCGTACCGGCATTAATAGCCTCGGCTTCAGTTTCCGACATAGCCGGTGTGATTTTCTTATAAACCGCAAAAATACGGTTCAAAATCATATCGCGCACAGGGGGCACGCAGCATAAGGCGGCAATGAGCAATACCGGAATATATGCCCACCACGCAGCTCCCCCGAGCAGTAATCCGACTACGGCGGCAAGCGCCATGAGCCAGGCCGGGCTGCGGAAATACGCCGCCGCGCCGACAAATACCAATAACAAAATTAAAGCCAACATCTTTTTTACTCCTCCTTATTACCGGACATCGTCCGGGAAAATCCTTATCGCACCGCTTCAAAACTACTGGCAGCAAACCACCTGGCTATCGGCAGGCGCTTTCAAGCCTGCAATGACAAATGGACGTACATAATGCGCCACCTGCTGGACATTTTTCGCACTTACTACGCTGGCTGGAGCCAAGGCCTTCAAGACATCATTGCCTGCGAAAGCATTAAAGAGCGTACTGAGCGCCAAATGCATACGCCAACGCAGCATTTCCGGCGGCAAATGCGGCAACGCCCGTCCGAAAGCAGCATGAAGACGATCCGCCATTTCCGAAAACTGTTTGGCCAGTTCTTCACGGAAAATCTTGTATTCATCCAACATCAACCGTGACACCAACTTTGCCGCCGTTCCTGCCAACTCGCCCTGCTCATTCACTAATTTCAAGCAAGCCGCTATAAAACTGTCGATCAAATCTTCGGGAGTCAAAACCTGCTGCTGTGCTTCGGCTTCTTGCAGCATAGTCAGCAAGTCTTCCAAAAACGGAGCAATACGGCGGTTGAGGACAGCTAAAAACAAAGCCTCTTTCGAACCGAAATGATAATGCGCAGCCGCCACGTTCACTTTTGCATCCCGCATAATCTGCCGCAGCGAAGATGCAAAAAATCCGTGCAAAGCGAAGTGGGACTCTGCAGCGCTTAGGATACGCCCGATCGTTTGGCAGTCTCCGTTAGAGTTCATACGCAAATCATTCAAAAAAATTAAATCAGCTGTTTGATTGAAACATACGTTTTAATTTTATTTGTGTCAACCAGTTAGCAGATACTATTTTAGAGCAGTGCATCCAAATATAGGTAACGTGGCATATGATTATTATTTACTGGTCATAGGTATGCCGCTACAAATAACAAACAACTTGGCTGCAACCATATCCACAAATAAACCCACCCGCTTCGTCCGATACAACCCGGCATTACCCCAACTCGTCCAAAGGTTGATTTCAACTGCACAACACAATAGCCAACCAACCCTTTTGCCGCTACACTAAATGCTTTGCACTATAACTGCCCGCTTGCTTTATGAAACGGATATTCACTTCCCTGCCTGTTTGGATCGTATTGGCCGACATGGCTTACGGCTTCGTACTAAACATTCTCCAAAGCTTAAATCTTTCGGAAGCCCAACTGCCCAAAGACGGCCTGCCCGTATCGCCCGATATTGCTTTCAGCGGCTTACAGGTTGTAGCCAACGGCGGGATGATCGTCATTATCGGCTTCGGTCTGCTGGTACTGTTGCAACTTAACCGCACAGTATTGCGCGGTACTATTCTGCCTATCGGTATTTTCCGCACCCTAGGCCTATTGGCGGTAATGGCATTCAGTCTGCCTTCTTTATGGGAATGGTTTTGGGCCTTGCTGCATTTCGCAGGCGGCAGCAGTACCATTGCCTTTAACAATCCCCGTTACCTCATCACTGCATTCTGCCAACCACTCATTGCCCTGCTGTGCCTCTGGCGGCTTGCAGGTTGGTACCGCTTACACAAACAGCCTGCAGCTATGGCTACTCAAACCACCGCCGATATATAAGTTATACATACCCGGACAATAAAAAATGCCGTCTGAAAATTTTTCAGACGGCATTCTGATTTTCGTGCTGCCTAATTTATGATTATTGGCTGACAGGCCGTTTACGGATTTCTTCGAAAATATCCAAAAGAGGCTGCCATTTTTCAAACAACTCATCTGCCAACCGACCTGATGGAATACGCAACCAAGTAGAAGGTTCCCAGTTTTTTAAATCACCGCTAAGCCACTCATAAAAAGGCCAACTCGAGCTTTTTGATCCATTGGTAGAAACTCTTAATTCCTCAATTTTTTGTGATAAAACCTCATCACTTAGATATGCTTGCTCCTTCCAAACACCATAACAACAACTATGATAATAAGTACCGCTAAACTCAATCCCGACTCCCGCATCATTTTTCAGATAAAACCCAAGCCACATATATCTTGAATACGGCTTAAAATCCGATCCCGATCCGATACTCCACCCTGCCGCTACCAAACACGGATAACGCTCACGGCACTTACAACCCAATTGCTCACAAAGCCGCTGCCACAAATACTTGCGGATTTGCTGCTCCGCCGCAATAACTTCTAATGCAGACTCCAGATTTTTCTCATCACCGACAATATGTTCTACCAGCTCATTGGTATCTACGGTTTCTCCCATTACATCTTCCTTTAAAAACTGTATAAAGTACTCAACAAACTGGCGTATCTTGGGTGCGATTATCGGTGCCTCTTGAAGCCAATCTATCAAGCCGCCCGCATCCAACACCTTTAAATGGCCGTTCGTGGATACTAACCCAAAATTTTCTTTACTAATGGAGTGCTCGGACGGGATGCGCTCCAAAGAAGGCAAATAAACCAGGCAATACTGATCTTTAGATTTGCTCTTCAAATCCTCAATATAATCTTGTATTTGCTGTGGCTGATCTGCCGCATCGCGTAATTTATTTTCTATCGATAAAGCCCAAACACTCTTCGAACCGATAAATCCTTCGATAAAAATATCGTGCCGCCGCTTGCTTCCTATGGTTTTTTCCAACGAAACCCCAACGCTTTCATAGCCTAAAAACGAATACAGCTTCATTCTTTTCAAAAAAGCATTCAACAGCAAATCGCCTTGGCCATGGCTTTCCTTCGGATCCAATAAAAAAGCCAATACTGCCGACAAACCGTTTTCATTAGTAGTGAAAAAGCGGAACGGATTAAATCGGTAAGCATCATGCAATTCCGTTTTCCGTGCTTCTCTCCGCTGCTCTTGCAATGCCTTGTAAACCGACCGGAGAAAATCAAGATGTTTTCTAATAGATTCAGACATATTCACACTTAATTTATGATGAAAAAATTTACCCGTTATATCGACATTTTTTCAAACCAAATGTCGCCTGAAAAGCTTTCAGACGGCATTCAGTAACCCTGGTTGATAGTGCTTATTCAACTTTAAAAGGCAGAAAGGATAAATCCATAATATAGGCTTCTGGGTTTTGCCAATCCACCGTTACCTGCACGCTGTCGGCCAGATATGGTGCGGGATCTTCCCCCATAGGCGGGCTGACGAACTGCTGGATTTTACCGGTGTTTGGATTAGGTGCAACGGCAATGATTTCATAGCGGTCAACCACCGTTTCGCTACGCTTTTGGTTCCAATGTCTTACCTCTTGTACCGCAGCTTGTATCTTCACGCCGTATTGCGCAGCCTGTTGCTGGCCATCATACTTCGGCCACAACACGAAATACAGTAATGCCCCCATCGCAATGGTCATCAGCCAAGTAATCGGGTTGGGTAGTGCCAAACTCACCAGTAGTAAAACTATGGTGAAAACGGCGGCGATAATCAGCGTGGTCAGTGAAATCATTTCAGGTACTTCCTAGTGATGTTTAGATGCAAAGTTAAGAATCCTGCCGCACCGGCTTGTTTTGCCGTAACAGGCTTTTCCGATTTGCCAACTATTGTTATTGTTACCCACTCTGCAACATACACCGCCAACCTTTAAATCCATCAAAGACAACATAGGCTGGCTTATCGGTTACAGATTTCCGGTTTCAAAAAGCCCGACAATTCAAAAGGCCGTCTGAAATTTTTAATATAAAAGTTTCTTACGCGGTTTAACAGCAGTTCCGGCACTCGCCGGTTTCGCTTGAAGCGCGCCCAAAACGGCAATATCCAAAGTGCTTTCATTTGCACAATCCAGGCCCAAAGCATCTTTGTAGTGTGCGACTATTTTGACGATACCGTTAAAAGGTGCCGGTACAGAGCGGGAAGCCAACGTATCGAAAGCCGCAAAAACACTACCGTACGTTTCCCCTGCCGCCAACATATCGAGGCCGTCTGAAAAAGCCGTCAAAGGTTTTACACTCTCGCTCAACACATCGGCAGCAGCACTACCGGCTATGCTTTAATAGTTATAGATTAGATATAAAATTTTCACTTTAAACAATTCAAAGAGAGTTATCAAACTCTCTTTGAATTGTTTAAAGTTAAGCTGCCATAGCTCAGCTTAAAAAGATTCGTATAGATTTAATCAATATGTATGCGCAAGCTAGGCAAAATTTTTCAAAGCCGTTAATAAGTATTCTCTTGCTTTTCGACTTTCATAATTTATTGAACTAGGATGCTGAATACGATAGCCTTTTATTTCGTCACAGCCATCTATAAATATCTTACAACTTTCTAAATATCTTTTATGCAAATCCGCCCCATCAACTGCGAGTCCAGAAAACTGAACATTGAGGCATTCATCACGAGTTTTTCTTGTTACCTTATCTACCCCACACGCAATAATAATTAATTTTGGCTGCAACACTTTAATTTGAGCAACTAAGAGTTTTTTTGATACCTCTTCAATTTCCCTAAAGTACTCACTCTCTTTCGGATGACTTTTTTTATATGAGAAAGCATAAAGGTTACCCCAAAGAACTTTTTCTCTACCAATATTTTTTGCCACATTGCTAAAAAATCTAAAAAAAGAACAACCTTTCCCAGTTTTTTTATTCAATATTTTTTCTGCATACATTTTCTCCGACCATGATTTGGATTTTTCCATCGAATTCTCTATGTATTTTTCATTATAGTCACCTTCCAAGCCATACCATCCACGCGTTTCACGCCCAAGAATAAAGACATTAAAATTTTCTTTTCTAAATCCATCAGGGACAAATCCTAAATGAACTTGACTGAAATAATTTTCAGTATTTTTTAAAAATTCTGTATTTTCACTTTCAAATTCTTTTAAAATTCTAAGGTACTCTTTCGCAAGTTCTTGATTTAAATACTCCATTTTACTCCTTAAAATTATTTCAACATTCATCTAGCTTTTGACAGGTTACAACAGAGAAATCATCTCTAAACGCCTCTCTCTTAACTTCACATTTCAATGCAAATAACCGCTCAGTATGTGTTGAATACTTCCTCCAAATCGCTTCTCGCTTTTCGGCTGAAATATAATTTGTTAACCCATCAGAACACAGTAATAAGGTTTCCCCTGATTTTAGAACTGTCTCGGTTTGAAATATATTAAAATCATTTTCAGCATAATCAGCGATTAAACAATCTGTTAAACCATAATACATACCAGCATAGTCTTTCGATTCACAATTTTCAGACTCAACTAATTCGTTTAATAAAATATGATCATAACTTAATTGTTGCCAGTATCCTGCTTCAGTAATTTTATACGCTCGGCTATCTCCAACATTTAAAATCACTGTTTTTCCTGAAGAAAAAACCTGACAAGCAACAAATGTTGTACTTGCTCCATAAGCTGACCGAACAAAGAGATCACAAAATTGTGAGTGTGTCTCTTTTAGCCATGATTTTGATAATTCTTGACTTGTTTTTAATTGCTCTGCCCAGAAATAACTTGCCAAGTACCCTTGTGGGCTGCTTGAAACACCATCCATTACTCCTAAAATAAAACCATCTTGATTTAATTGAAAATCTTCAACTTTTTTATTTTTAAATTGATATGTTTCAACGCCATTAAATAAGGCATCTTGATTTCGTCTATTAGGACACGCCATTTGGGTAAAGGTAATACTATACATATATACACAATTTTATTAAAATAGGTCATATTAAATAGCTTAATAAGCAAAAATACTAATAATAACCTCTTCGCCTAAGTCTCTATTCACGCTTATGGACCTCCCTAAACCTATATTTAGTGTTTCACCCCTAAACGCTCTTCAATATACTCCATAACTATATCAGATCCATATGGAAATTCTAAATCATTAGCTGAAGAAAAATTAACTAGAATAATTTCTTTGTTGGACTTTAACCAAGCATCATTAGGAAAATTAAAATCCAATCTTTTTTAATAGAAAAACGGTAATATTTGATCCACTTTCTGCCTAAAAACATACTACTAATATCTGCAAAATCCACATTAATTATTCCTTGCTCTAAAATTAACTCCAGCATAGTATTTATTATTTCAGCACATTGCGGTATTGATTAATCATCTAATTTAAAAGCAATAATTTTTTCTTTTGGAATCTTTATTTCCAATTCATCAATTTAACTTTCACTCTGACAAAAAACAAAAATACAATCAACACTCTCACTATATTTACTCTCTAAATCAAATTCGACCAAATCAAGAATCTCACTTTCTATGCTCAGTTTAACGGCATAAGCCGCTCCCTTTCCGTGGCTGGATAGCGATATCGATTAAGTGCAGCGCATCGGCAGCCGGCTGCAATACGGCATGCAGTACGGGGCGGATATTCTCATGCTGCAACAAGGCCAAACGTTCGCTTTCCTTTTGACGTCTCATCAGTGAAAAACGGCAAAACAAATAGCCCAACAAGACCATTGCCAAAGCCGCCACCGCTGTAAGTACGGTAGCAAAATCGGCCGGATAGCCGTTCGGATTAAACCATACGGCAGCAGTGAGAAATCCGAGAAAGAAAATCACAACATATAAAACCGGCGCAAACACTTGCTGTAATTTATCTGCCATCGTTATCCCTTGAAAATGCTTTTGGCAGAGCCTGCAACTCAGAGTACCGCCTCCCTATTACTAAGCTTCAGCAACGAAATCCCGCGGGAAGGTTTTTTCGCAATAGTGGCATTTTAGTTTGGTTTGGCCACCGCTACCGCGTACATAAAAGCGGCTTTTTACCGGCTCGCCGTGACTGGCGCAATTGGTATTGGGGCAGCGCAATACTTCACTGATGGTATCCGGCAACCTCAGGTGCATTTTTTGAACCACTTTGAAGTCTTCAATCACATTCACAGTGGCTTCGGGAGCAAACAAAGCCAAGCGGTTGGCGGCTTTTTCATCCAAATGCACACCCGAAATCTTGATGATATCTTTGCTGCCTTGTGTTTTACTGGGCAGATTAAAGCCGACGGTGACGGCACTACCGTAATGCAGCAATTTAAACTGGCGCAAAATCGCCAAACCCCTGCCTGCGGGAATATGGTCGATAACGGTACCGTTTTGAATCGCTTCAACGCTGTATTGTTTTTGAGTCATCCCGCGCTCCTTATACTTCTTCGTTCAAAATCAAAGACAAAATCGCCTGCCGTGCATATACGCCGTTGGCTGCCTGCTGAAAATAATAGGCATAGGGCGTATCGTCGACATCAGGGTGGATTTCGTCCACGCGCGGCAGCGGATGCAGAATACGGAAATTGTCTTTGGCATTAGCCAACATAGATGCCTCCAAATTGAACTTGCCTTGGATTTTGGCAAACTCCTGCTCGTCAAAACGTTCGCGCTGCACGCGTGTCATGTAGAGAATATCCGCCCATTCCACTGCTGCTTCCAGCGAGGGCAACACCTGATAACGGCAGCCGGCTTCGTCCAACTCTTCGGTAATATAATCCGGCATAGCAAGACTGGGAGGAGAAACAAAAGCGAATTCGCAACCCCAACGCTTAAGCGCCTGTGCCAGAGAATGCACCGTGCGGCCATATTTGAGATCGCCGCACATGGCGATTTTCAAACTATTCAAAGTACCTTGGGTTTCGTAAATGGTCACCAAATCAAGCAGGGTTTGGCTCGGATGCTGGTTGGTTCCGTCGCCCGCGTTAATCACGGGTACGCTTGAAAATTCGGCCAACACCCGCGCAGCTCCGTCTTTGGGATGACGCTGAATAATCGCATCGGTATAGCTGGAAATCATGCGGGCGGTATCCGCCAGCGTTTCGCCTTTTTTCGCACTGGTATTGGCACCATCGGCAAATCCGATTACTTTGCCGCCCAAACGCTGCACGGCGGTTTCAAAAGAAAGACGCGTACGCGTAGAAGGCTCAAAGAAACACGAACCGATTAATTTGCCTTCCAGCAAATCGTTGCGCGGTTCGGCCTTGAGCTTGAGGGCAGTATGCAACAGCAGCTCAAGCTGTTCGGTAGATAAATCGGCGACAGAAATCAGATTTTGTCTGTAAAGCGGATTTGGCACGGGCTACTCCTTTTGCTTTTCCGAAAAAAAGCCCGTTTATGCACGGGCTTTCAATATTGGCAAACAATAAAACCGCTGCGGCGGGCAACGCACGAAAAAATGGCGGATGCGCGGGTTGGAATCATCATAGCGGCTTAAATAATTATCAAACAAACGCCTAGGATTATCGCATAAATCAAAGGCCGTCTGAAAGCAAAGTTTTCAGACGGCCTGCTGGTATATTCCAATTACTCAAACAAATTGGGATAAGCCGCCGCCAATCAGCACCGAAGTCATACTTAAAGACTTACCGATGATTTCATCATTGAAAAACACCAAATCCTCACCGGCTTGCCGAACTGCCGCAATATAGAGCAACGGCCAAAAGTGTTCGGGGGTAGGTACGGCAAGGGCGAAATCGCCCGAATAAGCATTTTCGTCAACCAACGCGGCAACATCGTGGTTTTCCAACCAGCTGTTCACCTGTTTCCGAACAGATTCGGCCCATGGGTATGGCTCATCAGCAGTCTCGCTTTCCCGCCAATCCATCATACGCAGATTATGTACGATATTGCCGCTGGCGATAATCAGTACGCCGCGCTGACGCAAAACCGCCAAACGCTGTCCCAGTTCGAAATGGCCGCGAGCATCCAGATTCATATCCAACCCCAACTGCACCACCGGAACATCGGCTTCAGGAAAAACATGGCGTAGCACGCTCCACACTCCATGATCCAAACCTTGCCCGAAATCGGCGCGAACCCGCTCCGTTCCCAATAGCACCGCTACCTCCGAAGCGAGTTCCGGGCTACCGGGAGCAGGATAACGCACATCAAACAAAGCCCGGGGAAAACCACCGAAATCATGCACCGTATGCGGCCGCTCCGATGCGGTAACCGCCAAGCCTTCGGTACACCAATGGGCCGATACGGCCAAAACAGCACAAATACCGCCGCCGTAATGGCGACGCAAGCCCTGTCCGACTCGTACCCACGAAGCCGAATAAGCGTTCTCTTGAAGTGCGTTCATCGGGCTGCCGTGACCGAAAAAAATTGCCGGAAGTTTCATAATGCTTTTTCACCATGCTATTTGACAGATACGGCAATATAAACCTTTCAGACGGCATGAAAAACCCTCTTTTCATTGATGCAGGATTTCCTGTCAAGAAACAAAGATCTCCGTATCAAACCAAACTTAAAACTTCAAGCAATAACAATAAGTGGAACTCTATCGTTCTTCACCTACACCCACGCGGCAATACCTTGAGAATCAGCCGGTTTGGCTTATGAGCCTGCTACCGTCATCCCCTCTACCCATACCGAACCGATTTTATTGGCCGACCGTTTCAACGCATCGTCGGCCACGCCGGCGATATTCAGATACATATCCTGTAAACGCCCGGCAATGGTGATTTCCTGTACCGGATAGGCAATAACACCGTTTTCTACCCAGTAGCCTGCTGCACCACGGGAGTAATCACCGGTCAGCATATTCACGCCCTGCCCCATCAATTCGGTAATCAACAGACCGCTGCCCATTTCCCTCAACAAATCGCTTTGGGAAGCATGGCTGGCAGACGCATAAAGATTATGTGCGCCACCGGCATTGGCTGTGGTTTGCATTCCGAGCTTGCGGGCGCTGTAACTGCTGAGGAAATAGCCTTGCACCACACCTTTTTCAATTACAAAACGGGGTTTTGTCGCCACACCCTCCGCATCGTACCAAGCGCTGCCGAGTGCGCGCGGGATATGCGGTTCTTCGCGCAAATCAAACCATTGCGGCAAAATCTGCCGGCCTAAGCTGTCAACCAGAAAACTGCTTTGACGATACAGCGCACCACCGCTCAAGCCACCGACCAAATGCCCGAACAAACTACCTGCCACCGTAGTATCGAACACCACGGAATAGCTGCCAGTAGGCACGCTGCGGCCACCCAAGCGGGCCACCGTGCGCGCCGCTGCCGTCCGGCCTATATTATGCGGCGTATCCAAATCATTCCGACTGCGGGCAAGGTCATACCAATAATCCCGCTGCATACCGCTTTTATCCGCAGCCACGACACTACACGAGATACTGTGGCGCGTACCCTTTGCATGATGCAGAAAGCCGTGGCTATTGCCGTATACATACTGGTAATGCCCCGTATGGATCTCTGCACCTTCCGAATTTTCAATACGCGGATCAAAGCCCAAAGCCGCCGCTTCGCAGTCCCTAGCCAAAGCCGCCGCCTCATCTGCCGGCAAATCCCATTCATGATACGCATCAGGTTCCCCGAATTCCGTAGCCATCAACCCGGCATCGGCCAAACCTGCACAATCGTCTTCAGCCGTATATCGGGCAATGGCCAAAGCGGCCTGCACGGTATCACGCAAAGCATTATCCGAGAAATCGGCCGTACTGGCGCGGCCTTTCCGCTGCCCTACGTAAACGGTGATATCGAGAGATTTATCCTGTTGAAACTCAATCTGTTCGATTTCCCCCAAACGCACGTTTACACTTTGGCCCAAAGACTCGCTCAAATCGGCTTCGGCCGCCGTTGCCCCGCCGCTGCGTGCCAAGTCGAGAGCTTGTGTACACAATACAGCCAATTCGCTTTTCTGATGATTAAACATGGATTTTCCGAAGTAATAGTTTGCTTGTATTTTAACCGTTTTCAGACGGCCTCTGCCAAAAATGTGCCTATCATCCGGATTGTGCTTTACACGGCTGTGATACAATCCTGCTTTATTGGCTATTGCATCCGGCACAAAATATGAACAATCAAAACGAACAAGAGTGGATCAGTAAAACCCGCATGAAAAAGCAGATGAACGATCTGCAGGACTTAGGCGTACAGCTCACCAAGTTATCAGCCGAAACACTCAAAAAAATCAATCTTCCCGAGGAACTGCTCGAAGCGGTATTAGCACATAAAAAAATTACTTCGAACGGCGCGCTCAAACGCCAAACACAATATATAGGCCGATTGATGCGTGACATCGATCCCGCCCCGATCGAAGCTTATCTCGCCCGCCTCAGAGGAGATAATGCCGCACACAACGCACTGATGCAGCGCATCGAACAAGCACGCGTGCGCCTGATTGCCGATGATAATGCCATTACGGCATTCATTGCCGACTACCCGAATGCCGACGTTGGCAAATTACGTACGCTAATACGCAATACGCGCAAAGAGCAGGAACAAAACAAACCGCCGAAAAATTTCCGCGCACTCTTCCAAGAATTAAAAATCATTATGGGCGGTGAAAGCGAAACCATACAAAATAATGATTACGATGCCGATGAGGGCTGATGTGATATAAAGCCCCTACGCACAAACAAGCCGCCTGATCTTAAGATAGGCGGCTTTTAAATTTTTATAAATTGAAAAACTGGGAATCCGCACCCCGCACTATGGTTTCAGACGGCATTAAATAACCTACGCGTACACACCCCTCAAACATACAAAAATTAACATAACGTCGGTTTGTGTAATAAAAAAAATAAAGCTTGCTTATCTCCGCCATAACACCCATACTGCGTACTTGTTCGATGTACGAAGTTTCTGGTTCTTGTTTTTCTTTGTGTTTCTTTTGGCATTCTGTTTCAGTTTCCCCAAGCATTCCTTAGTCTTCAGTACCCTTAATTTTGCAGTTCGGCAGTTTTTAATATTTTGACTAAGGAAATTCTTATGAATACCCAACAATTCGGCGCAGTAAAATGGTTCAACGAGAGCAAAGGCTTCGGCTTCATTACCCCTGATGCAGGCGGTGCAGACCTGTTCGTACATTTTTCAGCCATTGAATCCGACGGCTTCCGTACCCTCCAGGAAAACCAACGCGTAAGCTATACTGCCGGTACAGGCGCCAAAGGCCCCCAAGCCTTGAACGTAAAGGCCGCATAATGAGTGCTGCCCAGCGCAGAGTCCGGATTTTCTATATGCTGCAAAAGCAAAAAGAAATTCCCGTAAGAGACTCGAAAAATTAATAAAAAGCCCGAAGCAAACGCTTCGGGCTTTTTTACACCCTAACTTTCTATTTAAGCTCCTTTTTCAACCGTGGGCCGGCTGCTACCGCTTTCCCAACGGTATAGGGGCATAAGACAGTTGTGGCTTAGTTCGGTCTGGTCATCACGCTTTCTGCCTGCCATGCACATTTTGAATCCGTTTCTGCACGATAATCGACCACACAAATAAAAAGTTCAACTGTACAAGCAATACGATACCCACTACCTCAAGTACCTCTTGCAGTGTCCAACTGCCTACCAATGGTCGAGAAAGCAAAATATGGTATTTATCCACCAAGTAGTAAATTCCATATAACCATAAAGCCCAAGTCAGCATCATCAGAAGCCAGCTTTTCAGGGTAATCTTCATACAGGGTTTACGCGCTTTATTAATCACCATTTGTTTGCATAAGATTTGATCCGCCATGTTTCTCTCCTATTATTAAAGCAGATATCCCCTTTTACCTGCTTACTGTATGCCCCTATCAGGGCTAACCCAAACCGCTAATGTGTTTTTATTGCGGAACACCGCTTTCGGAAAGCCGTGTACCAATGTGATACTGTTAATCAGCCAAAATGCATACGGATACCAAATGCAACTGAGGAAATAACGGCCTAATCCGCGCTCGTATCTGTTGTCGATCGCCATCGACACGGAAAACTGAATGACAAACAGCATCAAAGTAATCAGGCTGCTTACCTCCAGCAGATGTAGGTTGAAATTACCGCTGTACAGGCTCTGATAAATACCTACCGCCATCAGGGCAAACAAGGAATAGGCCCAAATCAGGGTCACGAAATATTCCACATAAAGCGGCCACAACCGGAAATTGCGTAACCTCCATACCCAGCTGAAATATTTCAAAATCACTTCGGCGCCGCCTTGCGCCCAGCGCAACCGCTGTTTGTAAAGGCCACGTAATGTTTCTGGCATCAATACCCAGCACAAGGCTCTGGGCTCGTAGGCAATGTTGTAGCCAGCGGTTTGGATTTTCCAACTGACATCAATATCGTCGGTTACCATATTGGTACTCCATCCGCCCACTTGTGCCACCACATCGCGGCGCAATCCGACGATGACTCCTGAAACGGTGAATAACGTACCCATGATGCTTTGAGAGCGTTTAATCAGGCCGATAATCGAGCTGAACTCGGCCACTTGAAGCTTGCCTAATACCGTACTGCGGTTACGTACGCGCGGATTACCGGTAACCGCACCCAGCATGGGGTTTTCCTCCAAGGTTTGCACGATATAATCGAGTGCGTAGTAATCGAGTACCGCATCACCATCTATACCCACTATGTATTCGCCGCGAGCCTTCATTAAACCGTGATTCATGGCTGCCGCCTTACCGGAATTTTCCTGGGTGAGCGCAACTACCTTTGGATTAATTTCGGCCCATCGACGGATAATCGATAGCGTTTCGTCTTTGCTGCCGTCGTTGATAAAAATCAGCTCGTAATTCGGATAGTTCAGCTTGAGCAAATGGGGAATCGAATGATCCAAATTGTCGGCCTCGTTAAAACACGGTATCAACACACTCACCATGGGCATTTCTTCTTGCCCGTATTCGAAAGCCGGCTCCGAAGCTTGGTTTTCGAAAAAAATGAAATACAAGATCCCTGAAAGAGTCCAATAAACCGCCATTACGCCCGGGTAGAGCATGACGAAAATGCCCAACCATTCATACCATTGCAAAGTCATAATTCATTTCGCCGCATATTCAGGCCCCGCCTATATGCCGGAGGCCGTCTGAAAGAAAAGTTTTATCGTTTTATAGAAAAGTAAGGGTGTAATGCCTGCCGGTTTGGTTGATTATTAATAAAATCATCCGGGTAATAGCCGATATTGCGTATGCCTTCTTGGCGCAGCATTTTGATCCAGCCGACAAACTCTTCATCGGAGACAAGCTGTCCGGTACGCCAATTAACCGTTTGCAATTCGAAAATGGTTTTATCTTCGGATACGCCAGCCTCACGCACTTTTTTCACCAGTTTGCCTAGCCAATGCTTCGCTTCTTTCTGGTTGATATGTTGCTCGTTTTCCATATAAGGCATAGCCATAATGGGCGTATAGTCGTAAGCGGCCACAAACTTCGGCAGGCTTTGCGCAAACCATTTTTCGGCTTCGGGATTCATTACCACGCCGGCGTAAATGTTGCGGGCGGTTTTGAGCATATCGCTACCGTTGAAGGTATATTTCAATACCGATTGTTTAAGTGCTTTCGAATATTCGATAAGGTCGTCGGTTTTCTGAGAAGCTTCTTTTAACGTTTTCGTTTGGCGGCCTTTCCTGTTTTCAAAATCTGTCAGGAAGCCGTCGTCATGAAAGAGAATTCCGTTAAAACGGCTATGGAATGCCAAATCCTGATAAATTTCAGCGACTTTTTTACGGTTTATTTCGCTATAGGGTGACAAGCGCAAATAGTGTTCGGTATCCGGCCGGCCGGTACGGTAATTGGATACATAGTCGTAGCCTTTACCCAAATCAAATGCCATCATCGGCATCCACGCATAAACCTCCACATTAGCCCGGGTCATCAGCTGCCAAGCTGCGCGGCTGAACAAATCAGCCTTCATTTTGATATGGCGGTTAGGAAAGTACACGGATTCGGCTACACCGTTACCGTCTTCATCTGCATAAGCCTGTAGGTAAACGGTACTGATGCCGTAATCGGCTATACGCTGTACCAACTTATCGAAATTACGTTCAACCT
Source organism: Neisseria sp. S1 (assembly GCF_048060015.1). NCBI lineage: Bacteria > Pseudomonadati > Pseudomonadota > Betaproteobacteria > Neisseriales > Neisseriaceae > Neisseria > Neisseria sp. S1. The sequence continues at coordinate 156,560 of NZ_JBLUPI010000004.1, forward strand.
GCTTGGGGTCCGGATCGTATACATAGTCTAAATCCACATGCACTACCCGCTGTATTGAGGGCTTGAAAACTTTGCCTTCGAGATATGCTTGGATAAAGTCCAAACGGCTTTCCTGATCAATAAGCTCCCGCCCCTGACGGCGTTGGTCGGCGGTGTTCAGATTTTTGTCTATCAACGTGAAGTTGCTGTCCAAACCTTCTTCACGGGCAATCCGCTCAGCTGTTTCGTTAAACTGCCCGTATGGCCAAACCAATACACGCGGCTTAACCCCCGTATGGCGGGCGATAGACTCTACCGAACGGCGGAAATCGCGACGCAGGCGATCGGCATATTCCTGTTCGGTTTCATAGCGGCCGTTACGGTAATTGCCCGGTTGGATAGCTGCAAACTGCGATCCGAACGGGTTACCTGTCAAGCTGTAATGCATATTGTCGGTATGCGAAGCAATTTCGACCAAACCGCTGTCATGCATTTCCTTAATCTGCTGCCAGCTCACAAATGCGCTGCGCGGTAGTTTTTGCCTACCGTAAGTAATCAGACTACCTTCCGGGCTATTCAACCAACTGGTTACAACGGCAAACACGGCAGGATATTGATAAGCTTTTAATAATGGGTAGACCAGCCTGTAAAAGCTTTCGTATCCATCATCAAAAGTAAGCAATACGGGTTTTTCCGGGAGACTGCCGCGGCCTTCGCGCGCATCGATAACCTGCTGCCAGCTCACCGGTGTATAACCGTTGGCTTTCAACCAGTTAAAGTGCGCCACCAGCTTTTGTACGGTAATGGTTTGCGGGTAGTATTTACGCTGCAAATCACCTTCGCGCTGCTCACCTATATATTCGATACCCGGGCGGGTTTCATCCACAATATCGTGATAACACAATGCCCCGTAACGCACCTCTCCCGCTTGCTTGGCAATTTGACCGGAAGCTTGCGCAGAGATATTGAGTAAGCCGAAAACAGCGGCAACTATAAGAGATCGGAATTTCATTTTTCAGACGGCCTTTTCAATCTATTCGAAACGGAAGTTAACGCCGATATTGCCGAAGTTCTGATATTCGGCTTCACCGTCATAAACGGTTTTTTTACGGCCTGCTTCGTAAGACACCCCTAAGCGTTTGCCCAAACTCCAATCGTGGCCGAGTTTCACCATCCAGGTATTCTCAGCCAGCTCTCCCGCCTGCCAGTAACGGCCCGCACCTACGCCCAGGGTTTGGCTAAAGCGGATGTTGTTGTCCAGCGGCAAGGAATAAGTCAGGCCCAAATCACCGCTGAGCGTTTTACTGCTTTTCGGGTTGTAGTAGTAAGTGCCGGCAATTTCATCATTACGACTGAAGTCCGCCCATAAAGAACCGCCTATGCGCCAACGGTTGTGTTGCCATATATCTTGCGATAACCATACATAGCCGCTACGGCGGCGGTTGCCATCGTCAAAAGCCAAAACCCCTAATCCAAAACCTGCCCGGGTTGCGCCGGAATGGGTATAGTTGGCCGATATGCCGTATTCGTTGGCATAAACGCCTTGCTCCCAGGCTTTAGTGGGCGTATTGGCACTATTGGTAGCCGCACGGGCATGAAATGACCAATTCTGGTTATGACGGTAACCCACTCCGGCCGAAACATAGGCTTTATCGTTCAATTGGGTGCCGCGCCCGCTTTCTATATTCACGGTAAACGGATAAAGGCTGAATTCTCCTCCCGCTCCTATTCTGCCGTAACGCAATTCATTACCGTGATTGGGAACAAAACCGCTTTGTTGGGTAATGTATGCGCGATGCCCGCCTTCGCTACGAGGTGAGTATAAAGTTGCGTTTTGCGACCACTCATTACCACTGTCACTTGGCGAAGTCGTTTTGTTAACGCCGCCTGAAATACTCAAACGTGCGGCACGCGCCTCATCGTAACGCTGCCAAAAACCTTTATAGTCGGGATCGTTTCGGTCAATACTGGCAGCCATTTCTTTCACGCCGGCCCAGTTGCCGTTATTCATAAGGATCGAGCCGCGGTTGGTTTGCACCCACACCCGGCTATCCGGGGGTATCCAAGGCATAGCTTCAGCGAACCATTTCTCCGCCTCATCGTTACGGCCGTTCCATTGCGCCAATTCACCGCGCAATATCATGGCCCACGGATCCGCCGGATGCTCGGCAAGCCATCTATCCATCATGCGGATAGCAGCTTTCATATTGCCGTTCCAAGCTTCCAAACGCACCTGCCAGAAATATTGCTTGTCGAAATAAGGATTTTTTACCTCTGAAGTATGAGTAAAGTCGGGCACCATCTTTTTGCCGGAGGGGTTTAAACGTGTCAGCTCTTCGTGCGCCCGGCTGTACAACCCCAAATCAGCAGAAGTTTGTACTTGTTTTTCAACTATTTCAGTTGTAACTTGCCCTTCGGCTGCATCTTGCCGCGCTGCTATTTCCTGATAAATCCGTGCGGCACGGTGAGGGCTGCCCTCGGCAGACAATGCTTGGGCATAAGCATCGCGTACGAAATCGGGCTGCTCTCCCCAACGTTCCAGCTTCTGATAATCTTTTTGTGCCTGACGGTAACGTCCGATCATCACACCCGCTACTACACGATCCCGCAAGGCACGCAAATAAAGCTCGCTACCCGGCTCGCTTTGCTCAACCACCTCTCCCAAAGCCTGAAAAGCATGCAACGAGTTTTGATGCGACATTGCTTCTCTAGATGCACGCAAATGACTGACCGACTCGGTGTAAGTCAGCCACATACGGTCTTTTTGATTAAAAAATTGCGGATAATCTGTCAGCAACTGCTCCAACATTGGATAAGCATGCAAACCTGTCGCAGTGCGATAAAGCTCCACCACAGTGTTTTTATCACCGGGAGACTGCTTCAGCCGGCTTTGCAAAACGCCCAGACGTTCTGCCAATGATTGTGTTTCTAACTTCAAATAATCTTCAGCCGCGCTGATATCGCGATCGTTACCAAAGCGTTTGCGGTAAGCGGCGATATGATTTTGGGCGGCGGTATAATCACCTAGCTCGACAGAAGTCAGGGCTCCACCCAACCAGCCGATTTTCTGTTTCGGATCACGCTGCTGGAGTATTTGATATAACGACAAAGCCTTTTCAAACTGACGGCTGTCGCGTGCGGCCTTAGCCAAGTTTTCCAACTCGTCCGTACGGTAATCGGCAGGCGTACACGAAGGACAAACCGCCAAAGCATCCCCCTGGCGTCCTTGACGCAGTAAAAGTGCTGTCAAATCGGCACGCACGCGCGCATCACTGCTCTGCTCATAAAGGCGCTGCAAAGCAGAAACGGCTTCCGCCAATTGGGCTTCGCCCGTACGCGCATAGGCTGCCCAATGCTCGCGTTCACTTTGTATGTCGGCCGCGATGGCAACAACAGGCATACCAAACCCGGCCAAAGCGAGTACCGTTTTCAAACGATACAAAAATGTACCCATGTTTATCTAACCAAATTGTTTTGTAAGAAATATTTTCAGACGGCCCGATAAAGGGCATCTGTACCTAAAAATACGGGATGCAAACTTATTCGAACTGTAAAGTTCGTTTCCAACCCATCTTTGTAAAGGTAGAGTGAGTCGTAAAACCGGCCCGGGTATGACTACCGTAGCGCCGTTGGGAAGCGTCAGATGTGTGTAACTGCAATATTTTTTTAGAATATTCGGTGCATAAAACCGGGCAAATCAATCCACCTGATTCCAAGTGGGCCCCATACTAATAATTTCCTTAACACGCTTATGTGACAGATAACCAAACGGCAGAACAAAACGATAAGCGGATAGCATTAATTTATTTAAAAACAAAAATTAATAAAATAATTAATTTAGAAATAATTTAACTATTTGCAAAATTCATCCGCTACACCATTCGATTAATGGCCTACCGGAAAAAAATCTTTTAAAATACCGAAATGGCGAATTACAGCCTGATACCCGATAATCAGCAACGGTCGGAAGAAATTTGGCCGGCCGCCACAACTTCCGCATTACAGGAAAACACCAAAATGGAACTAACTCACTTTAATGAAAACAGCGAAGCCCACATGGTTGATGTGGGCGAAAAAAATATTACTACCCGTACTGCACGCGCCAGCGGCCGTATCCATATGAGCCATGAAGCAATTACCCACCTGACCCAAGGAAGTGCAAAAAAAGGCGATGTATTGGGTATTGCCCGTGTCGCCGCCATTCAAGGCTGCAAACAAACAGGCTTTCTGATTCCCTTATGCCATCCCGTTGCACTCACCCATGTACGCGTGGATTTCAACGTGGATGTGGAACTGTGCATGGTGAAAGCAACGGTTACCGCCAAAACCGATGGCAAAACAGGAGTAGAAATGGAAGCGCTAACCGGCGTCAACATCGCCTTACTGACTATCTACGATATGCTCAAAGCCGTAGATAAAAACATGAGCTTTACCAATATCCACCTGGAAGAAAAAACAGGTGGTAAGGGCGGGCATTTCCTTTTCGACAACCGCTACGAGAATATTTCTTTCTAAATTGCCCCCGATATGGATGACCGCGATTTACTGCGCTACAGCCGCCACCTACTATTAGATGAAATCGGCATTGAAGGCCAGCAAAAACTGCTGGATGCCACTGTTTTAGTGGTAGGCTGCGGCGGCTTGGGAACAGCCGCCCTGCCTTATTTGGCTGCAGCCGGTGTCGGCCGTCTTATCATTGCCGATCACGACAACGTAGACGATACCAATCTGCAACGCCAAACTGCTTTTAGCGAATCTGACATCGGCAGAAATAAAGCACTGGCTTTAAAAAACCGCCTAAACGCTCTTAATAGCCGTACCCTTATTACTGCGCTCCATGAGCGCTTAGATGAATCCCTTCTCGTCACACTGGCTGCAGAAGCGGATCTCGTACTCGACTGCTGCGACAACTTTGCCACCCGCCAAGCCGTTAACCACGCATGTATCCTTACCCGGACACCGCTGGTGTCGGGAGCTGCCGTACGCTTCGAAGGGCAAATCGCGGTTTACCGCCCCGATTTACCCGATACACCCTGTTATGCCTGCCTGTTCGACGGAGAGCACACCAATGACGGCGCTTGCGCGCTTTTCGGCGTTTTCTCGCCCTTGGTCGGCATTATCGGCACGACCCAGGCCGCCGAAGCCCTAAAACTGCTAATGGGCATAGGTCACGACAGTCATAGTGAGCTGCTTACTTATGATGCGCTTGCCAACGAATGGCAACGTTTCTCTTTCCAGAAAAATCCTGCCTGCCGTGTGTGCGGCCATACCTAGCCATCTGTTTCCAAACCTATAAACTATATTTCAGACGGCCTGTTCCACTCTGGCAGTTACTCTGAAGGTTATTGATTATGCGTGCCGTTATCCAAAAAGTTACCCAAGCCGAAGTCCATGTTATCGAATCCGATGCCCGCCAAAGCAAGGGTAAAATCTCAAACGGCTTTATGGTACTTCTTGGCGTCGCCCACGATGACAATGAAACCGATGCCCGCTATATTGCCGATAAAATCGCCGGTTTGCGGATTTTTGAAGATGAAAACGGCAAACTGAATTTATCGCTTAAAGAAACCGGCGGTTCAGTATTGCTGGTATCTCAATTTACACTTTATGCCGATGCGCGCAACGGACGCCGCCCTTCTTTTTCAGCAGCAGCCCGTCCTGAAACCGCCCTCCATTTATACGAGACGGTTGCCAGTATGTTACGCGGACACGGGCTAACAGTAGAAACTGGAAAATTTCAAACTCATATGCAGGTAGAACTGTGTAACGATGGCCCGGTTACACTGCTGCTTGATTCCAAAAAACTGTTCTAACTTTGCCGTTATTTAAGCCGTAAACAGCGTTAAACCTTTTTCAGACGGCTTTTCCCTACTTACAAAACAATAGTCCTATGCGCCAACCCATTTACCGTTTCAAATGATAAAAGGCCGTCTGAAAAACTTCAGACGGCCTTTTCAAATACATCAGGCGATAACCATAAAGTAAACGACCGGTATTAATCACAATTCTTTATTCTGTGGCCTGCTCCGCAATAAAACCGATTTTACCGACACCAGCCTCTCGCGCAGCATTCAAAGCCTTGGCGACAAAGTCATACGGTACTTTTTTATCGGCGGCAATAGCCAATACTGTATCTTTATCAACCGCATGCGCTTTTTTCAATTCGGCTTCCAATGCCTGTAAATCCTGCTTTTTATCCGATTCTGCCCCCAAATAATAAGCACCGTTTTCATCAATCGTTAAACGCAGCGGCTCCTTAGGCGGACTCTCCTGCTCTGTATTTTTTGATATTTCCGGCAGTTGCAAAGGAATAGAATGCGTCAGCACCGGCATAGTTACCATAAACACAATCAACAGTACCAACATCACATCAACCAGCGGTGTCATATTGATATCGGCCATTGGCGAATCATCACCGGAATTCATCGAACCGAATGCCATGATTTAATCCTTATCATTTAACAATTGCACATGTAAATCATGGGCAAATACATCCATATCCTGCCACAAGGTTTTATTACCTCGGTTAAGGAAGTTGTATCCCAATACAGCCGGAATAGCTACAAACAACCCTGCCGCAGTTGCCACCAAAGCCTCACCGATCGGCCCGGCTACCGCAGCAATACTCATCTGCCCGCTCTCACTGATATTAATCAAAGCATGGTAAATACCCCATACCGTTCCAAATAGTCCGACAAACGGCGCGGTGGCGCCAATCGAAGCCAATGCGGTCAGCCCGCCGTCGAAACGGCGCAAAATCCGGCTCATACAGTTACGGATATGGCGTACAAGATATTCATTTAAAGGAAGTGCGGCTGCCATATTTGCAAGTTGCCAACGATTGTAATTCCGATATGCCTCTACGGAATCCGCTGTCAGCTCGCTGATGGGCGCACCGGCATGATCACGCGCGCGTGCCAATGCCTCATCCAAACTACCTGCTTCCCAAATCAACTGCCGCACAGCCGCATTTTCCTTTTTAGCACGGTAAAGCTTAACTGCACGAATAATCAAAACACACCAGCTGACTATACTCATCAGCACCAAAATCAAAAACGTACCGATTAAAACAAAATCACCTGATGCAAATACCAATCCTAAATTCATTGTTTACTTCCGTTACCATGTTAATTTTTTTTGCAGACCGCCAGTCATTTTCAGACGGCCTTCACACTTAACTTGAACCGATCCGTTTTACCTACTAGTAAATCAACAGCAGTAGAACACCAAACATAGACAATAGTACGGCCAAGCCTTAATCCAACTTAAAAGATATGGGTATCGTATAAAGCGTCCATCCGCGAGGCTGAAAACTACCTTTTTGCGCTGCACGGCGGGCGGCATTATCCAATATTCTAGATCTACTGCTTTTCACAACCTTCACATCAGATACTTTACCATCGGGTGCAACCAAAACAGACAAAACAACCGTACCGTATTCACCGTTTTCCCTTGCCAGATCAGGATAAGGCGGAGTCGGAATCGAACCTTTTGCCTTTAATGGATTGGCAGCACTCGATCCTGCTCCCATACCTTCACCGCTTCCCGCTTTACTACCATTTCCCATACCATGCCCTTCGCCATCGGTACTCTTTCCACTACCGCTTTTATTACCAACAACAGCAGAACCTTCGACTATTGCGGAAGAAACAGTATTTGCTTCTTGCCGCGCCGTTACTACGGACTCAGCCGAAGTTTCTTTGGCAACCTGCCGATGCGTCTGCTTTGCCGTTATTTTTTCAACTGCCTTCGGCTGCTTGGTTGGAGAAATATCTGTTGCCGGTTTATCCGTTATTACAGCTTTCACTTGCGGTCTAGGCTGCGGGGAATGTACGGCGGCAGCCTTACTTTTCTTCACTATGTTTTTTTCAACCGGCTTGTTTGTTTGAATACTCGACCCTTTATCTTTTTGTATCGCACCTCCTCCCACAGGTACTCCAAAGCCGCCGAGATCGACAAACTGAATACTGTGCCCCGTAGCTATACGGACAGGGCTGTGCTGACGCCATAGCAACATTGCCAAAACAGCATGTATCAACATAACTGCCCCAACAATATAAATATTAAAAACAACTTCATTTCTCATAATAAAAATATATTAATGCAAATTGTTTCTATTTGCAATTAATTTATAAAAAAACTGAAAACTACTGACAGCCTGCTCTTACTCACACTAAATTTCAGACAAAATATCTTGATCTGCTGATGATACATACCCATACCGTATTCAAGTTTTAAAAATATTCCCCACCCTATCAGAAATATTCTGTATTTCACCAATAAGGCTAATGCCTGCGCATATAAAACTTTCAGCTGAAATTCTGTTTCGTACGATTAACCAAAGCCTATCTGCCGTGCATAAAACGACACAACAACCAATCAAGATCACAAAAAAGGCCGTCTGAATTTTCAGACGGCCTTTTTTGTTTGGAAAGTAAAAATACCAATTGCTTTACAAACTGCTACTGCCCGTATTCCTCCCACAAATCATTTTGTAAGCTCACCGCAACATCCCCTTCAGCGAAAGGCGCACGGATATATGTGCCGTCTGGCTGCATCAACCATGCTTGCTGATTATCCTCCAACGCCAAAGTCAAACCTTCACGGATTACCCTTGCTTTCAACTCTGGAGCTTCTATGGGGGTACAGGTTTCGATACGGCGGTAGAAATTGCGGCCCATCCAATCGGCACTAGAGATATAAGTGTTTTCCGCCCCACCGTTATAAAAATAGAATACGCGGGAATGCTCAAGCTGGCGGCCGATAATCGAGCGTACACGGATATTTTCCGATAATCCTTCTACGCCCGGACGCAATGCGCACATACCGCGTACAATCAAATCAATTTGCACCCCTGCCGCACTGGCCGCATACAGTGCTTCGATAATATTCGGTTCAATCAGTGAGTTCATCTTAGCAATAACTCGCGCCGGCAAACCGTTTTTAGCATTTGCAGATTCCTGTTCGATTCTCTCCAACAGCATTTTATGTAAAGTAAACGGGCTTTGATACAGTTTGTGCAAACGGTTGGGCTGGCCGAGTCCGGTAATTTCCATAAACAACGTATTCACATCGGCAGTAATATCTTCATCAGCGGTAATCAAACCGAAATCAGTATAAATCCGCGATGTACCCTGATGGTAATTACCCGTTCCGAGGTGAGCGTAACGTTTCAATACACCGTCTTCCCGCCGCACCACCAAAGCCATTTTTGCATGGACTTTATAACCGAATACGCCGTACACCACATGAGCACCCGCATTTTCAAGCTGCTGCGCCCAATTCACATTATTGGCTTCGTCAAAACGCGCCATCAATTCCACCACAACGGTAACCTGTTTGCCTGCCAAAGCGGCGGTCATCAAAGCTTGCGCCAATTCGGAATTGGTACCTGTGCGGTAAATCGTCATTTTCAAGGCGACTACGTCGGGATCACGGGCAGCATCTCGGATAAACTGCACCACAGGTTCAAACGACTGATAGGGATGATGAAACAGAATATCGCCACGGGCGGCGGCATCAATAACCGAATCGCCTTTACGTAAACGCTTCGGCACACTGCCGCGGCGGGGGCTGAATTTCAAATCCGGCCGGTTCACCATATCCGGAACCGACATCAACCTTACCAAGTTGACCGGGCCTTTCACTTGATAAAGCTCGGCCTGAGTAAGTTTGAAATGACTGAGTAGGAATTCGTAAATATGGGCCGGGCAGGTTTCGGCGACTTCAAGCCGCACGCCATCGCCGTATTGGCGGTCGTGCAACTCGCTTTGGATGGCGGTACGGAGGTTTTTCAAATCCTCTTCGTCAACCGTCAAATCACTGTCGCGTGTCAGGCGGAACTGGTGGCAACCCTTAACCGTCATGCCGGGGAACAGGCGGTAAACATATTCATGAAGAATAGAAGACAAAAATACGAAACCATTGTCACCATTACAAATTTCCTCGGGCAGCTGCAAAACGCGCGGAAGAATCCGCGGTGCCTGCACAATCGCCATGCCCGAAGCACGCCCGAAAGCATCTTTACCGTCTAATTCAACGGCAAAATTCAGCGATTTGTTGAGCGGGCGGGGAAAAGGGTGTGACGGATCCAAGCCGATAGGGGTAAGAATCGGCAACAGTTCGCGGTTGAAATAATCTTCGATCCAAGCGCGCTGTTCTGGCGTCCAATTGCGGCGGCGGTAAAAGTGAATGCCTTCGCGGCTTAATGCCGGCTGTAATTCTTCGTTAAATAAAGCGTATTGCTCGCTGATGATAGCGTGCGCTTCGGCCGATACCGCAGCAATGGTTTCAGACGGCGTTTTACCGTTGGCCAAACGCATGGCGGGATTGAGCTTGTGCTGCCGCTTGAGCCATGCCATCCGCACTTCGAAAAACTCGTCCAAATTAGAGGATACGATACATAAAAAACGCAAACGTTCGAGCAGGGGCACCCGCGCATCTTGAGCTTGTGCCAATACGCGGCGGTTAAAAGCCAACAAACTGAGTTCGCGGCACAACAGACGGCTGTTTTCAGACATATCCATCTCCTAAAGATTTTCGATTAAGCTTTCCAGTATAACTGGTTTTGATTAAAGATTCATAAAAGCGGCAGGCGGTTGCTTCCCTTATCCCGTCGGCTTGATCAGTTTCGCTGCAAACAAGAAAAATATTATTATTTTTCTAATGCTTGCCCGAACGCCAAATCGACCAAATAATCCAAAGACTGTTGGTAAATGCCAGCAAATAACCTACAAAACCGATAAATTTCGAACCGGTATCGATACTCATCACAATAGAAGAGCCGATAATCAATGCCGCCGTCACTATACCCATAGTCAGGCGGTTGGTGGCCTTATCAATTTGATGCATTATTTGCTCGGAGCGTTTCAACTCGATGCTCACGCCCAACTGTCCTTTTTGTATGCGACGGCTCAAGCGCAATAGGTTTTGCGGCAATTCGTCTGCCGCCTGCCATAAAGTTTGCAGGTGCATTTTGCTTTTACGCGCCATGTGTTCAGGCGAAACACGCTCTTTAAACACTTCAGCTACAATCGGTTTGGCCTGTTCAAGCAGCTCTGCACTGCCGTCCAAACGCTTCACTACGCCCTCAAGGGTAATCAGCGTTTTAAACAGCATTACCAAATCTCCGGGCAGAGTCAGCCCGTGTTGGCGCATAATTTGGGTAATGTCGTTAATCACTTGGCTGATACGCAAATCGCGCATCGGGGTATGCTCGTAGTTTAACAGCATTTCCAGAACATCCGCCCCCAACAGGTTCTCATCGGGCAGCTCACCTTCAGCCCAATTACTCAGCACATACTGCATGGTGAATTGGTCGCGGCGGGCCAACGCGGTAATCAAGTCGATAATCTCGCGCCGGCGTGTACTGCTCAAATGGCCGACCAAACCGAAATCAATCAGGGTAATGCGCCCTTGCGGGCTGACAAAAATATTACCCGGATGCGGATCGGCATGGAAAAAGCCCTGTTTCAAAATCATGGTAAACAGCGTATCGGTAATGCCGTTGGCGAGTTTGCGGCGCATACCATCTGATAGACTTTCAGACGGCATGCTTTTGAGCAAGGTATCGCCGATATACTCTTGAACCAAAATATGTCGGTTGGAATACTCCTGATAAACCTTGGGAATATGAATAAAGGGATGCCCTGTAAAAGTGGTTTCAAACCGCTGCATATAGCGCAGCTCTACCGACAAATCAGTCTCTTTGGCCAAACTACGGGCAAAATACTGAACCATCTGTACAGGTTGGTAGCGGCGCGTTTCCGGTATTTCCGATTCGATAAGGCCGGCCAAATGAGTTAAAATACGCAAGTCGGCCTGAATAGTGCGCTCGATATCGGGGCGTTTCAGCTTTACGGCTACCGTTTCACCATTTAACAATTCGGCACGGTGTACTTGAGCGATTGAAGCACTTCCTATCGGGCGGGCATCAATATGCCGAAATACTTCGCCGGTCGGTCGTTCCAAATAACTTTCCACCAATACGCAGATATCATCGCTATTGATGGGGGCGACATTACTTTGCAACTGTTCAAATTCCTCTATCCACTCGGCATCAAAAATGTCGACGCGGGTAGAGAGCACCTGACCGAGTTTGACGAATGTCGGCCCCAGCTCTTCAAAAGCCAAACGGAAACGGCGCGGCGTGCTCATATAACGGCTTTCAAGCGCAGCCTCCCCTTCTCCATCCAAGGCTTTATGGGAAAGTTTGATGCGCTGCACAAACTCGCCTAAGCCGTGTTTGGAGAGTATGGTGATAATTTCACGCATACGCGCAAAATCTCGCATGGCAAGTAATGTTGGAATCATCATGGTTTTTGCTGTATTGTTGCGCCTAACAATATAAAAACCTAAGCATAACACAAAGCAGACCGCCAAACGGCGCAACGGGAAAATCTGCCGTCTATTGAAATATACAATATCGGTATGGCTTTCATATCAAAACCTTAGCCTACAATACCGTATATTTCAAAATACCCGAAACCTGCCGTCTGAATTTTCAGATGCCGGCTCCTGCCAGCCGGAAAATTACGGAATACTGATGCATGAATTTTTGGAAATATTTTTTGGCCGCCCTCTCAACCGTGGTTTGTCTGCAGATATCGGGCATACCGTCTGCCCATGCCGATGAATTGGAAAATCTGATTAACCGCCAAATGGTCGCCGCCACCGATACCCAAAGTAGCAACCGCAGCGATGCCGACCAGCTGATCAGCAGCGCCATGGGGTTATTAGGCGTAGCCTACCGTTACGGCGGCACCTCGGCCAGTACGGGTTTTGACTGTAGCGGTTTTATGCAGCATATTTTCCGCCGCAGTATGCAAATCAACCTGCCCCGCACCTCCGCCGAACAGGCACGCATGGGCGTAGCCGTAAGCCGTAGCGATTTACAGCCGGGCGATATGGTTTTTTTCAGCACGGTAGGCGGGCGTATCTCACATGTAGGACTTTATATCGGCAACAACCGCTTTATCCACGCCCCGCGAACGGGAAAAAGTATCGAAATCACCAGCATGAGCAACAAATACTGGAATGCCCGCTATGTGACGGCCCGACGCGTGAAGAAAAACGACCCTTCCCGTTTTTTGCAATAAGGAGTGAATATGAATATGCCCGAAATGCCGAAATGGTATGACGATAACGGCCAAATCGTTTCATGCACCGAAAAAATCAAAGTCATGCAGGAAAACATGAGTGAACTCTACCAAACCGCACAAGATGCGTTTGAAGATGCGCTCCTAATGGGCTGTAATGAATCCCAATTGCGCGATTACCTCAGCCGGCTGATTGAAAATCTCGAAAACCCTTACAAATAAATTATTTAGAACCCCAGTATCTTTTAATAATAACGGAACCTTTTGACAGTGTTCCGTTTTTTATGGCCGTCTGAATATAAAACGTCTTTTCAGACGGCCTCTTAGCCGTTATCATTTACATAGTTTAACCTTACGGCACGATACAGTATTTTTTACCATTTCGGTAAGGATCATTGCGGTATGCCGACACACAGCCACAGGCTCCCAGCACATCAAACAAGGATAAAAACATGATTCGGGCTCTCAGTATTATTTTCGGGTTTCTGGCACTCGGAGAAGCCTTCATTCACTTTAGCGGCCTTCCCTTGCCCGGCAGCATCATCGGTATGGGGCTTTTATTTGCTGCCTTGCAGGCCGGATGGGTTAAGGCTTGTTGGCTGCAACAGATCGTCGATGTACTGATGGGCAATTTGGCGCTGTTTCTGGTTCCGCCCTGTGTTGCGGTGATGAGTTATCTGGATGTGGTTGGAAGAGATGTCGTATCTATTGTAACCGCTACGATCATCAGCACTTTTTTGGTATTGTTTGTAACGGGGAAAGTGCATGAATTGGTACGGAGGTACTGGTAATGGAAATGCTCGCCCATCCTGCCACTCTGCTTTTTGTAACCGTAACCGTTTACTGGATTACCAATATCGTCCGCGCCCGCACCGGCAGTTTTCTGTTTAATCCGGTGGTGCTGAGCTCAACCGTGATGATTTTGTATCTGCTAGCCTTCAAAATCGACTATGCCACTTATCACGAAGCCGCACAGATGATCGATTTTTGGCTAAAACCGGCCGTAGTTTCTTTAGCGGTGCCGCTCTATATCAACTGGAAAAAAATCCGCAGCCAATGGTTGCCGATTATCATTTCCCAAGCGGCCGGTAGTGTAACCGGTATCGTAACCGGGGTTTATATTGCCAAATGGATGGGCGCCGAACGGGAAGTCGTACTCTCTTTGGCTGCCAAATCCGTAACCAACCCGATCGCCATCGAGATCACCCGAACCATAGGCGGTATTCCCGCCATTACTGCCGCCACGGTGATTTTAGCGGGTATGATGGGGCAAATGATCGGTTACCGCCTATTGCGTGCCAGTACCATCCGCACACCGACATCGCAGGGCATGTCTATCGGCGCTGCCTCACATGCTATGGGCATCGCCGCCTCTCTTGAGCGCAGCCGGAAATTTGCAGCCTATGCCAGTTTGGGATTAATTTTTAACGGCGTACTGACGGCAGCTCTAGTACCGATTTTAATTCCGTTAATGGGTGTATAAATCATTTTCCAAGTGATGTATTAAATAATCAGGCCGTCTGAATTTTCAGACGGCCTGATTATTTAACAATACTGATGCCTTAAGAATATACAACTGACTGCTTCAAAATATCCGTCAAAACCGTACGGGAAGGCTGAAATATCTTGTTCCAGCCTATTCGCAAACAGAACTGGTTATTTACCACTCTACTGATAATAAGCTGATTCCGATACTCTCTACCGATTTAATGGGTTTAACCTGTTATCACTATCCACCGGTAACCACACAATCATCTGCCAGCCCCCTGCATCGACTACGGGAAAAGCCAAACGGCTGAAACGCTTGCTGCCTTTTGGTGTATGAAATACATACTCCAAACTCGGTTTGTACCGGCGTTTGGCAACAAAATGTCGGTAGATTTTTTCAAACATCGGGCTTTGAGCGCGGCGTTCAGCTACAAAAGCGGCGACCTGTTCATCATTTTGAAACTGTTCCGTAGTACCTAAAAAATGCCCTACCCACAGCGAAGTACATTTTTCCCAATTTTGGATAAACAGGCGGCTGTGCGGATCAAGCAGCAGATAGTCAATAAAATTAGTGTATTGCACCTGTTTCCCCAACCAATGGGTAAACAAACGGGCGGCACTTTTATTCCAACACACCCGCTCCCACAAAGAATTGACTACATACGCCGGATGTTCCAAACCATCGAGCATTTTTTGCAAATACGGCACCAACTGTCGCTCTGGCACGTCTTGCCAACTTTCAGGTTGCCAACCGGCTTGCCGTAACAAAACTTCCTGCTCTTGTTTTTCAAAACACAACGTTTGCAATACCCGCCGCAAAGCAGCCGTATCGGTTGCCTTGAAGGTGCCTTGCTCCAAACGCGACAGCCAACGGGTTGTTACGCCGCTCAATACGGCTACCTCCTGTTGGCTCAAACCTTTCCTACGCCCTCCTACCTGGGGTAGGCCAACATCACCCGGTTGTAATACCAACCTCTTTTGCTTTAAGGTTTCTCCAAGTTGCTTTAATAAATCCGACATCTATTTTCCTTCTTGTATGTATGTGCAGATCTCTAAAAGCCACCTTCATCCGTATCAATATAATCAGCTTTAACCTAGAGCTATGACGCAGCCCTCGAACACTGATTTTACGCCCGCCATCAATACAAAATACGGATTAAGCGCGACTTTACTTTATTAATATTTTATCTTTATATTTAAAGCACCCCATTCATCACAGGGTAAAGTGGAACTATTCGAGAAATATTGTTATCCGCCCAAATAAAACATAGTTTTAGCCAAAACTACAATGGCAATCATATGTAGTAAAACGGCTATATGAATATATTTGGACCAAGCTGCCGTCAGCGTACCTCGCCGCATCTTAACCACAGCTATCAGAAAATGTATCAATACGCTAAAAGCCAGCAGGATTTTCAAAGCCAGCTGAACGGCAAAAGCACTTCCGAACGGAGACGATAATACCGCTGCATAACGGTGCGCCATAGCCAAACCCGAAATAAAAAGTAGCCCGACTACCCACGGCATCACGCGCGGCGCCCGATACGATAAAGCTCTGTCAACCTCGCGCCGTACTTCACGCCCAACTTTATCGGTATGCAGTACCGACAAAACCAAAGCTTCGAAAAAAACACCGCCTACAAAAATAACGGCGCAAAATAAATGCACAATGTGGGCAACGGCATAGGCAGACATAACTACTCTCTAACAAATAAAGTGGAACTTTAGCATAGGTTTAACCGTCTTTACGCAGTTGAATATACGTATTGCAACTAATTTATGCCATACTGCCCAAGTATCAGCAAACTTATACCGACTTACATTCTATTTAACTTAACCCGTCCTTATTCCAATAGGAGCATAAAATGAAAAATATCGTAACCAAAACTTTAGCTCTGGTAGCCGTAGCCGCTTCTTTGAGCGCTTGCCAAAATATGTCGACTACCCAACGTAATGCCGCTACCGGTGCAGTGATCGGCGGCGTAGCAGGCAACCTGATCGGTGGTGATACCGGCTCTACTTTGGGCGGTGCTGCATTGGGCGGCGTTATCGGTAGCCAAGTTCGCTAAACCGAAAGAGTTTGCTACAAACCATAGGGTATTATCATACCCTATGGTTTTTTATTTGCCTAAACTGAAAAGGCCGTCTGAAAACCGATACGCAAACAGTCCGTACCCACATTCAAAGTATAAAATGCCGCCTGAAAAATTCGGGCGGCATCCTTATATCGTTTTCAGACGGCCTGAATATGCGCTTCCATCCAGTCTGCCAAGCGCCGGGAGCCTTCCTCAATCGCAGCAGCCAACAATTCGGCTCTGCTTTCCTGCTTTATCTCATAACACAGCACAAATTCCCAACCATTATCTGTTACGGTGTAATTGATACCGAAACCGGGGCGGCTGGTCGGTGCAAATGCAAAACGGCAAACCGTTTGGTTACCGCCGATGGTCGAGGTAGAGAAAAAATCTTCGGTAATGGTTTGATAAGCTTTACCTTCAAAAATCTCAGGCCGCATACCGCGTTTGACTGCCATCAGTTTCAAACCTAACAAATGGCGGTTGATCCCATGCCCGGTTTTACAGGCTTTAATGCGGGCTTTATGTTCGGCTAAGGCCGTCTGAAACAAATCGGCAGAAGCTTCGTTGCGGTGCAGTGCGGCAACAAAGGCAACTGAAGCCTCAGATACGGGGCGCACGCATTCGGTACGGCCACTTTGGAAATGGCTCACGTCTACCGCTTCATAAGTATTACGAACCTGCCCGAATACAGCCAATTGCGCATATTGAAGCACAAACTGCATCAATGCATCCGTGCTGATGCCTTTGCGCGGATAGGGTATTTTAGCCGGCTCGACAATACGGCAACCGTAGGTAGAGGCCACCTTTGCATATGCCTGTTGCCATTGTGGCCAAAGCTCGGCCAAATCACCCGACAACTGCCATGATTGCGGCTGCAGATCGATTTCAGACGGCATCTTTCCTTCCGTATGCTGCAAATAGCCTTGGGCATGCTGCAAAATACCGATAATTGCCCCGCCATCGGGCCAAGTATGTTCGCAATGTAGAACTAAACCGCCGTCGCTACGGTTGTGCCACAGGGTAATCGGCTTGTAACACCATACCGACTGCTGTGCCTGAAAAGTAGCTGCCGCAAGATTTTGTTCGGCATCGCTATTACCCGTATCATTCAGACTTACATGAAATAAATCCTGCCCGATATCGTCAAGCAACCGTGCATTATCAGGATTCTCCGCTAAACGGTTGCAAACCGCTGCCATCTGTTTGCTGCCTAAAAAAGACGGAACCGCCACCGGATAAGGATTGGCCGTCTGAAAACTTTCCAATCTTTGCAACGCGGCTTTGAAATAATCGGGATGGTATGCCTCGCCTTCTTCATCCAAAACAGGCAGGCGGAAGTAAAAACCGTTTTTCAAAATACCTATGGTACGGCTGTCTTCGGCAAAACGGTATTCGTCGCATTCGGCGCACGCTGTCCGCATGCTACCTTGCAATACTTTCCATTGCGCCATACATACGGGTTCGCCCGAAAAACTTTTCGGCACTGTGATTCTTCCATGCCTCCAATCGGCACAAACTGCGCTCAATGCATACACCCATTGAGCCAGAGATGCCCCTTTACGGTTTAATTCGAAACCGACATTACTCGCCAGAGGCAAAGCACGGCGTTCGCTCAAATAAGCCTCCAACCATGCTTCAATCAACCAATTACCGTGCGACAGAGTGGAAGCAAACTGCTGCAAATCTGTTTGCAAGAGCTTTCCTTCTCCCTCAACAAAATCAGCAATCTGCTGCTGCGTTTGCTCAAAAGTTTGCTCATCCAAAAGTGGTTTTACCCACTCTTGATAACGTGCCAAAGTATCTTTTAATTCGGGAATCGGCAACTTCGGTGTCATATTCGGGTATCCTGTATCAATCATATTAGACGGGGGGTTTTAGCCGTCATTTTCATCATCTGTCAGCGCAAGCTTCACCACATATGCCAAAAACAACAAGGTCAACGTAATCAAAACCGTTTCAATGATGTTTTCACTCAGCGGCTGTTCCAAATAAAAAGGATTTTTTCCCATTATGCGCCTCCTTGTTTGGCGGCGGTATCACGGCGCAACTGCCGCCACAAGGCCGCCATCCACAAATAAAATACGAAAACAAACGGAAAACCTGCAAACGAACCGACAGCCTTGATACCGTCTATCTTGCCGGTAAACACCACCGCATAACTGATCATACCCATGAACACACACCAAACGATAGCGCGACGCTTATTTTCACTGCGCCCGTCGGTGCTGGTCATTACGCCGAGAGAAATAGCCGCGCTCACGACCGTCGTAATCACGAAACCCAAAAACAGCACTACTGTTAAAGGCTTCGTGGCAAAAGCAGCAGGCAACATATTCAACAGATGGTAAAACGTACCTTCATAGTCGCCCTTATTGGCGATTTCAGCCAACACCCCGCTGCCCTCAACCGTATCGAGCAGACTGAATCCCGAAAACGTGCAAAACCACACTAAAATAAAACCCGAAGGCACCAAAACCGATGCCAGCACAAATTCCCGCAAAGTCCGCCCTTTGGAAATCTGCGCCAAAAATACACCGACAAAAGGCGCCCACGTTATCCACCAAACCCAATACGCCATCGGATACCATACAATCCAATCACGGGGCTGGAAAAGATAAAGCTCGAAAGAATGCCCGACGGTTTGCGTGATAATATGCCCTACCGTTACCGTTATCACGCTAACAAAATAATGTGTTGGCCCGGTTAGAAACACAAACACCAGCAACAGTAGGGAAAGTGCTACCGTCAGGTCGCCCAATACCTTCATCCCCTTACGGATAGGCAACAAGGTAGCAAACAGACAAACGACGATAATCACAGTCAGCAAAACCGTTTTTTCCAAAATCGAAGCGGCTCCCTGCCCAGTAATGATACTGATACCCGAAGCAATTTGGCTAACCGCCATCGCAATGGAAGAAGATACGGAAAAAGCAATCGAAACTACCGCCGTACCAGTAATCAATTTACCTAAGGGTGCTGCCCATTTTTTACGTTTGAACGCAAACTCCACAGGTGCGGCAGGTGAGCATTCGGTTTTATGCTGATACAGAAAATAAGCCATCACCAAACCCGCCAGCATATACAGCGACCAAGCCGGAATACCCCATACATGCAGTGCCAAGCCCATGGCATTGCCCACTTTCTGGTATTCCGGCAAACCTTCTGCCTGTGCTCCAATAGGAGATTGGAAATAATGCCACAATGCCTCAATAGGCCCGAAAAACACAATACCCACCCCGATACCGGCGGTAAACAGCATATTCATCCACGAAACAAACGAATAGTCGGGCTTGGCATCTTGCCCACCCAAACGGATATTGCCGAACTTGCCAGGCAACGCAACGGCTAAACCAAAACCGAACGCTAAAAGCGGCAGCCACATAATCAGCCAGTCGAACTTCTGATAAAAAAAATTGCTGACGGCAACAATCGTACCGGTCAGCAAAGTAGGCTTCCAAAGGGCGGTGACTGACATCAACCCGACAATCAGCGAAGTATAAAGAAAATAATTCGGCCTTAGGCTTGTATCTTGTTTGATTGGCATCTTCATCAACCGCCTCCGATTAAGCATATGATATTGACTTATTTTAACGCAAACCGGCTGCAGTTAGACTCAGATTTTCAATGAAAAATTAAGTTACTATTAATTTTATTTAAAAGATTATATTCGAAAAAACAACCCGCTCTTGCCTTGTTTACCTAATCAAATACATCAATCAATTCATCATATACTACAAAATATCTGCAATATTGAGTTGGTACCGGTTGGCAAACGAAATGCCGTCTGAAATATTTTCAGACGGCATCAATAACTCAAAATAAAACCGGCTAAGTTGGTGTGTGCGTCATAATTTCCAGCAGTGCACAGCCTTGGTATCGGACACCGCCGAAATCCAATACAGCCTTGAATTCATAGTTCTGACCGGAATCCGGATCTTCACAAGCAGCTCTGCTGATATTCAAATTTACAGTTTCGCCATCATGCTTGCCGCTGAATTCAACACCGTGCGCATAAACCGAACGCTTAACCTCGAACTCTCCGTTAACTACTCCACCTTCTGCCAGCATCTGCAACCGATTTGTGCCATCCTCTTTAGGTTGTACAAAGAAATGCCACCGATTAGGTATAGTACCGAAAGCAGTAAAAGCACTTGAAAAACTCTCCAGTGCATCTTGCTCAGAAGATGCGGCAACGGTTTCCGAAGCAGAAACCTGAGATGCCGCCACTTCCGAGTTCACCGTCTTAACGGTGGCACTGCTTGCAGCCGTTTCAGTATTTTGCTGTGTTGGCCCTTGTTGGTTGCAGGCAACTAACAAGAGCGATGAAGCAAGCAAACAAAGTATCAAAGATTTGTCTATCATCTACAGCTCCTATATTGCCCATCCGCAATACAATGCACCGGACGCAAAAATCAAATGTGGCACAAAGACCGATTACATCATACGGTTACAGGTTTAATCTTCATTTTCCATCACTGGACTGATACGCACCCGCTCAATCCGCTGGCCGGCTTTCTCAACCACTTCAAAACGCCAACCGTGAAATACGACCGACTCTCCTTCCTCAGGAATATTTTGCAACTCTTCCATCATCAGACCGGCAACAGTATGGTAATCGGCATCGTCATCATGCGGTGGCAGGTTGATTTGGCGCGACAGTTCGACATACTCCAAACTACCGTCAACCACAAAGCTTTGCGCTTCGCTTTCAGCCTCAATCATCGGTGCATCTCCGCGCTCATATTCTTCAGGGAATTCACCGGCAATTGCCTCCAGCAAATCTTTCATCGTTACCATCCCCAACACCGCACCGAATTCATCCACCACCAAGGCATAATCAGCGCTACTTTTGCGGAAGAGTTCGATAGCATTCAGCGCGGTTGTGCTATCGGGCAAAATCAACGGTTGGCGCAAAGCCGTCTGAATATTCAATTCACCGTTTTCGTTATCCAGCAGCTGTGTGAGTAAATCTTTTTTATTGATGTAGCCCAAAGGCTCGTCTACCCCGGCCTTACCTACAACCAGCAAGCGGCTGTAAGGAGTATTTTGCAGCTGGGCATATTGCTCTTCTTTACTTTGTGAAATATCCAAACGCTCGATATCGCGACGAGGAATCATCACCCCTAAAATCGGGCGTTCAGCCAAAGTCAGCACGCTGTGGATCATCGACTTTTCATTTTCTTCAAAATGTGTGTCGTCTTCGTGATTATCGCCCGCCCTAGCCAAAACAGCCTCGCGGATGCCCATCATACCCAAAACATTTTCAGCCGTACGTTGACGCCATGAGCTGCCGATATAGTCATTACGCTTGCTGTTTTTCAATGACACTTGGTTAAATATTTCAATAAGAATTGAGAATCCGATAGCTGCATACAAATAACCTTTAGGAATGTGCATATGGAAGGCCTCTGCAATCAGGCTGAAACCGATCATCAGCAAGAAGCCCAAGCACAGCATCACTACCGTAGGATGGCGGTCTACAAACTCGGTAAGCGGTTTGCTCGCCCAAATCATCACCCCCATTGCCACCACTACCGCAGCCATCGCCACAATGATGTGTTCGACCATCGCTACGGCAGTGATGACGGAATCAATTGAGAAGACGGCATCCAGTACCAAAATTTGCATCACCACCGCCATAAAAGGCGAGTGTTTTTTATTATTATCTGCAATATGGAATTGGTTATGTCCTTCCAAACGCTCGTGTAATTCGGTTGTCGCCTTATAAAGTAAAAACAAGCCGCCGAAAAGCATAATCAAATCTTTACCCGCCACGGCGAAATCACCGATGTGAAACCACGGATGGGTGAGCGTCATAATTTTGGCCATAAATGCCAACATCACAATACGCATCACAACGGCCAACGAAAGGCCAACCACCCGCGCCCGGTCACGATAGGCAGGCTTCACTTTATTCGCCAAAATCGCAACGAAAACCAGGTTGTCGATACCGAGCACCACCTCCAAAACCAGCAAAGTAGCAAAACCTATCCAGGTAGTCGGTTCGGCAAGCCAACTAAAATCCATTATCCGATATCCTTACAATTAATTTTCAGGCGGCCTTATCCAATGCGGCACGCCAAACACAATAAAAGGCAGGCTGCTTCAGCAGCCTGCCTGATTCTGATACATACACCGCACCGTGCAAATAGTGGTTTCTGATAAACCGCTCTGCTCTGCGTCTTTCATAGTGGGGATATATGCCTAAAAATGATGGAATTAAGAGTGTAGCAGTTTAACCGTAAAATGCAAGGCCGCCCAATCGAAAAAGCCGGTACGCTTCGTACCGGCTTTCAAATCTGCTTTATATTACAACGCACCGTAAGAGTGCAAACCGCTTAAAAACATATTTACGCCGATAAATGCAAAGGCTGTAATGAAAAGGCCGATAACCGCCCACCATGCCAACACCTTGCCACGCCATCCCGCAACAAGGCGCAAGTGCAGCCATACCGCATAATTCAACCATACGATAAACGCCCAAGTTTCTTTCGGATCCCAGCTCCAATAGCGTCCCCATGCATCAGCCGCCCACAACGCACCCAAAATAGTAGCGATAGTAAAGAACAAAAAGCCGACAGCGATCGCTTTATACATCACTTCTTCGATCACCTGTGAAGCAGGCAGCCAGCTTTTACGGCCTTTGGCCTCGGCACGCAATACCGCCAATTCTGCCACACCAAGCATAGCTGAGATACAGAATGCACCATAGCCGATAAAGTTTGCCGGCACATGAATTTTCATCCACCACGATTGCAAGGCAGGAATCAACGGCTGAATGGCATGCGCCTCACGGGATACGCTGTACCACAAAACAAACGACACCAGCACTGCCATAAAGGCGAATACGAAACCACCGAGTTTTTGGATAGCGAATTTTTTCTCATAATAGAGATACATCAACGCGGTAATCACCATAAACAAAATAAATACTTCGTATAAGGTCGATACCGGAATATGGCCCGCATCGGGGCGTAAAAGATAGCTTTCATGCCAGCGCACCAGCATTCCAGTAAAACCAGCCAAAGCCGATACCCAGGCAAACACGCTTGCCATTCCCAAAAGGGTATTGGTCTCCGTATGGCTCCGACGTGCCAGCAGCGCACCGGCGATATAACAGAACCATGCGAAAAATACAAAAGCGCATTGCCACATGATGGCCGACTGGCTGCTCAGAAAATATTTCAATAAAAAGCGGTCTGTATTAGCGATGGTTCCACCGTAAAGCTGTACCGCCGAATAAGCCAATATCAGGCTAAGCGGAATAAACCAGCGCAAAGGCTTGAAAAACCAACCGAGAAAAACGGCGGAAACTGCACTGAACCACAAAATAGCCACTTCGTAACCATCCATATGATGGCCGATATGGGTTTGTGAAAAAGCGGCCGCCAGCACAATCACTGCAGCAAACAGCCAATCCAATACATTCAGACGGCGTATCCATGATTTCTGCGTCAACAGTTCGTGTTCGAGCAGCCGTTCGGTTTTACTGATTTGCGTCATGGTTCAGATCCTTTGCCAATTGTTTCAAGCGTTGTGTATGTTCGGGGAATTCTTTTTTCAAATCACGCTCGTCGCGGCTGGACGACATCGAAAAGCGGATTCTTCCTTGTTCAAACAGCAGCCAAGCACGTTTTTCGCGTACGTAAAACATAAATATCGTGCCCAATACCAGTAACAACGAACCGATATATACCAATGAGGCTCCCGGAGAGCGGGTCATCTGCAAGCCTGAAGAGCGTACCTCTTTAAAGCCGTCTAGCTGTAAGAGCATAGGCGCCGGATAAACCGTCAAGCCGGTATAGGCATCCATACTGTTGAGCAAAAAGCGGTTTCGCGCTTCATCTTGCGGCCAGACCGGTAAATTATCACCCTTCAAGGTTTCTTCTAACAAAGCATTCATCGCGCCATACAGAATCTGATAGAAATAATCCTGCATTTTCGTTTGCTCTTCACGCGGGATATTCTGTGCGACAAAATCGTTTAAAGCGATATAGCCGCCCCGTGCAAAAAGGCTCAAGGTATTCTCTACCGCCTGATTAAACTGCGTGCGCGTTTTTTCAGGAGTACCGGCGGTGGCCTGCAATACCGCACGTTTGCGTACTGCCTCGTTGTTCAAAGCCTCACGCAAAGCCATAAAAGTATCAAGTTTGCCCTGTCCGTCTGCCGGCAACCGTAACCAACGATACTGCTGGTTCAGGCCTTCCCGAGTACCGGTAATGAAAAAATAGTCTTTTTCCTGCAGCATCGGCAGCATATAGTTCTTATATTCGACGGCCTGTCCTGCATCATCCCGTATACGGTAAATGATTGAGGGGCCGATATTGGTAAACTTACGCTCTTGCTTTACTGCCCTTACATCATTGACGATATTCGATAATCCGCCTGCCTTCTCAGACGGCTTGCTCATATCTTCGACATTCATCGAGCTGAATTGCTCGAACTCAATACGATACTTCTTCCCGCCGAGATCCAACGGAAATTGGCGCATTGATACGGCATCCAAAGGAACAGGCTGACGGACCGCAGAAGCCAAATCCCAAGCTTTGAATTTCAAATCGGAGCCGCCATCGGCAAAGCTGGCTTGGTAAATCGTAATACCATGCAAGGTCAACGGATGGTTCACGCGGATAGTGCGCTCGATTTTTTCACCGGTTTCTTTATCCGTTACCACCAGATCACTGGCAAAATCCTTAGGCATACCGGTATTGTAAAAATCAATATGAAATTTCTTCAACTCTACGGAAAAAGGCAGATCCTGCACCAATATCCCTTTGTCGGCATTCAGAAATACCACATCCGCTGCTTGCCCTTCGGTTACGTTGACATTACCGCGAAAAGATAAATTATTGCGGCTTAGCGTACTTTCGGGCTTGAAATCTTTTGCAAAAACAGAATCATTATCCGGTACGACCTTACCCGTCAGCATACCCATCTTCAACAACAGGTTACTATCAATCAAACCGCCCAAGCAGATAACAATAATAGCCAAATGGGCAAAAATATAACCCCATTTGTTCATCGCACCTTTCTTGGCCGCAACTAAAACCGAGCCGTCCTCACGCTCAACTGTTTTAGTATTGAAGCCCTGTACCTGCAGATAACGCACGGCTATCTCCGGTGAAACATCCGGCAATTCCGCAGTATGCTTCATTGAGGCGAGCGACTGTTTGGTGGCCTTGATACGGTAAGAGCGCATTTCCCGCAAAAACGGCGGTATATTGCGCCATAAGCACAAGCTGGTTGAGAGCACCAGAAAAAGCATGATGACCACAAACCAAACCGAGGCATATACGTCGAACAAACCTAAAAACCGGAAAATCTCCATCCAAAACGGACCGAACTTCACCAAATAATCGGCAATCGGCTGCCCCTGCTTCAATACCGTTCCGATGATAGAAGCAATACCGAGCAAGCTCAAAAGCGCGACGGCAAAACGCATGGAGCTTAAAAAAGCAAACCAAGGTCGGCGGATAAGGGGAACGGATTTTTTAGGCTGGCTCATAAACAACTAACTGTATATTTTATACAACAATTAAATTAAAAAATTTCACATCAGTGTAAATAAGGCCGTCTGAAAAGGCTTTCAGACGGCCTTATAAAGACAGCGCAACTTAAATATCCGGTGCTGTCATTGTAATGGATAAGCCCCACCCAACCTTAACCAAATCTTAAAACAACTGAGTTAGAGCGCTTCCGATTTTGTATTTTTAATGCAGACCTTGGATAAAGTTGGCTACTGCATTCAGCTCCTCATCCGACATACGCTTGGCGATATCATTCATGATGGTATTAGTACGCTGGCCGCTTTGATAAGCCTGCATCTGTTGAACAATATAAGCCTTGTGTTGGCCTCCTAAGCGCGGATAAGCAACGATATCCGTACCGCCGGCAGGCATACCCGCACCGCTCGGGCCGTGGCAAGACATACAGGCAGGAACTTTCTTCGCGGCAATACCGCTACGGTAAATCCGGGCACCCAACTCGGGATTTTCCTTAGGATTGGTTTCGCCCGCTTTCGGATATTGGGTAGCGAAAAAAGCCGATACATTGGCGATATCCTGATCAGACAGCGACATTACCAAAGGTGCCATGCTGGCCGCAGCACCTGTCGTGCGCTTGCCCTCTTTAATATCCTTGGTTTGTTTGAAAATATAATTGGCATGCTGGGCCGATAATTTCGGATACATAGCGATACCGCTGTTACCGTCTGCCGCGTGACATGCCGCACAGATATTGGTCGCAATTTCTTTACCCTTGGCGATATCTGCTTTCGGCTGCGCAGCCATTGCTGCACCTGCAACAACGGCCATAGTCAACAAGGTAAAACGTTTCATGGAGTGCTCCTGGTTACAGCATTTCGGCCCGCTGCCGTTATGCCTTCCTATACTCAATACCGGATTTTTTTATTTGTATCCGGCTAAACCGATAATTATATAAACATGGTATTCTATACCAAATTCACACAATTTTACTACATATGAACCTATTTCAAAACGCAAAATTTTTTACAACGGTTAACCATCTCAAAGACCTGCCCGACACTGCTGCCGAAATCGCTTTCGTGGGCCGAAGCAACGCGGGCAAATCAAGTGCTATCAATACCCTATGCAACCATGTCCGGCTGGCCTATGTTTCCAAAACCCCGGGGCGCACCCAACACATCAATTTTTTCGAACTGGCCAACGGTGCGTTTATGGTCGACCTGCCCGGCTACGGCTATGCCCAAGTACCGGAAGCCATTCGTGCGCACTGGGTGAAACTATTGGGCGATTATCTGCAAAAACGCCCCCAACTGGTCGGCCTGATTTTGATTATGGACGCCCGCCACCCGCTCAAAGAGCTTGATATGCAGATGCTGGATTTTTTTCATATCACCGGCCGCCCCGTACACATTCTGTTATCGAAAGCAGACAAATTATCCAAAAACGAGCAGATTAAAACTTTGTCGTCCGTCAAAAAGGCGCTAAAACCTTTCAGCGAACGCCAACAAATCAGCGTACAACTTTTCTCCAGCTTAAAAAAAACCGGAAAGGAGGAAGTCAACCAAGTAGTCGCCTCTTGGTTTGAAAACGCTGCTGCCGCTGCCCATGCTTCGGAGTCCTCCCCGCCTCCGCAACCGGAATAACCCAACACACCAATGCCTTCTTGCTAGCCGATGCCCTATACATTTTTCAGACGGCCTGAACAATTCCCTTATAATAAGTAGGCATTTTTACAGGCCGTCTGAAACTGATTTATGAAATTTGCCTTTTTTATCTTATATCTTATTCAACTACTACCCTTTTCCGTATTGCACAAAATCGCAGATGCAACCGGCTGGCTGGCTTATTATCTTGTCGCACCCCGCCGCCGCGTAGGCGAAATCAACCTGCTCAAGTGCTTTCCCGAATGGAGCGAAGCGAAGCGGCGCAAAATATTGAAACAACACTTCCGCCATATGACCAAACTACTTTTCGAATACGGCCTCTATTGGTATGCACCCGCTATCCGCCTACGCAAATTCGTTACCTACCAGGATAAGCACTATCTTGACGATGCTTTGGCTGCGGGAGAAAAAGTCATCCTGCTCTATCCGCACTTTACTGCCTTCGAAATGGCGGTTTACACCCTCAACCAAGACATACCGCTAATCAGTATGTACTCCCATCAAAAAAACCAAGCGATGGACGAACAAATACTTAAAGGCCGACATCGCTATAACAATGTTTTCCTGATTGGGCGCACAGAGGGCTTACGCGCCATCATCAAACAAATACGAAAAAGCGATGCGCCATTTCTCTATCTACCCGATCAAGACTTTGGCCGCAACGATTCTATTTTTGTTAATTTCTTTGATATCCAAACTGCCACAATTGCAGGCCTAAGCCGAATCGCCGCCATGACCGGCGCAAAAGTCATCCCCACCATTCCCACCCGCCTGAAAGACAACACCGTTGTTTTACGCTTTTATCCGGCTTGGGAAAACTTTCCCGGTAACGACACCGTAGCCGATACCCAGCGCATGAATGACTTTATCGAAGCCCGTGTTCGCGAAAATCCCGAGCAATACTTTTGGCTGCACAAGCGCTTTAAAACCCGTCCTGAGGGTGAAGCGGGATTCTATAATTAACGGCTCTCTCAAAGCCTTTTCTATAACGTATGTCCAAGGCACAGAAAAGGCTTTTCACTGATTTCCCTATCAAGCCATATTTTCAAGCACCACACTCCATAACTACATTTCATTACATTTTTATTTCAGCATGATAAAAATTCATTCCGATATTAAAAATAAATAATTTCATAAAAATCCATCAACTAAATTTATACCATTTAAAATCAATAAATTAAAAATCATCAGTACTTTTCCCTGCGCTACTCCTGCATTCTAAAAAAATGATTACATGATAATAAAGTGCTTAAATAATCTTATTTTAAAGCAGAATAATTTACAAAAAGACATCAGGCGAAGGAAAATTTTAAAACGGAACAAGAATCCTAAGATAAAGAAAAATAAAATTTTTTTATACACTCCTTGGCAATTTAAAAAAAAGCAGGTACATTTCCACTACACCGAGTTACATGCTTGGGAGAGCATGGCTACGGTCGGAATCCAAAAATCAAGCGAGAACAAAGGAGTTGAGTATGTCTAACTATCAGGACGAAATTAAAAAAGCAGGTGATCTGAAACGTGAAATGGGCGATAGCTGGCACGATATCACGCCCGAATATGTCGCACGCATGCGCCTGCAAAACCGCTTCAAGACAGGCCTTGATATTGCCAAATACACTGCCGCTATTATGCGCAAAGACATGGCCGAATACGATGCCGACCCTGCAAAATACACCCAATCACTCGGATGCTGGCATGGTTTTGTCGGCCAGCAAAAGTTGATTTCTATCAAGAAGCACCAAAAAACTACCGACAAACGTTATCTCTACCTCTCCGGCTGGATGGTGGCGGGCTTGCGTTCTAAATTCGGTCCTCTACCCGATCAATCCATGCACGAAAAAACAACCGTGCCGGAATTGATCGAAGAGCTCTATACCTTCTTGCGCCAAGCCGACGCACGCGAACTGGATTTGCTCTTTACTGCTCTGGATGCAGCCAATGCGGAAGGCGATACAGCCAAAGCCAAAGAAATCCAAGACCAAATCGACAATTTCGAAACCCATGTGGTACCGATTATTGCCGATATTGATGCAGGTTTCGGTAACGCTGAAGCTACTTACCTGCTGGCGAAGAAAATGATTGAAGCCGGCGCCTGCTGTATCCAAATCGAAAACCAAGTGTCAGATGAAAAACAATGTGGCCACCAAGATGGTAAAGTCACCGTACCGCATGTTGACTTCTTGGCTAAAATCAACGCCGTACGTTACGCTTTCTTAGAATTGGGCGTAGATGACGGCGTTATTGTGGCCCGTACCGACTCTTTGGGCGCAGGCCTGACTAAACAAATCGCCTATTCTACCGAACCGGGCGACTTGGGCGACCAATACAATTCTTTCCTCGACGGTGAAGAAATTACCGATATCAGCCAAGTGAAACCCGGCGATGTTATCGTAAATACCAACGGCAAAACCATCAAACCCGTACGTTTGCCAAGCAATCTGTTCCAGTTTAAGAAAGGTACCGGCGTAGACCGTGTCGTACTTGACTGTATCACTTCGCTGCAAAACGGTGCCGACCTGCTGTGGATTGAAACTGAAAAACCGCATATCGGCCAAATTAAGGAAATGGTAGACAAAATCCGCGAAACCATTCCGAATGCCAAATTGGTATACAACAACAGTCCGTCTTTCAACTGGACCTTAAACTTCCGTCAACAAGTATTCGATGCTTGGAGCGAAGCCGGCAAAGACGTTTCTGCCTATGATCGCACTAAGCTGATGAGTGCCGAATATGATGAAAGTGATCTGGCTAAAGAAGCAGACGAGCGCATCCGCACCTTCCAACGCGATGCATCGGCTCAAGCAGGTATCTTCCACCACCTGATTACTCTGCCGACTTACCACACAACCGCACTTTCTACCGATACTCTGGCCAAAGGCTACTTTGCGGAAGACGGCATGTTGGCATATGTGAAAAACGTACAACGCCAAGAGATCCGCAACGGTATTGCTTGTGTGAAACACCAAAATATGGCCGGTTCGGACATTGGTGACAACCACAAAGAATACTTTGCCGGTGAAGCCGCACTGAAAGCCGGCGGCAAAGACAATACCATGAATCAATTCCACTAAATTATTCATGCGACATATAGTTTCAGACGGCATACGCTGCTCCCTAAGGAGGCCGTCTGAAGCTTACCGGCTTTATCTGCGTAGAGTTGAGCTGCGTGGATAAAGACAGGCGAAAGCCTGTATTGTTTGTGAAGCGTAAATCTCTGATTTGAGGTATTTAGGGCAATCTTTCGGGATTGCCCCTTTTTTTATATACGGTAAGCAAGCCGTCTTGCTATGCAGGCAGAAACACCGTACAGTTCAATTCAATATTGGTAATTTTTATCCAACCGTTTTACTAATTTCCGCAGTTTTCTTAATAATTTCGGCGGATATCGAGACGGCTTTACCGAAAATTCCCGCCCAATCCAGATCAAACCCGACTCACCGTCCCAACCTACTCTAAGGCTGATAAACATGACACCACAAACCATTCTTGATTTTTGGTTTTCCGATACGGCCAAGCCCTACTGGTTTGCAAAAAGCGAAGCCTTCGATCGCAAGCTATCCAAACGCTTCGACGAGATACTGAAGCAAGCTGCTGCGGGAGAGCTCTATACATGGCGCACCTCTTTGAAGGGGCGCTTGGCCGAAATCATCATACTTGACCAATTCTCCCGCAATATTTACCGCGACACCCCCCAAGCATTCTCTCAAGATGCAATGGCACTGGCTTTAGCGCAAGAGGCCGTTGCCCAACCTGGTTTTGCCCAAATGCCCGCACATGAACGGCATTTCATACTTATGCCCTACATGCACTCTGAATCCGCTCTGATTCACGAACGAAGCCTACCATTATTCGATGCGTTAAATAATACCAATACCTTAGACTTCGAGCTCAGACACCAAGCGATTATCCGGCGTTTCGGCCGTTATCCTCACCGTAACGCTATTCTCGGGCGCATAAGCACTGATGAAGAACTAGCATTTCTACAAGAAGAAGGCTCTTCTTTTTAACCCGAAATCAGCATTCTGCACACCAAGGTAATCGGTATCAGACTACAAAAACCTATGCCGATTACTTGAATTCTCTCTAGTAGAGTAGCGGCATAAAACCGTGATACACAATGATGTTACATATCAAAATGCGTTTATTCCGCCTACCCTTATTTACCGATAATAAATCTTATTGTTTACACTGCCGATTAATGCTATTTTCTATTCTAAGCATACCGCCTGCACAACTACTCTATTACGCCGTCTGAAAACTGTAACCATAAGGTATGCAGACAACACTCAACACTTTATATCCGACTTGAATCTCCGGTTTCCCATTCCAGCCCGAAGGAGTTACCTATGGCAGTAAATTTGCGCGAAAAAGAAGCTACTGAAATTTTAGCCGTTGAAGGCACACAGGTTTTTATCGGACAAGCCGGTATTAAAAAGCCAAACCATTCCGACCTAACCCTAATCGTTCTCAACAACAATAATACAGTGGGAGCAGTTTTCACCCAAAACCGCTTCTGCGCAGCTCCCGTGCATATTGCCAAACAACACCTTGTCAATGAAAACGGTATCCGTGCTTTAATTATCAATACAGGCAATGCCAATGCCGGCACGGGCACTCAAGGACGTGAAGATGCTTTAGCGGTATGCAAGGCAGTTGCTCATCAGGTCGGTTGTGCTGTCGAACAAGTTTTACCCTTTTCCACCGGCGTGATTTTGGAACCTCTACCTGTCGATAAAATCAACCAAGCCCTGCCGAATCTGAAGCCGGCACATTGGAGCGATGCTGCCCGCGCCATTATGACGACCGATACAGTACCCAAAGCAGCCAGTCGCGAGGGCAAAGTCGGCGATAACCATATCGTCCGCGCTACCGGCATTTCTAAAGGCGCAGGCATGATTTGCCCGAATATGGCTACTATGCTCGGCTTTATCGTTACCGATGCAAAAGTCTCGCAACCCGTTTTGCAAATGCTCACTCAAGAAATTGCCGATGCCTCGTTCAACAGCATTACAGTAGACGGAGACACCAGCACCAACGACAGTTTTGTGATTGTAGCCACAGGCAAGTGCGGCCAAAGCGAGATCGACAATATTGCCGATCCCCGCTACGATCAATTGAAAGAGCTGTTAGAAGGCTTAGCCGTCGAGCTGGCCCAAGCCATTGTGCGCGATGGGGAAGGTGCGACAAAATTCATTACCATCCAAGTCGAAAATGCCGAGAGCCGCGAAGAAGCGCGCAAAGTGGCTTATGCCATTGCACACTCACCGCTTGTTAAAACCGCCTTTTTTGCCAGCGATCCCAACTTAGGCCGCCTACTGGCTGCCATCGGTTACTCCGGTATAGCACATCTCGATACCGATAAAGTACGTTTATGGTTAGGCGATGTATTGGTCGCAGAAAACGGCGGCCGGGCTGCCAGCTATACCGAAGAAGCAGGCCAGGAAGTTATGAAACCGAATGAAATTACCGTACGTGTCGATTTACAGCGTGGCAATGCGCAGGCTACTATTTATACCTGCGATTTATCCAAAGAATATGTCGCCATTAATGCCGACTACCGCAGCTGAAAAATGAAACACCCCAAAATATAATATTTTAACGGATGCCGCCTGCGACAATCCTGAGTATTTTTCAGACGGCATCCCTCTATAAAATAAAACTTTCTACAAAGAAATCTTTCCGGTACTACCACAGGAGAAATACCATGCCTCGTCTACATCCCGAAACCACACTCTGTATCGTTGTCGACATTCAAGAGCGTCTGATGCCTGCCCTGCACCAAGCAGAAACTATGGTTGAAAAAAGCCGTACCATGTTACAAGGCCTACATGCGCTGGAAATACCGGTGATTGCCACCGAGCAATATCCTAAAGGATTGGGCAGCACGGTGAATGCCGTCAAACTGCTGCTTGAAAACGCACCGATTTTTGAAAAAACCCGCTTTTCCGCTTATACGGACGAAGTGGCTGCTGCGTTAAAACAACACAACCGGCGCAATATTATTTTGGTAGGTGCCGAAGCACATGTTTGTATGTTGCAAACCGTATTGGATTTGCGCGAAGCCGGATATGATGTATATATTCCTTTTGAGTGCACCACATCGCGCAATCCCGACAACAAAGAAAATGCTTTGGAACAAATGCGGGATAACGGCGCCGTTGTATCAAATGTAGAAAGCATTTTGTTCGAGCTAATGAACGATGCCAAACATCCGGTATTTAAAACCGTTTCCAAGCTGATCCAGTAAAACCAAGCCGCGCAAGCCTTTATTGCGCTACATTCCTCATGCCGTCTGAAAATGGGATTATTCATATTTCAGACGGCCGCTTATGCCTTTTTTATCCGAATTTCTAAATATGCAGCCTTACACCATCAGTACAGCTACTCAAGACGACTTGCCCGCTATTGTCGATATTTACAACAGTACTATCGAAAGCCGCCAATCCACAGCCGATTTACAACCTGTCAGCATTGCCAGTCGACAGGAATGGTTTGATGCACATCACGGCAACCGCCCGTTATATGTGTTAAAAAACCTATCTGGCGAAGTACTCGCTTGGGGGAGTTACAGCGACTATCATCCGCGCCGCGCCTATCATATCAGTGCGGAAATCAGCCTGTATGTCCGCCATGACACGCGCGGTGTCGGTGTCGGGAAAATCTTGCTACGACATATGCTCGAACGCGCACCATCTCTCGGCATACGCAATGCATTGGCCGTGATATACGGGCACAATCATCCGAGTTTGCGCTTATTCCATACATTCGGCTTCGAAGAGTGGGGACGTCTACCCGGAGTATGCGACCTGCAAGACTTTACTGCCGATATTATTATTCTAGGTAAGAAAATTATCGACTGAAGCCGTCTGAAACAAACATACACAAATAAATAATTTGTTTTACAATAAAACACCACAACTACTAATAATAAACTGCAGAAATTATTGTAACAGTATGAACGAACACCAAACCCCGCCCACCGCCGTCGGCGACGATTATCTGCTGCTCGGCCAATATGCCGAACGTGCCTATCTCGAATATGCCATGAGCGTTGTTAAAGGCCGCGCCCTGCCCGATGTTTCAGACGGCCAAAAGCCGGTACAACGCCGCATTCTATACGCCATGCAGGATATGGGACTGACTCATGGCGCAAAACCTGTCAAATCAGCACGGGTGGTGGGAGAAATTCTCGGCAAATACCACCCGCACGGCGACAGACCAGCCTATGAAGCCATGGTGCGCATGGCACAAGATTTTACCCTGCGTTATCCGCTGATAGACGGCATCGGCAATTTCGGCTCACGTGATGGCGACGGTGCCGCCGCCATGCGTTATACCGAAGCCCGGCTGACCCCGATTGCAGAATTACTGTTATCGGAAATCAAAATGGGAACCGTCGACTTCGTTCCCAACTACGACGGAGCCTTTGAAGAACCTGTCCACCTGCCAGCCCGCCTACCGATGGTGTTGCTCAACGGCGCCTCCGGCATTGCGGTGGGCATGGCAACCGAAATCCCCTCGCACAATCTGACCGAAGTTACCCAAGCGGCAATCGCCCTATTGAAAAAACCAAGCATGGATACGGCTGCCTTAATGCAGTATATTCCGGCCCCCGACTTTGCCGGAGGCGGCCAAATCATCACCCCTGCCTCCGACTTGCAAAATATCTATGAAAGCGGCAAAGGCAGCATCCGGGTGCGTGCCCGCTACGAAATCGAAAAATTGGCACGCGGCCAGTGGCGCGTTATCGTAACCGAACTGCCGCCCAACACCAGCGCCCAAAAAATCTTGGCCGAAATCGAAGAACAAACCAACCCCAAACCCAAAGCAGGCAAAAAGCAACTTAACCAAGACCAGCTCAATACCAAAAAACTGATGCTGGAATTGATTGAAAAAGTACGTGACGAAAGCGACAGCGAAGCACCCGTGCGCTTGGTATTCGAACCCAAATCCAGCCGCA
This sequence comes from Neisseria sp. S1, assembly GCF_048060015.1. NCBI lineage: Bacteria > Pseudomonadati > Pseudomonadota > Betaproteobacteria > Neisseriales > Neisseriaceae > Neisseria > Neisseria sp. S1. The sequence continues at coordinate 192,314 of NZ_JBLUPI010000004.1, forward strand.
TCGAGCCTGAAAACTTCGTCAACACCCTGATGGCGCAAACCAGCCTAGAGGGTAATGTTTCGATGAACTTGGTTATGATGGGTACAGACAACCGTCCGGCACAAAAAAATCTGAAATCCATCCTGCAAGAGTGGCTTGATTTCCGGATTACCACCGTCACACGCCGTCTGAAATTCAGACTCAACCAAGTTGAAAAGCGCATCCATATTCTTGACGGGCGCATGATTGCATTCTTGCATATCGATGAAGTTATCCGCGTGATCCGCGAATCAGACGAACCCAAGCCCGAACTCATGGCTGCGTTCAACCTAAGCGAAATACAAGCCGAAGACATTCTCGAAATCCGCCTACGCCAACTCGCCCGTCTGGAAGGTTTCAAACTCGAACAAGAATTAAACGACTTGCGCGAAGAACAAGGCCGTCTGAACCTGCTTTTGAGTGATGAAAATGAAAAGCACAAACTCATCATCAAAGAAATGCAGGCCGATATGAAACAATTCGGTGACGAACGGCGTACCTTAGTAGAAGCAGCCGACCGTGCCACACTCACTCAAACTACGGCCGACGAACCGATTACACTGATCCTTTCGCAACAGGGCTGGATACGCAGCCGTGTCGGCCACGGCCTTGACTTAAGCCAAACCACATTTAAAGAGGGCGACGGCTTGAAACAGGTATTAGAAGGCCGAACCGTATGGCCGGTTATCGTGCTTGATTCTTTGGGTCGGACATACACTCTTGACGCAGCTGAAATTCCCGGTGGCCGTGGAGACGGCGTGCCTCTTGGTTCGCTTATCGACCTGCAAAACGGTGCAGAAGTCGTATCTATTGTTACCGGCCTGCCCGAACAACATTATCTTTTAAGCAACAGCGGCGCATACGGCTTTATCGCCAAACAAGCAGACTTGGTCAGCCGTATCAAAACAGGCAAAGTCGTTATGACTTTAGAACCGGGAGAAAAAGTACTTGCTCCCGTCCCGATATATGCCGTCTCATTAATCAATCCGGAATGCAAAGTCATCTTGGCTTCCAGCGACAACCGTTTACTGGCATTTTCAATAGGCGAACTCAAAGTAATGGCAAAAGGCCGCGGCTTGCAATTGATGAATTTGGCGGACAATGCATCACTAACCCACGTTACCGTATCTTCGGCACAAGATTTTGTTGTAGAAAGCACGGGCCGCCGCGGCGCGCAACACAGTGAGCGGCTTCGAATCCGGGATATCGACAACAAACGGGGGCGAAAAGGTAAAATTTTACAGATAAACGGTTATTTAAACCGCTTATCGGCAATTGATGCAGATGATGCAACCTTCGGATAGCATGTAATAGTTATCTTGCTGATTTTCAGCAGAGCACAGGACATATCTTTACAATGAGCTCAAACGGCCTATTTTTAAGAGGCGATTGGGAAGTACAAAGTGAACGCATTCCCGGTTTAATCAACATCGCCCGTATTGCCATCGTATTTTCTCTGTTGGTATTTCACATCATTAGTGAATATGCCGGTATAGGTGCGACTTCGGTTGGCCTGTTTAATCCAATTGAGTTTTATACTTGGGCTGCCGTATACGGTGTGATTATTTTTCTAACCGTTTTCCGTCCGGGCTGGCAAGAGCAAACACTCGAGCTTCCTAGCGCCAGTGCCGTAGCCGACATCTCTATGATGGCTTGGCTTACCTATATAGCTGGCGGCATACAGTCCGGCTTCGGTATTCTGATACTACCCTTTATCGCCACCTCATGCCTACTGAGCCATGGCCGTTATCCGATGCTGTATGCCGGTTATGCCGCTATGCTGGTCGCCATCAACCTGTTTTTGCGCAATCAAGTTGGTTTTTGGGACAAACCTTGGGAAAGCGGAGTATTAATTTCAGCCGCTCTTTTGATAGCTGCCGGTTTTCTGGTAGCAGCCCTCACCGCATTTTCGGCTACCTACCTGCAAGCCGCTACCGAATCTGCCAGCAAACACAAACTGGCCTACCGCCGTGTAAGCGGTCTGAACCGTTTGGTACTCAACCGCGTTCAAGAAGCGGTTATTGTTATTGATGCGACCCAACGCGTATGGCTTTTCAACCGTCAGGCTAAAACTTACTTTCCGGGATTGGCCATCGACAGCCGGGAAGAAGCATTTACCGATTTGGTTATACGCTGGCGCTATCAGCCTGAAAAACCATTTGAAACCGATATCCATATTTTCCAACATGCCATGCATGTACGCGCAGTTCCCCTGATACAGGAAAATACCGAACTCCTGATGCTGTATGTACGCTCTCTACGCGAAGTAGCCGCCGAAGCCATGGCAAACAAACTGGCTTCACTCGGCCAACTGACAGCCAATCTCGCTCATGAGATACGCAACCCCATGTCGGCTATACGTCATGCTAATGATTTGTTGCAAGAAGACGATACCGACCCCGCAAAACTGAAATTACACAATATTATCGACAGCAATATCCAGCGTATCGACAAAATGCTCGAAGATGTTTCGCTTCTGAATAAGCGCGACACAATCAGCCACTCTCCTATCAATCTGATGAAATTCTGGTTAGAGTTCAAACAAGAATTCACCCTGAATAATCCTGATGCCATCAAATGTATCAAAATGAATATGGAAGGCAAAAACCTCAGCGTAGTTGCCGACCCGATGCACGTACAACAAATTATGTGGAACCTATGCAACAATGCTTGGCGCCACAGCCGTAAAGACGAGCATGCCGTTACCGTTCTCTTCAAACCGAGCGGCCGCATGCATATCTCGATCGTAGTTGCCGATAACGGCAAAGGTGTACCCGCCGACTTGCGTAACCGCTTGTTTGAACCTTTTTTCACGACGGAAAAACAAGGTACCGGCTTGGGCTTGTATGTGGCCCGGGAACTTGCGCACGCCAATCTGGGCCAACTCCACTACCATCCGGAAATGAACGGATTTGAATTGATTTTACCAAGAGAAAACAATGAGCAAACATAATCTGCAAGATCCGGTATTGGTTGTAGATGACGAGGCCGATATTCGTGATTTGATGGAAATGACCCTGATGAAGATGGGGCTGCGCGTTGAAACCGCCGTTGGAGTAGAAGACGCCAAAAACAAACTGGATGAAAACGACTACTCTCTCGTACTCACGGATATGCGCATGCCCGACGGTTCAGGGCTGGAAGTCGTCCAATATATCGATGAATTGATGCTCGATACGCCTGTTGCGGTGATTACTGCTTTCGGCAATGCCGATCATGCCGTTGAAGCACTCAAAGCCGGTGCATTTGATTACCTGCAAAAACCCATTACATTGTCCCAGTTACGTTCGCTGGTCAAATCTGCCGTTCAGGTAAATGAAGAGCCTACGATAACCCCCACTACTACAGTAGCAGCACCTACGCCACCGCAAACCCCGCCCGAAACAGCTTCTTATTCGGCTAGAAGTATGCCGCGCATTACGCCCAATACCCGCGTATCACCAGCTGCCAATCCGAAAGCACTCACGCCCCAACCGTTTCGAAGCAGCATCAGTAATGAAGGCCCCATCCCTGAAAACCTACGCAGCCTGCGCAGCCGTTTTAGTGTAGCGCCCTCTTTTAAACCCAATGCAGAACTTCAAGAAGCGGTAGCAGAAGAAGTTGATGAGCCGGATATGCCGCGGCTTTTGGGTCATTCGCCGCAGATGGAAGAAGTGCGCCATCTGATCCGCCGTTTGGCATCCAGCAATGTACCTGTTTACATTTCAGGTGAATCAGGTAGTGGTAAAGAGCAGGCTGCCCGTACTATTCACGAATTATCCGAGCGGGCGGATGGCCCTTTTATTGCCGTCAACTGTGGCGCCATCCCCGAAAACCTTATGGAGAGTGAATTTTTCGGTTACAAAAAAGGCAGTTTTACCGGAGCAGATACCGACCGCTTGGGCTTTTTCCAGCATGCGAACGGTGGTACGCTGTTTCTGGATGAAGTAGCCGATTTGCCACTTTCGATGCAAGTCAAATTACTCAGGGCCATTCAAGAAAAAGCCGTACGCCGCATTGGCGAAGCACGGGAAACTTTCGTAGATGTACGGATTGTATGCGCAACACATAAAAACTTGGAAACCCTAGTAGAAAACGGCCAATTCCGCCAAGACTTATACTACCGTCTCAATGTGGTTTCTCTCCATATGCCGCCATTGCGTGAAATGCGGGAAGACTTAGGTCCGCTTATCATGCGTTTACTCAAAAAACACGGTAGCGGACAGTAACCTTACAAACTAACCCCGCAAGCCCAAGAAGCATTACTGCACTATAGCTATCCCGGCAACTTCCGTGAGCTGGAAAATATTCTTGAGCGTGCCGTTGCCCTATCCGTCGGTCATATCATCCAATTGGATGATCTGCAAATACAAGCTACCCCTTCCCATCAAGAAAAAAGTAATACACCCGTACCCGCCGAAAAAATAAACTCCGTAGAAGAAGAATCACCGCTTGCATTCAGCAACAGCGAGCATGGCGAGTTTGTCCCGGGGAAAATGCAAATTCAAGATTATCTCGACAATATAGAACGCAATATTATCGAACAAGCCTTGCAACAGACCCGCTATAACCGCACACAAGCAGCAAAATTATTGGGTATCAGCTTCCGCTCCATGCGCTATCGTATGGAAAGATTGGATATCAATTAATGCGATTATATATGTTTCAGACGGCCTGAATAAGTGGCATACAATTCCCGAATCTATATAGTAGGGTTACAACCTCGAGGTATGCCTGCCTTACCATTATTTGCCGTTATAAATTATTTCCTTATCATTATAAAATGATGATTTGCACGCACGCCGTCTGAAACTCCCCCCACCTTCTAACCAACCTGTTTATTTATGGTCAAACCCGTTCTTTTACTTGACTCTGCCCCCCAAGAAGCACTCAACCTAATCAAAGAATTCGGCCTTCAAACCTGCCATACCGCACCACATACAGGCGAGTACCTAGTGGCCGACGCATCTGGTATATCACTGTGTAAAGCCGGAGAAAAGGGGCGTGTTCAAGTCGACTTTTCAGGCGGAGCTACACAATACCGGCGATTAAAAGGCGGCGGAGAGTTAATCGCAAAAGCAGTTAACCATACCACCTTCCCAAGTGTTTGGGACGCCACAGGCGGCTTAGGGCGGGATGCTTTCGTTTTAGCCTCATTAGGCTTGGCCGTTCGCATTTCCGAACAAAACCCAGCGGTCGCCTGCTTACTCGCAGACGGTATCCGCAGGGCACAAACTGATGAGACAGTGAAAGAAATTGCCGCACGGCTTACACTTACTCCCGGCGATTCAATCGACTTGCTGCAAGCTGTTGGAGAAAGCGAGCGCCCAGACATTGTCTATCTTGATCCCATGTATCCGGAGCGGCGTAAGGCGGCCGCTGTCAAAAAAGAAATGGCCTACTTTCACGGATTAGTCGGTTCCGCCCAAAATGAAGCACCCTTGCTTAAAGCAGCCAAAATGGCTGCAAAAAAAAGAGTGGTCGTCAAGCGCCCGAGGTTGGGGGAATTCCTCAACCAGGAACAGCCGGCCTATCAATACAGCGGTAAAAGCGTTCGTTTTGATGTTTACATGCCGGATAATCCGGAATACACATCCGAATAAATTTTCAAAACATATCGAAATTATAGAAAAATAAAGAATACATCAGCTAATACCGCGCATGAAAAATGCTGATAAATAAATTTTTTTGTTAGAATACTATTTTACAAAAATAAAAGTGATTTCCCCTATGCAGCCCGCAGAAAAACCCGTTTTCCCACCTCTAAGCGATTCGGAACACGAGCTTTTATGGCAGCACATCGAAAAACAATTCGACTGTAACCTAAACGGATGGCATACATTGTTTCTAAACGATCTGCCTTTGGGCATGATGGAAAATCACTGGCACAATCTATTGCTACAAGACTGGCAGGGGCACATCCGAACCGAAGGATTACAAACCTTCCTAAATACCGACAGCTGGCTGGCAATGGCCGATGCTCTTGAACACATGGCATTTCAATGGCATAAAACAGGGATACTCAATGGTTGGCGTAACGAAAAATTTGATGCACTTGATGCAACAGGTAACGCCCTATTCTCTCTGGAACGTTCCGTCTTCCGCCCGTTAGGGCTGCAAAGTGCAGCCGTACATATTAACGGACTGGTCAAATATAACGGCCAGTGGTGCTTTTGGATAGGCAAACGCAGCCCGTACAAAGCAGTTGATCCCAACAAACTGGATAACTTAGTCGGTGGCGGTATTAGTAGCGGTGAAAGTGTAAAAAACGCTATGCAGCGTGAGGGGGCTGAAGAAGCCGGCTTGCCTGCCTGCTTCCTCAAACCTCTAGAATGCCAAAGCAAACGCCTAAGCCTCAGACCTGTTTCACGCGGCTTACACCGTGAAGTACTGTATATTTTTGATATTGTTTTGCCCGAAGATTTTCACCCTGAAAATCAAGACGGCGAAGTAGCCGAATTCAACATTTTTTCCATTTCGGAATTGACACGCGCAATGTACGAAGGCCGCTTAATGAATGATGCCTTACTGGCCACGATGGATGCCTATAACCGCTATGGTTTGATAAACAGCAGCCACCCGCTGGGATTATGGCTTAAACGCACGGCTCTCTAACCGCCCGGCACACGCAGACCAAACAGCCGATACGGTTTATTTTCGCATACTCCAAAATATTATCATTAATATCTAATTGTGATATTTGAAACAATTTTTTCCCGGCACATTGTGATTTTATTTTTTTTCGCATAGAATCTTAGGATTATTCCAATAAAACTTGAGATTACGCCTACTCCTTTCATCTTGCAGCCCACAGGCCGGAGGTTATTTATGCCAGCACAATCAAAACATGCTTCCCTAAACATCAGTCTGATTCAGGCGCGTGAAGCATTAATGACCCAGTTTCGTCCGATTCTGAATAATGTCGGTATTACCGATCAGCAATGGCGGATTATCCGCCTACTTGCCGAAAACGGTACTCTAGATTTCCAAGACTTGGCCAACCAGGCCTGTATTTTACGCCCCAGTCTGACCGGTATTCTCACACGCCTGGAAAAAGCAGGCTTTGTCGTTCGTTTGAAACCCTCTAACGACCAACGCCGCGTATATCTGAAACTTACACCAGAAGGTGAAAAATTGCACCGGACCACCTGTGATTTGGTAGATGAGCGATACGATTTAATCGAAGAAGTTTTTTCCAAAGATAAAATGCGCCAACTGCGCGAACTACTCGGCGAACTTTCTACCATCGGACAGAAAGACGAAGAATAACTCCAGCCGACAAAATATTTTTAATGACAGCATCAATACAAAAACAAGCTTTTCGTTCTGCAATGGCATCCTGTGCCGCCGGTGTACATGTTATTACAACTGACGGCTCTGCCGGACGATACGGCATTACTATGACGGCGGTTTCATCAGTTACCGATGAGCCGCCTACCATTATGCTCTGTATCAACCGCAATGCCGCCATTACACCGATACTCATCCAAAACCGAAAGCTCTGCATTAATGTATTGTCGTCATCCCAACAAGATGTTGCCGAACATTTCGCCGGCATCACCAAACTGTCTCCCGAGGAGCGATTCGAATATCACATTTGGCACAGGGGCAGCAGTGGTCAACTTGAAGTAGAAGGCGCGCTTGCCCATCTGCACGGTTGTGTAGTCGATAAACACGACATTGGCACCCATAGCGTATTTTTCGTAGAAATCGATGAAATTAAAGTTCACGACACCGAATCGGCTCCCGCCCTCGTATACTTCCGCCGCCGCTTTCATGGCCTGGCCTGAATCAATATCCCGACCTACGCTCTACCAATCAGCCTCTCGCTCCATTCAAACACACCATAAGAATTATTTAACCGCTTTAAAGAACCAGCTATAATCTTTGACAGCATATCCCTATTCCGACACTACCTAAACCCAATCACTAATGATGCGGCTATAATTTGCCATACCATAATTTAGAAACATCGGCTCACTAAAATGAGAACAATATAGCAGTCCTTACGTTCGCACCATACGCTATTAAGATCGACTGCCGCATACCTCGCCCCAACTACAAGGAAATATCATGAGTGTTTTGAACGACATTTTAGACTTCAACCAAAACTTCGTTGATTCAGGCGAATATGCACAATTTTTCAGCAATAAATACCCCGACCGCGAACTCGCGATTTTATCCTGCATGGATGCACGCATGGTTGAGCTGTTGCCGCGTGCATTGGGATTAAAAAACGGCGATGCCAAGCTGATTAAAAATGCCGGCGCACTCGTAACCCACCCGTGGGGTTCTGTAATGCGAAGCCTTCTGGTAGCCGTATTCGAATTAAAAGTCAAAGAAATCATGGTTGTTGCCCACTATGATTGCGGCATGCGCGGCCTCAGCCCCGAAAGTTTTCTGAGCCGTACCCAAGAAAAAGGCATTCCCGAAGACCGCATCGTCACCCTGCGCAATGCCGGTATCGATCTCGACAGCTGGCTGACCGGTTTTGATAATGTTGAAGACAGCGTGCGCCATACAGTCAGCATTATCCGCCGCCATCCGCTGATGCCTGAAGACGTTGCCGTACACGGCTTGGTTATCCACCCATCGACAGGAAAACTGACCTTGGTAGTCAACGGCCAAAACGAATGTGCACTTTCCCCCAAATAACCAACAAGCCGTCTGAAACGGCAAACTATCCGATATGAAAAAAATAGGACTTTTCGGCGGTACTTTCGACCCCATCCATAACGGCCACCTACATATTGCACGCGCATTTGCCGACGAGCTCAATTTAGATATGGTGGTATTCCTACCCGCAGGCGATCCTTATCATAAAGCCGACGTCAAACATGCGGCCGCTCATCATAGGCTGGCAATGGCCGAGCTTGCCGTAGCAGATGATCCGAGATTTGCCGTCAGCGATTGCGATATTATTCGCAAAGGCGCTACTTATACATTCGATACCGTACAAATTTTCCGCCAACAGTTCCCTACCGCCCGATTATGGTGGCTGATGGGTATGGACAGCCTATTACAACTACACACTTGGAAAAAATGGCAAACACTGGTACGCCAAATCCATATCGCCGTTGCTGCGCGCAAAGGCGACAACCTGAATCAAGCACCTGCGGAATTACATGCATGGTTAGGCGATGCGCTGCAAAACCAATCTCTAAAGCTGCTCAATGCACCGTTATACGATATCAGCTCTACCTCTATCAGGAAACAAATTCGCCAAGGCCATATTCCGGCCGAGAACCTGCCGGAATCAGTCGCCCGCTACATTACCGACCACAAACTTTACCGCTAATCGAAAATGCCGTCTGAACCCATACCGCTAAACAGCAGACGCTATAACATCAAATCTAGCCACAGTTTGCTTTTCAGACGGCCTTAGCCGTTTCAGGTATAATTCACATAAAATACAGATATTCTCAACAGGAAACAGAATGAACGAACAAGAATTGCAAGACTTGCAGAAAATGGCAGAAATCGCCGTAAATGCTTTGGAAGACATCAAAGCCAAAGACATCACCGTATTGGATACCGCAGCCAAAACCTCGCTGTTTGCCAAAATGATTATCGCCAGCGGCGACAGCAGCCGCCAAGTCAAGGCTTTGGTTAATAACGTAGCCGTCGAATTAAAAGCAGCCGGCTTTGAGATTCTCAGCACCGAAGGTGAAGACAGCGGCGAATGGGCCTTAGTAGACGCCGGTGATTTGGTGGTTCATGTTATGCTGCCTGCCGTACGCGATTATTATGATATCGACACCTTATGGGGTGGTGAAAAGCCGTCTTTCCATGCCGGAGCCGCGAAGCCTTGGCATGCGGCAGACAGCCAATAACCAACCCATTATTCACGCCAGCCGCAAGCCCGCTTGCGGTTTTTTTTCCCGTAAAAATATGGTTTTAATTTTAAAAGATACCAATGAATACGGTATCTCCTATGATCCCAATCTTTTCAGACGGCCGCCTATTTAGTGCACAAAACACTTACTCGATTGATCAAAAATTTTTGCCAAGCAAGGCCGGATAATCGACAAAAGCCGTCTGAAAAATATATAGGCGCTGTGTGGAACCCATTTCATACAACCACAGCAATCCAAACCGTACACCCTCTATTAATTACAAATTATGAACATTACCGTATTGGCAGTCGGTACCAAAATGCCGCGTTGGGTCGATGAAGCCGTAGAAGAATACGCCAAACGCTTTGGCCGCGATATTAACTATGTCTTGAAAGAAATCAAACCGGAAAAACGCGGAGCCGGCGTTAATGCCGCCCAAGGCATGGCTGCCGAAGAAAAGCGTATCCTCGAGACCATCCCCCAAGGTGCTTATCTAGTTGTTTTGGACGAACGCGGCAAAGCGCCTACTTCGGTAGAATTAGCCGCCCATTTGAAACAATGGCAGGCAGAGGGCGAGCATGTTTGCTTTATCATAGGAGGTGCCGACGGCATGACCGACAAATTAAAACAGCAAGCGCGCATGATGATGCGCTTGTCCAGCCTGACCCTGCCTCACGGGATGGTACGCGTATTACTAACCGAACAGCTCTACCGTGCCGTATCCATTCTGCACAATCATCCATACCACCGCGAATAAGGCACATATACAGCGCACAGCCGCCGGCTGGTAAGACAAACCGACAAACAAGAAAGCCGCCCTTACATAAGGGCGGCTTTAAACCATAGTTGAGTAATATCTTACTCGACAGGCATACAGTTTTTCACTTGGATACTTTCCACATCTGTTGGCATACCATTCACTTCCTGTTTCTCAAACCGCACCAAGAATCCACCATCTTCTTTATATAGGTTTCCGGCATATTGGTTGCTGATTGTCCAACCATACTGATCATTACTGAAAGCAATCAAATCTTCATTACTACGGCTGCCGTCATATTTCAAATCCAAAGTCTGGCCATTAAACTTCAACTGTGCCACGGCAGCCGTACCGGCTCCGGCATAACGCGCATCAATGGTTTTACCGTCATCACATTGGAAAGAGAGCCACTTCGCCGAATTAATTTCACCGGCTGCCGGTGCAACAGCTACGATTTCCGATGCTACTCCCGTACCAGTTGCGGAAGAAGCCGTCTCAGCGGCAGAAGCAGGAGCGGATACCGCTGTATCCGTTGCTTTTTCAGCCGGCGTACACGCCGAAAGCAACGATAGCACAACAGATAAAGCTACAAATTTCAAACCGGATGTATTCATTCCAAAATTCCTTTCTCATTAAGCTTTCCGAACACTAAAACAGCGTACCGGAAGCAGCATTGCAAACTAACGTCTCCAGTATAACAGCCCCTCTTACTACCTGCCATCCGCAAGACTCGACCGTGATTGAAATAAGGCTGCTTTCACCCGCAAACTCTTGCTATAATCGCCCATTATTTCAAAAAACAATATGCTATGAGCCACACCTCCCTACTTGATACCGTTGAGCTACCTGAAGACCTCCGCCGTTTGGATAAAAAGAAACTGCCGCAACTTGCCGCAGAGCTACGCCATTTTCTGCTGGAGTCCGTAGGAAAAACCGGCGGACACTTTGCCAGCAACCTCGGCGCAGTAGAGTTGACCGTTGCACTGCATTATGTTTACAACACGCCAGACGACAAACTGGTTTGGGACGTCGGCCACCAAAGCTATCCGCACAAAATCCTTACCGGCCGCAAACATCAAATGGGCACCATGCGCCAATACGGCGGCTTGGCGGGCTTTCCGAAACGCTCAGAATCTGAATATGACGCATTCGGCGTCGGCCATTCTTCGACATCTATCGGCGCTGCTTTGGGTATGGCCGTAGCAGACAAACTGGCCGGCAATGGCAAACGCAGCGTCGCCATTATCGGCGATGGCGCGATGACGGCCGGACAAGCTTTTGAGGCGCTCAATTGTGCGGGCGATATGGATGTGGATTTGCTCGTTATCCTCAACGATAACGAAATGTCGATCTCGCCCAATGTCGGCGCATTACCCAAATACCTCGCCCGCAATGTCGTACGAGATATGCACGGCCTGCTCAGCAGTATCAAAGCGCAATCCAGCAAAGTATTGGGCGTATTGCCCGGCGCTATGGAAATCGCCCAAAAAGTCGAACACAAAATCAAAACCATCGCTAACGAAGCCGAGCATGTAAAGCAGTCTCTATCACTATTCGAAAACTTCGGCTTCCAGTACACCGGCCCGGTTGACGGTCACGATGTCGAACAATTGGTAGAAGTATTGCAAGACCTGCGCAACCGTAAGGGTCCGCAGCTATTGCACGTTATCACTAAAAAGGGCCAAGGCTACAAACTGGCTGAAAACGATCCGGTGAAATACCACGCGGTTGCCACCTTAGCCAAAGAAGGAGAAACACCGCCCCCCGCCGCTCCCGCCAAACCTACCTATACCCAAATTTTTGGCCGATGGTTGTGCGATCAGGCAGCGGCCGATTCACGCTTGGCTGCCATTACCCCTGCCATGCGCGAAGGCAGCGGCTTGGTGGAGTTTGAACAACGTTTTCCCGAACGCTATTTTGACGTAGGCATCGCCGAACAACACGCGGTAACTTTTGCCGGAGGCTTGGCTTGCGAAGGTGTGAAACCGGTTGTGGCTATTTACTCAACCTTCCTGCAACGTGCTTACGACCAACTGATACATGATGTCGCCCTGCAAAACCTGCCCGTATTATTCGCCATCGACCGCGCAGGCATTGTCGGTGCCGACGGCCCTACCCATGCCGGCCTATATGACCTGAGTTTCCTACGCTGCGTACCCAATATGGTAATTGCCGCACCCAGTGACGAAGCAGAATGCCGCCTATTGCTGTCTACTTGTTATCAGCTCGACTGCCCTACTGCCGTACGCTATCCGCGCGGCTCAGGCACAGGCGTTGAAGTTTCAGACGGCCTGGATACCGTCCCGGTCGGTAAAGGCATCATCAAACGCCAGGGCAAACAAACCGCCCTTATCGCTTTCGGCAGCATGGTTCAACCTGCATTGTCGGCAGCCGAAACACTGGATGCTACCGTAGCCGATATGCGTTTCGTAAAACCGATTGATGAAGAATTGATTCTCCGGTTGGCACAAAATCACGATTATTTGGTTACCATAGAAGAGAATACGCTACCGGGTGGTGCAGGCAGTGCCGTACTCGAGGTATTGGCTAAACACCGCATCTTAAAACCGGTATTAACACTCGGCGTAACCGACTGTGTTACCGAACATGGCGACCCGAAACGTCTGCTCGAAGAGCAAGGTCTGAGTGCCGAAGCCTTATGCAATAAAATCAGCACTTGGCTTCAGGCATAAACAAACCGCCGCCCTCACGCAATAATGCCGCCTGAAAATTTCAGACGGCATTATTGCGTTACTCAAAGCCATACGGTTAAACAAACGACAATACGCACTATTTAACTATTTTTACTGATAACGCCTACCAATAAGCTGCAACCATAAAACAATACCGCTACAAAAACCGGCTTTGCCATACGGTTCGCCCGCATTTCACGCGCCCTTACCCACGACACTACCATGAACCACACCACAGAAATCATCCACATTATCGGCACTGCCGCATTTGCCATTTCAGGCTACCTGGTCGGCGTACGCAAACGGCTTGATATTTTAGGCGTTTTGATTGTCTCCCTCCTGACCGCCATAGGCGGCGGCATGATGCGCGATGTGTTAGTAAATCGTACACCTGCGGTTTTTACCCAAAATACGGCCTTGATTGTTATTGGCATTACCCTGCTATTAGCCTGGCTGTTCAAATTACAAAATAACCGCAAAAAAGTATTGGCAGCCTTGTTCCTACTGGCCGACTCTCTCGGGCTGGTCGCTTTCACCATTACCGGCGCACAAGTGGGGCTGATGTACGAACTCAATTTATTCGGCGTAGTGATGCTGGGGTTTATTACCGCCGTAGGCGGTGGTATTGTGCGTGATACGTTGGTGAACGATATTCCGATGATTCTGCGTAAAGATTTTTACGGTACTGTATCAGTCATCATCGGCTTAGCCTTATATGCGCTGGATTCATTTGGCGGGGTGAATACGCTAACGTTGAATATCCTGCTATGGGGCGGCTATGCCTTACGCTTGTGGGCACACCGCGTATCATGGGCGTTACCGCGCTTTTAAAAGAGATATGACATACACCGCCTAAGAGGCCGCCTGAAAATCAAAAAGCAGCTACTCCAATGCCAACCCTTGCAAGCAAACGTTCGCTATTTCAGATTTTGTCTGGTGCTACAGTGTTTTTCTCCCCTCTGCAATCCCGTATAATCGCCGCAACCACCCCGGTAAACCCGCATCGATACGGCAACCCTCAAGAATCCGATATCAATGCCGCTATCTCTTAAAAACTACCGTCCCTGCCCGGAGCCCCTTTTATGACCGATATTCTGAATAAGATTTTAGCGACCAAAGCCGAAGAAGTCGCAGCCGCCAAAGCCGAAATTCCAACCGAAGAAATCAAGCGACAGGCTGCAGCCGCATCACCCGTCCGACCGTTTCTGAGTGCCATTCTGGCGAAGCATGCTGCAAACCAGCCCGCCGTTATTGCCGAAGTCAAAAAAGCCAGTCCCAGTAAAGGCCTGATTCGAGCAGACTTCAATCCTGTAGAAATTGCCCGGGCCTACGAACGGGCAGGTGCCGCCTGCTTATCGGTACTCACCGACGAGCAATACTTCCAAGGTTCGCCGGAATACCTGCGCCAAGCTCGGGCAGCCGTTTCACTACCCGTGCTTCGCAAAGATTTCATTATTGACGAATACCAGATCTATCAAGCCCGCGCTTGGGGTGCGGATGCGGTTTTACTAATTGCTGCCGCATTAGAAGCAGATCAACTTGAGCAACTAGAAGCCACCGCCCACTCTTTAGGCATGACGGTATTGCTTGAGCTGCACGATGCCGGAGAATTGCAAAAATGCCGCAAGCTCACCACCCCGTTAGTAGGCGTGAACAACCGTAATCTGCGCACATTCGAAGTTTCCTTGCAACAAACTTTAGATTTGCTGCCGTTACTCGAGGGTAAGACTATTGTTACAGAAAGCGGTATCACCGGTAAAACCGATGTCGATTTTATGCAATCCCACGGAATCCATACCTTTTTAATCGGCGAAACCTTTATGCGCGCCGACAACATTGAAACTGCGGTTAAAGCCCTATTTTAAATATTTAGTTTGCTCAAAGGCCGTCTGAATTTTTCAGACGGCCTTTGATTATTCTCCAATACATCAGTGATCTCTTCTGTTAACCTGAAAAGTTGCTTATTAAGTAAAGCACAGAATATTTACGCTGATATAAAGTATTACTGCGGTATGTTCCGGTATTTTTCACGATAGTAAACAGCCCGATAGCTGCGAGGCACACAGATTCGGGCTATAATGGAATCATATTTTGAATATGATTCCCATTTTTCAGACGGCTTCTAAACCAAGGCCGTCTGAATGCATAAGGACACACATGGAACAAGTTATCATCAAAACGCCCGAAGAAATCGAAAAAATGCGTGAATTAGGCCGTCTGGCTGCCGAAGCCCTGGATTATATCGGCCAATTCGTCAAACCCGGCGTTACTACCAACGAGCTCAACCAACTCGTTCACGACTATCATATCAACGTACAAGGCGGCTATCCCGCGCCCTTAAACTACGGCAACCCGCCCTATCCGAAATCGTGCTGCACCTCCGTCAACCATGTTATCTGCCACGGCATTCCCGATGACAAGCCCCTAAAAAACGGCGATATCATCAATATCGACGTCACCATCAAAAAAGACGGCTTCCACGGGGATTCCAGCCGTATGTTTGCTGTCGGAACCATCAGTCCACAAGCGCAACGCCTTATAGACGTTACTCATGAAGCCATGATGGCCGGCATTGCCGCCGTTAAACCCGGTGCCACTTTGGGCGATATCGGCTATGCTTGCCAACAAGTAGCCGAAAATGCCGGCTATTCGGTCGTGCAGGAATTCTGCGGCCACGGTATCGGCCGAGGCTTTCACGAAGCTCCCCAAGTATTACACTATGGCCGTAAAGGACAAGGTATGGTGCTCAAACCGGGTATGATTTTCACCATCGAACCCATGATCAACCAAGGTAAGCGCCACCTGCGTATCTTGGCGGACGGCTGGACAGTCGTTACCAAAGACCGTTCACTCTCAGCCCAATGGGAACACGAAGTATTAGTCACCGAAACAGGCTACGAAATCCTAACCATCAGCCCAGCTACCGGGAAACCATAAAACCCTGCTATTTTCCCTTTGGAAAATTTCTCTTTTTACCCTGCTTGTCTGTCACCCTCAAGCAGGGTGTTCATTTACCCACTTACCAACAGCCTTGTACTTCCCCGACTATTTTCCCAATATCACCCTGTGGTAAAAATACAGCTTTACAATCACAGGCACTACTACTATGCAATATGCCAATTAATTTTGCGACAGAAACCAGGATACATCCTTAAATACAACACTCAGGTAACAATTTTACAAAGTACCGCCATAAGGCTTTTTTACCCCCAAAAATTCATTTTGCTGAAGCCGCGCGCGATAAATCAGCGCGATTTTTGAGATAAACCGCTTTTAAATTTATTTCACCATGTGCAATAAATTTTCAAATCCTGCCAAACAAAGGCAGGATTTTTTATATTGGCTTGAACAAAGCACTCCGATTGCTCGGCTGTTTTAAGAAGCTAGGGCATCATGTATCCATCAGTTAAACATACAAGGAAATTAAAAAATGGACACATTAGAAATCAGAGCTGCTACAAAAT
>NZ_JBLUPI010000005.1:0-187823 GCF_048060015.1 Neisseria sp. S1
CAGCAGAACGGGCGGTTACCTCAAGTACAAAAAATTCAAGCAACTTTTTTTGTACTTTTTTAGATAGTTTACAGTATGTTATCTTCATTTTTAAAGGGTAACATAACTGCCAATCTAATACAGCCCCATTTTAATTTTTCGAAGACGGATAATTGCCCGATCCAAGTAAATCCGTATAACCGCCGTGATTGGTTATGCGGGTATAGCCGAGTTGCCGGAGTATTTTGCGAGCCGTTTCGGCACGGCGACCACTGCGGCAATACAGATTGATTGGCATATCTTTATTTATGCTGACAGTAGCGATTTGTGTACCAATATGCTCAACCGGAATATTTATGGCACTTTGCAGATGGCCTTTATCAAATTCTTGCGGCGTCCGTACGTCAATCCAAATACCGTCAGTGCTTTTGAGTTCGGATGCCGAGGTTGTGTGAGGCATGGCGGCAGTTGTTAGAGCTACCATTATTGCCGTAATCAGTATGCCGGGCTGTTTTGAAACCATCAATCCGCCGAAATAAATAGTTTGATTGGGCGGATTATACCCTTTTCAGACGGTATTGGATGCCGGTACGACAGTATTTAATCAATTATTACGGATAAATGATTGGTTTTGCCTATGGCTTACAATTCATTTATGTATATGTAATATTACAAATAGATAAAATATGATGTAGGATACTATTAATGTAAATATTAATTTAAGGGGTGCTGGTGTTCGGCAAAATATTACCCTTTTGGGTAACCGGTGTAGTGGTTTCATTTGCTTTGCCAACGGCTGAGGCATGGTTGATATTGGTTATGGTGTTACTGCTATTCGCAATGGTTTGGCAATTTCCTAAGTTATTGCTACCGTTGTTTTTTGTATCGGGTATAGCGTACGGGGTATGGAGAACCCAGAACAGTTTGTCCGCACAGTGGCCTTTGGAGGCGCAGCAGGTACGATTATCCGTTACAGTAACCGATTTGCCTCAGAAGGATGAAAACAGGGTACGTTTGCGGGTGGAGGCAATAGATGAAAAAGGCCGCAGCTACCGTTTGCAATTGTCTGATTATCAGTTGAGGGATTGGCCGGTCGGTAGCCGTTGGCTGATTAATGCAAGAGTCCGGCCGCCAATAGGAGAGGTAAATACGCTAGGGTTTAATCGTGAAGCGTGGGCATTGGCAAACCGTATCAACGGCATAGGAACAGTAGGCAAGTGGCGGGAAAGCTTGGGACAAAGTGCAAGTATACCCATACAAAAACTTCGTGAAACCATTAGTTTGAATTGGCAAGGCGACAGCCATTCGATGGTGTTTTCAGACGGCAGGGCGCTGATGCGGGCTTTGGGTATCGGAGAACAAGGGGCATTAAGTATTAGGCTCTGGCAGGTATTCAGGCCGCTGGGGTTAAACCATCTGGTCAGTATTTCGGGCTTGCATGTGGGTATGGTGGCGTTTTGGGCGGGTTGGCTGTTAAAAAAGTTACTATACATTTTGCCTTATACGCCTGCCAGACCTAAAGCATGGATACTCGCTGCCGGAGTGTCTACGGGTTTGGCATACGCAGCTTTGGCGGGATTCTCTATTCCTACCCAACGTAGTATATTGATGTTGTTCGCTTTTGCATGGGCGTGGTGGCGGGGTAGCGGCTGTTCGGTGTGGCAGGGCTGGTGGCAGGCTTTGGCAATGGTTTTGCTGATTGAACCTTCGGCTGTATTAGATAACGGTTTTTGGCTCTCTTTCGGTTTGGTAGCTGCCTTACTGTGGATATCGTTCGGGCGCAACCGTAAATATATTTCCGGTTGGCGGTTGGCTGTGGATGGCCAATTGGCTGTGACTGTATTATCAGTAATTGTTTTAGGCGTTTTGTTTTCTTCTGTGCCTATTATCAGCCCCTTGGTGAATGCTGTGGCAATTCCTTGGTTTTCATGGATTTTGGTGCCTTTGGCCTTGTTGGCTTCTTTGTTACCTTGGCCGCCGTTGCAATGGCTGGCGGCTGCGGCAGGCGAGTATACCCTGCAGGTATTGGCAAAGCTCGCTGAATATGCGCCTGAATATACGATTGCTGCCGCTCCGTGGCCCTTAGCCGTATTGGCTGTTATAGCGGCAGGATTGGTATTGTTGCCGCGCGGATTGGGGCTGAAACCTTTTGCTTTGATCGTATTGTTAGGTTTCCTCGTTTATAAGCCGCCCATGTTGGAGAAAGAGCATCTGAAAGCGACCGTATGGGATGTCGGGCAAGGCTTATCCGTATTGCTGCAAACCCGTAATCATAGCTTGTTGTTTGATACGGGTACGGAAGCAGCAGCCAATATGGCAGTAGTGCCAAGCTTGAATGCGGCGGGGGTAAAGCGTTTGGATGGATTGGTATTGTCTCATCATGATGTGGATCATGATGGTGGTTTTACGATATTGGCTAAAGCTAAACAACCTGATGTTGTTTGGGCGGGACAGCCCGAATTTTATCCGAATGCCCGACATTGCGAGGAACAAGCTTGGCAATGGGACGGAGTACGGTTTGAATTCTTGAGAGCGGCGGCGATGTCCGGTAAGGAGCATGATAACGACCAAAGCTGTATTTTGCGTGTGTTGGTTGGTCATCAAGCATTGTTGCTGACGGGAGATTTAAGTCAGGCAGGTGAGCAGGCATTGGTAAATCATTATGGAAAAAGCTTGTATAGCCAAGTTTTATTATTGGGGCATCACGGTAGTAACTCATCATCTTCGGGTACGTTTCTGAATGTTGTTTCTCCTGTTTATGCAGTGGCTTCAAGTGGTTATGCCAATCCTTACCAACATCCTAGCAAGGCTGTCCGCAATAGGGTTAGGGCACATGACGCCCGTCTGTTGCGTACAGATCTATCGGGTGGTTTATGGTTTGAGCTGGATAATGAGGGTATCAGGCAAGGCCGTCTGAAGACTTGGAAACCTTATTGGCAGAAAAAGCCTTTTGAATAATAGACAAAAAGCCGTCTGAAAATTTTCAGACGGCTTTTAAAAATTTATTTGTATAAGTAAAAACGAATATTGCAATACTTGGCTTTCAAGTTATTACCGTAATTTTTTAGCTGCCTATGAGTGTTAAACGTTGACCAGGAGTGATGGTGCGGGTATTTCGATTCCAACGGCGGATATCGTTTACATCCACATTGAAGCGGTTGGCGATGGTATTTAATGTATCACCTTTGCGTACAGTGTAGGAAACATTACGTACGGCAGCGTTGCGCTGAGCTACTGCCGTTACTTTTAATGTTTGGCCCACACGGATATTGTTACCTTTGATATTATTGGCAGTAACTAAGTCGGCAACGCTTAAGTTGTATCGTTGGGAAATACTGTATAGGGTATCACCCGCTGCCACTTGATGGGTACCTGTGTTCTGGGGTTGACTGTTGGCTCGGGCTAAGCGTGCTTCGGTACGCTGTTGTTGTTTGGCTCGAGCTTCTGCAAGTTGTGCGGCGCGGGCACGTTCGGCTGCTTCCCGCGCTTCTACTTCCGCAACGGCATTACGTACGGCATCGGCTGCATTAACACGCATACTTGAGGCTTGGGCTAAAGCCAATAGTGGATCTTCTTGTTCCGACAAGGTAAATGTTTCGGGTGCTGCCGAAGCTAAGTTGTCAGCAGCAGGTTCGTTCAGCGGTTGTTGGGTAGGCAACGGCAAAGGTTCATTTAATGCGACTGCTGTTGTAGTGTTGGTATTGTTTACGTTGACGGCTGATTGAGAAGTGGAAACACGCTCGGGCATGGCAGAGGCAGTAGTAGTTGTGCTGCTATTAATTTGTACCGGAGGAGCTGCTGCTATGGTTACCGGAGCTGCTGTTCGTCGGGTAAAGTCGGCTTGTGCCGGTTGTTGTGATGCTACCGCTATATTTTGAACAACCGGACGGGGAGTAGCCGCAACGGTTTGGATGGCAGGCACATCCGAAATATAAGTATCCGGCGTATTATCGGTATCTAAACCGGCAAAATTCGTATAGGCTTTATTTGCACCGTTGTTCAAGCTGTTTTTGGCAACCAGGATGCTTCGGCCCGAGCTAATGCTGTTTCCGCTCATGCTATTTAGGCGTTTGATATCAGCGACACTCATACCGGTTTCCGCTGCGATGCTTGAAAGGCTGGTATTGCCGTAAGCAGTGTATACATCCCATGAAAGCAGAGTATCGGGATTGGCTTTACGCAGGTTTTTCTCAAAATTTCCGGCTGCTTTTACAGGCAATAAGAGTTTTCGGTTGGCTTTAGGTACGAATACGGGAACATTAAAGCCGGGATTAAGTGCTAAAAATTCGCTTTCGCTGATTCCTGCTAAGCGTGCAATAGCAGCATTGTCAATGGGTTGGTCAATGCTGACGGCTTTGAAGTGGGGTTTGTTGTCGATATCGCTGAGATTAAGGCCGAAGCCTTCAGGGTTGCTGACTAAATTGCGAACAGCCAAAAGTTTCGGTACATAATTACGCGTTTCGTTGGGCATGCGCAGATTTTCGTAAGTCGGCTCTAACCCTTGGGCACGGGCACGGTTAACGGCGCGGCCTACATTGCCTTCTCCCCAGTTGTAAGCGGCCAGAGCCAATGACCAATCACCAAAAAGCCCGTGCAGGTATTGGAGATAGGTGAGGGCGGCATCGGTTGCTGCATAAACATCGTGCCGGCCATCGTAAAGTGCAGTACGTTCCAAGCCGTAATGGCGGCCGGTAGCAGGCATAAACTGCCATAAGCCCGAAGCACCGACGTGGGAACGGGCTTTGGTAACGAATGCGCTTTCAATAAAGGGAAGTAATGCGATTTCAGACGGCATATTGCGTTTTTTTACTTCATTTGCAATATGGTACATATAAGGTTTGCTTCGGTTGATTGTGCGGTCGAAATAAGCACTATTTCTGACAAAGCTGTTTTCATGACGGCGTACTAATTCGGGATTGACCTCTGCCATTCTGAAGTCTTTGCGCAACGCGTTCCAAAGGCTGCCTCCGGCAAATTGGGTTGTGTTGCCGGTTTCAAGAAGTGAGGCGTTTAGGCGCATCATCGCCATACCGGTTTGATTGGGCGTGGCTGCTTGGCCAAGTGACGCCATAGAGAAGGCTGAGATACCGGTAACTGCGAAAGCGATTGTTTTTAGTTTAGCCATAGTCTTGAATTTATTTAGCTTGTAAGTCAATCTTGGAATGGTAACTGTTCGGGCTTTATGCCGTCAAGCTTTGGTAATGTTAAATTTTTTTCTTGATAATATAGCAACTTGTTGTTTATGCTGAAAGGCTTCGGCTGTCTTAACTAGGTTTAGAGAACCGCAGGCCGGTATTGGTAACGGATATACGGATGATGATGAACGGATTATCGGTTTGGTTGGCAGATACGCAGTTAGGGCGTTATAGCGTAAAAAAAGAAGAAGCTTTTTATGAGCGTGCGTTGGATAGCGTATATGGCGGTGTGCAGGTGCAGCTGGGGTTGCCGGATTGGCGTTTGTGGCCGGGAAAAGAAGTATTGTATGTCGGACGTGATATATATATGAAATCCGAGGCAGCCGCTTTGGCCTGCCGGAGCGTAGATGTTTTGTTGATGCCGCATGTGTTGGAGAATTGTTCGGATCCTTCCCGGGCTTTGGCTGAAGCCTACCGCATATTGAAGCCTGAGGGTATGTTGGTGCTAACCGGGTTTAACCCGAATTCTTTATGGCGCTTCAGCCGTCTGTTTGATGGTAAGCGGTTACCGCAAAGAAGCAAATGTTTGCCTTTGCCCGTGTTGAAAAAGAAGGTGCGGGCGGTAGGTTTTTCGATTCAAAGCGGTAGTTTTATGGTTTATGTGCCTCCTTTTGAAAACAAAAGGTTGCTGGGTATCTGCCGATTTATGGAGGCGGCGGGCGACCGCTGGTGGCCGCATGGCGCAGCGGTTTACGGACTGGTTTTGGTGAAGCGTGTAGCCGGAGTCAAACCTTTACCCGAATATGAGTATAAAGCAGGTGTAAAAGGGGAAATGGCTTTAGGGTTGGCTAATGTTTCGTTGCCTGTAAAAATTTCCGAATGAGCGTTACCAAATAAAATTTTTGCTTCCTTGTACTTTTATGAGGGAGATAGGTGCGGATACTGGGTAGCGGAGGATATGATGAAAAAATGTGTAGTCTTAAGCGGAGCAGGGATAAGTGCGGATAGTGGTTTGAAAACGTTTCGTGATGCGGGTGGTTTGTGGGAAGGGCACCGTGTAGAAGACGTGGCAACACCTGAGGCTTTTGCTAAAAATCCGCAATTGGTATTGGATTTTTATAACCAGCGCCGCCGGCAAGCGGCGGAGGCCTTGCCTAACGAAGGCCATTATGCACTTGTAGCCTTGGAAGAATATTTTGATGTTCGGATTATTACCCAAAATGTTGATGATTTACATGAGCGCGCAGGTAACAGTAATGTGCTGCATTTACACGGGGAGCTGAATAAAATCCGCAGTACGCGTGATGAACACGATATTGTGGTATGGCAAGGGGATCAGTCCTTGGAAGATACGGATGCTGAAGGTTGTTTGATGCGCCCGCATATTGTTTGGTTTGGCGAGGAAGTGCCTATGTTTGAAAAAGCATTGGAAGAGGTGGCCGGTGCGGATATTCTGATTGTAGTAGGTACCTCTTTGCAAGTTTATCCGGCTGCATCATTACTGCAATATGCTCCGCCCCATGCGGATATTTATTTAGTGGATCCGAACCCGAAACAGGTAGGTGCGAGGGTGGAAATTATTGCTAAAACGGCTAAAGAAGGATTGCCGTCTTTGGTAGATTATCTTGTAAAACAGAGAATTTGATCTGTTTTTAAATTATAAGATTGGGAAATTATTTGATTGTTTTATTGGATCTAAAAAGCCGTCTGAAAATATTTTCAGACGGCTTTTTAGTAGCGTATGCACGGTTTATTTGGCAGGAGTATCCATCCAGTCCACACGGTTCATTTTACGGACGACTACCCATTCGTCGCGATTGGAACCCACCGTTCCGTAGTAGTTGAAACCGTAGGCCAATTGGGCGTAGCCGCCGATCATATGGGTAGGCTTCAATACGGCGCGGGTAACCGAATTATGGATACCGCCGCGTTTGCCGGATACTTCGGCACCGGGTACGTTGACGATTTTTTCTTGTGCGTGATACATCAGAATCATCGTCTCCGGTATGCGCTGGCTGACCACGGCACGGGCAGTGATGGTGCCGTTGGCATTAAATATTTCTACCCAGTCGTTATCAGCAATCCCCGCTTTTTGGGCATCGGCTTCGCTAATCCAAACGTTGGGGCCGCCGCGGAATAGGGTCAGCATCCGCAGGTTGTCGGAGTAGGTGCTGTGTATACCCCATTTTTGGTGCGGGGTGAGGAAGTTCAGCGTGATTTCAGGATTGCCGTTTTGGTGTTTGCCGAGCATTTTTTCCACGGTTTTGAAATTGACGGCCGGGCGGTATACGCACAAACTTTCGCCGAACGAACGCATCCACAAATGGTCTTGGTAGAATTGTTGGCGGCCGGTGAGGGTGCGCCACGGAATCAGCTCGTGTACGTTTGTGTAGCCTGCATTGTAGCTGACTTCCTCACTTTCGATGCCCGACCAGATGGGCGAGGAAATAATTTTACGCGGTTGGGCAACGACATCACGGAAGCGGATTTGGGTGTGTTCCGAAGATTCGGCAAGATGGCGGTGTTCGCGTCCGGTTGCTTTACCCAGTGCGTCCCATGCTTTCACGGCAACGTGGCCGTTGGTTTCGGGTGCGAGGGTCAGAATCATCTCGGCGGCATCGATGGCGGTATCGAGTTTGGGTTGTCCTTTGCCGACACCTTCTTCGCGTACGCCGTTAAGTTTGCGCAGCAGTTCGACTTCATGACCGGTTTGCCAAGCCAAGCCTTTGCCATTGTTGTTTACTTTTTCAAGCAATGGGCCGATAGAGGTGAATTTTTCGTAAATCTTACCGTAATCGCGCTCCACTACCGTCATATTCGGCATGGTTTTGCCGGGAATCGGATCGCATTCGCCGTGTTTCCAGTCTTTCGGATCAAAAGGCTGCCCCATTTCTTGAGGGCTGTCGTGCATCAGCGGGGTCAGTACGATATCTTTGCGTACGCCGATGTAATCTTGGGCGATTTCGCTGAATTTTTTGGCGATGCCTTTATAAATTTCCCAGTCGGTTTTGCTTTCCCATAACGGGTTGACCGCTTCGGTTAACGGATGGATGAAGGGGTGCATATCGGATGTATTCAAATCGTCTTTTTCATACCAAGTTGCGGTAGGTAAAACGATATCGCCGTAGAGACAGGTAGTTGACATACGGAAATCCAATACTGTCAACAAATCAAGTTTGCCTTCGGCGGCCGGACGCACGGTAATTTCAGACGGCGTGATGCAGTCGGCTTCCTCGCTGAACACGGCGTTTTGCGTGCCAAGCAGGTATTTCAGGAAATACTCGTGGCCTTTGGACGATGAACCGAGCAGGTTTGAACGCCATACAAACAGGTTGCGCGGGAAATTTTGCGGATTGTCGGGGTCGTTACAGGCCATGTCGAGGCTGCCTGATTTAAGACCGTTAACGACATATTCGACAGGATTTTCTCCGGCGGCCGCGGCTTGGTCGGCGATGTCGAGCGGGTTGGCCGACAGCTGGGGTGCCGAAGGCAGCCAGCCCATGCGTTCGGCTTTGGCGTTGTAATCTATCATCGACAGTTTGGCCATTTCGCCGTTGGCATTGGGGGCGAGGATTTCATCTACGCCGACTTTTTCATGACGCCATTGGCTGGTGTGGGCATAGAAGAACGAAGTACCGTTCATTTGGCGCGGAGGACGGTGCCAGTCGAGGCCGAAGGCCAGCGGAGCCCAGCCGCTTTGCGGGCGTAGTTTTTCCTGACCGACATAATGGCACCAGCCGCCGCCCGATTTGCCGATGGCACCGCAAAGCATCAGCATATTGATGATGCCGCGGTAAGTCATATCCATGTGGTACCAGTGGTTGAGGCCGGCGCCGACGATTACCATGCTGCGGCCTTCGGTATCGTGGGCATTTTGGGCAAACTCGCGCGCTACTTTGATGACCAGCTCCGGTTGTACGCCGGTATGGATTTGTTGCCATGCAGGGGTATAAGGTTTGAGTTCGTCGTAAGAAGCGGCACAATTTTCATCGTTTAAGCCGCGCTCGATACCGTAGTTAGCGGCCATCAGGTCAAATACGGTAGCTGCGAGTACGGTTTCGCCGTTATCCAAAGTGATGCGTTTGGCGGGTACTTTACGGTAAAGCAATTCGTCTTTTTCAGAGGCGAAATAGGCAAAGCCCACTTTTACGACATCGTCGCTTTGGTTTTGCAGGCTCAATGCGGCGTGAAGTTCTTCGCCTGATGCTAGGGTTTCCAAGTTCCACTTACGGCTGCCGTCCCAACGGAAACCGATAGAGCCGTTAGGTGCTTTAAGGCTGTTTTGCCGTTCGTCCCAAACCAAGGTTTTCCATTCGGTGTTGTCGGTTTCGCCGAGTGAGCCGTCAATGTCTGAAGCCCGCAGGAAATATTCGGGTACATAACCGTTGCCGTTTTCTTTCAGGCGAACGAGCATCGGCATATCGGTATAGCGGCGGATATAGTCGGTGAAGTAGGGCGAGGGATTTTCAATGTGGAATTCTTTCATAATCACATGACCCATCGCCATCGCCAAGGCGGCATCGGTACCTTGTTTGGGAGCCAGCCAGATGTCGCCGAATTTGGCCATTTCGCCGAAGTCGGACGATACGGCAACGGTTTTGGTGCCTTTGTAGCGTACTTCGGTATAGAAGTGGGCGTCGGGTGTGCGCGTCATCGGTACGTTCGAACCCCATACCATCAGATAGTTGGAGTTGTACCAGTCGGCCGATTCGGCTACGTCGGTTTGTTCGCCCCAGATTTGCGGGCTGGCAGGCGGAAGGTCGCAATACCAGTCGTAGAAGGAAAGCGGCACACCACCCAGCAGGCTGAGGTAGCGCGAACCGGATGCATAGCTCACCATCGACATGGCAGGAATGGGGGAGAAACCGATAACGCGGTCCGGGCCGTAGTTTTTTACGGTATAGGCGTTGGCGGCGGCAATGATTTCGTTAGCCTCTTCCCAGCCGGCACGGACGAATCCGCCCAAGCCGCGGCGGGTTTTATAGGCTTTGGCACGGGTTTCATCTTCAACGATATAAGCCCATGCTTCGGTAGGTGACATGGTTTTACGGGCTTTACGCCACATTTCGGCCAATACGCCGCGTATCATCGGGAATTTCACCCGTTGGGCGGAATATACATACCAACTGTATGATGCGCCGCGCGGGCAGCCGCGCGGTTCGTGGTTGGGTAAGTCGGGGCGTGTACGCGGATAATCGGTGGCTTGTACTTCCCAAGTGATCAGGCCGTTTTTCACGTAGATTTTCCAGCTGCAAGAGCCGGTACAGTTCACGCCGTGGGTGGAGCGTACTTCTTTATCGTGCGCCCAGCGGTTGCGGTAGGCGTTTTCCCACTTGCGGTCTTCGAGCGTAACCGCGCCGTGGCCGTTGGCAAAGGTTTCGTGTGCTTTGCCGAGGAATTTTAGTCTGTCTAAAAAGTGGCTCATGGAAGTATTCCTTGCTGATGCGCTCTTAAACGGCTGTGCCGTCTGAAAGCTGTTCTCAAATCAAAACCGATTTCTATGCCGTGTAATATAAAATAGCGGGGTGGTAAAAAATATGCCCCGAAAGGGCGTGTAGGTGCGGCATTGGCATAGGGTGGGTACTGCCGTAAAGATTAGGCGTCCTACTACTTTCGGCTTAATGATCGGAGAAGGCACTCATGCCGCCTGAAAACAAATGTGCCTAACTAAGCAAGCGTAATGACGGCGGCTGGATTTTTTTGGAAATTTGTTATTTGGAGTATATGGTTAAGTGAAATGCCGTCTGAAAAATTTCAGACGGCATCTTTTAAATATGGAGGTAACCGGTAAGATTTATAGGTTTAGATGTGTTTTTATTTTCCTGTTATGGCTCTTGGATTACCGTTTTTCAGACGGCCTTTGTTTGTTCGGGTAAGTAAAAATCACCGCTGCCTACTTTGATCACTTCACCCTCGACAGTAATCCGGTTTTCCCCGTCTACCCGGAGCGACAAACGGTTGGGGCGGCTCATATGGTCCTTGAAAAATAGTACGGCAGATGGGAGTCCGTTGGAAAAACGCATAATTTCGAAGGCGTGATCAGCCGCGCGAAGGGAACAACGGCATAATACCGGTTTGTTGCGGCAAGCTGTTGCGGATACTGTTTAGGCGGCTGCAGATACGTTGGGTAACCGCTTCGGCCGCTGCCAAATCGTCATTTGTGATCTCGCTATGGCTGCGGTTGAATAATGCGGTATCAAGCAAACGCTCGGCGTGCATGCCCTTACGGCAATAGTGTAAAACTCCCGGTTCGTTTTCACCAAATAAAGTGCCGACTACACTGCTGCGGGTTAATGCGATACCCAATGCGGCGTCTTCTCCGCCGAAACGTTTGAATATGTCGTCTTGGGGAAAACCGCCACAGGCCAAAAGGGCATTCTTACGGAAAACGGTGTTGCCGCCTACGGTCATTTCCAGCCGCTGCCATGCGGAAGGCAAACCGCAATGTTTACGATAGCGTTCCGGCAAGCCGACAGGTTTGAGTTTCAAACGAACCAAGCTGAGTTCGGCATATTGGGTAAGGGCGATAAGCGCAGCTTCGAGCGCACCGGCTTCATAGACATCGTCGGCATCAAGAAAAGCAAGATAGTCGGCATCGCTTTGCAACATGCCCCAGTTGCGCGCACGGGATACGCCGCCGTTGTCGGGGAGGAAAGAAGGCTTGATACGAGGATGGGCGGAGGCCAATTGGCGGATAATATCGCGGCTGGTGTCGGTAGAGGCATCGTCTATCAGCCAAACATAACGGACTTGTGCTTGAGCTAAGGCGCTTTCGGCGGCACGGGTTATGGTAGAGGCAGCGTTATAACAGGGAATAATGACATCGAGAAATGTGTTCATTGCAATATTATCCGCGGGATGATAGGTATGGGTAATGTTGTAATATTTTTTGTATTTTTATACTTTTTATGCGGACTAAGGAAGTAATTTTATCGATGCTTAGAGTCATTTAAGTAATTAATTTTTATCTGTTATTAAAATGCCGTCTGAAAATTATTCAGACGGCATTATGTTGGGTGTTTCATTCTTAAAAACAGAATGAAAAACTCTGAGTTTTATTGTGATTGCTTGGCTAAAAAGTCGTTCAATTCGACTGCTGTCGGCATACCGCTTTGGGCTCCTGCTTTGGTAACGGAGAGTGCGGCGGCGGCGCAGGCATATTTCACTGCTTTGGCCAAACCGTGTTGCCAAAATACCGCCAGTGCGCCGTTAAATGTATCGCCCGCACCGGTAGTGTCAACAGGAGTAACGCAGTAGGTCGCTTGGCTGCGGATTTCACGGTTTTCATCCACATACATAGCGCCTTCGCTGCCGCGTGTCATGATAACGGGGCAAGGTGTTTGGCTGATTAATGCTTCTGCAGCGGTATTTTCAGGTAGACCGAGGCTGATTGCGAGTTCGTAGGCATTGGGCGTTAGCGCGGTGACCAGTTGTAGCAATTCTTGCGGCAGTTTTTGTGCGGGCGCGGGATTGAGGATAAAGGGTTTGCCGTGCTTGGCCGCAAGTTTGGCGGTGGCAAGCACGCAGTCGGCGGGTATTTCCAATTGGCTCATCACAACATCGGCAGCGGCGATACGGTGTTCATTGGCTTCGATATCGGCCGGTGTCAGGCAAAAGTTAGCACCGGAGATAACGATGATATGGTTGTCGTTTTCTGCAACTGTAATGTTGGCCAGACCGCTGGGTTGTCCGGTAACGGTTTTAACACCTTCGGTATTAACGCCTTCTTTACGCAGGTTGGCCAAAAGCTCTTGGCCGAAACTGTCGTCGCCGACAGCACCGATCAGATCGACTTGAGCACCTAAACGGGCAGCCGCTACGGCCTGATTGGCACCTTTGCCGCCCATAAATTGATTGAAGCCCTCACCCAGTAGCGTTTCTCCTGCCGTTGGAAATCGGGAGGAGCGGGTAACGAGATCCATATTGATGCTGCCGACAACAGCGATTTTGCAAGATGTAGTCATTGTTTGTTCCGTGTTGAGATTAGAATCGGAGTTTTATTGCGGAGAGCCGCTGATTGTTAGTAATCAATTTGCTAACCCATTATGCTCTTTGCGATGGTAGCGGAGAATATAAAATATTATGCCGTCTGAAAAAATTCTTATCAGGCGGAAACCGAATATCTGCATATTTAAAATCGGATTTCCGTCTTGTTTTTCAGACGGCATTAAGTAATGTTGCTTCCGTTATCGGCCTAAGCGGGCAATTACCTGTTCGGCATAGTCGCAGCTGGCACTGATGCCGACTCCAAGTTTGTCGGCCTCTTTAATGACGCTGCTTACCAAAAAATGCGCTAAACCTTGACCGCGGTATTGGGGGGCTATGCGTGTTTCGGTGATATTCCAACTGTTACCGATCAGTCGGTATTCAAGGTAGCCGATTTCTTCACCGTCTTCTTTGGAGAGAGTAAAACGGTTGTTGTCCGGATGATGCTGGATATTGTTCATCGCAAACGCTCCTTCTTCGGGTTGAAATACGGTTGTTCGTTTGTTACCGGATACAGTATAGGCCGTCTGAAACAATCGGGCAATTCAATCAGCATTGCGGGCCGATTCCGCCGGGCAGGTTGTTTGTAATCTGCCGGAATTTAAATATCTACTTCAGCGGTGTCGCCTTCAGCTTCCATCCAGGCGCGCCGGCTGGCGGCTTCGCCTTTGCCCATCAGTTTTACAAAAATGCTTTGCGTTTCTTCTGCCGCACCCTCGGGAATTTGAACTTGCAACAGTCGGCGTGTGTCGGGATGCATGGTCGTATCTTTGAGTTGGTCGGGGTTCATCTCTCCCAAGCCTTTAAAACGGCTGATGGAGTAGGCCGATTCCCTTACATTTTCTTTTTGCAAGCGTTCGAGGATGCTGTCTAGCTCGTTTTGGTCGAGCGCATAGAGTTTGCGGGCAGGTTTGCTTTTACCCAGTGCGTTTACATCCACGCGGAACAGCGGCGGCTGGGCAACATAAATATGGCCTTTTTCCACAAGCTTGGGAAAGTGGGTATAAAACAGCGTTAGCAGCAATACTTGGATATGCGAACCATCGACATCGGCATCCGAGAGGATGGCGATTTTGCCGTAACGCAGGCCGCTTAGATCAGGATTATCGTTTTTGCCGTGCGGATCAACGCCTATGGCAACGGAAATATCGTGGATTTCGGCATTGCCGAACAATTGGTCGCGGTGGGTTTCGAAACTGTTGAGCACTTTACCGCGCAGAGGCAGAATGGCTTGCGTGGCTTTGTCACGGGCCAGCTTGGCGGAGCCGCCGGCCGAATCGCCTTCTACTAGGAAAAGCTCGTTTTCGCGAGTATCTTCGCTTTCGCAATCGGTCAGTTTGCCGGGTAGTACGGCGACGCCGCTGCCTTTTTTCTTCTCGATTTTCTTAACCGAACGCATACGCGCTTGGGCTTGCTTGATGGCGAGTTCGGCAATTTTCTTGCCGGCTTCTACATTTTGATTGAGCCAAAGTTCGAGCGGGTCGCCGGATACCGAGGCCACTAGCTTTAAAGCATCACGGTTGGTGAGCTTATCTTTGGTTTGACCTTGAAATTGCGGATCCAGTACGCGCGCGCTTAAGACGAAGGCGACTTTGCCAAATACATCGTCGCTTTGGATTTTGACGCCGCGCGGTAGCAAGTTGTGGTGGTTGATAAAGTTGCTGACCGCATTGAATACCGCTTGCTTTAAACCCGCTTCATGAGTGCCGCCCAAAGGGGTGGGAATCAGGTTCACATAGCTTTCGTTGGCGGTATTGCCTTCTTCCAACCATGTGAGGGCGAATGCGGCACCTTCGCCGGGTGTAAAATCCCCTTCGTGGTCTGCTCCGATATAGTTTTCAGAGGCAAATACCGGTACGGCTTCTTGAGCTTCGCTGATGAGGTTGGTGAGATAGCCTTTAAGGCCGTCGGGATAATGCCAGCTTTGTACGAAAGGTTCGTTTTGCCCTTTAACCGGGCGGGTCAGGGTAACGGTAACGCCGGGCAGTAATACTGCTTTTGCACGCAGCAGCCGCTCCAGTTCGGGAATACTGTAATTCGGTGATTCGAAATACTTGCCGTCCGGCCATACGCGCACTTCGGTACCGGTATCGCGTACGGCACATTTGCCGATTTCGACCAGAGGTTTGACCACCTCGCCGCCGGCAAATACGATGCGGTGGATTTTACCTTCGCGTTTGACCATTACCTCGAGACGCTGCGATAAGGCATTGGTAACCGATACGCCCACACCGTGTAGGCCGCCTGAAAAAGCATATGCGCCGCCGTCTTTTTTATTAAATTTACCACCGGCGTGCAATTGGGTGAAAACTAATTCGACAACAGGAATACCTTCCAGCGGATGCAGGCCTGTGGGAATGCCCCTGCCGTTGTCTGCCACCGATAAAGAACCGTCGTCGTGAATGGTTACGTCGATGCGGTCGGCAAATCCGCCTAAAGCTTCGTCTGCCGCATTGTCAATGACTTCTTGGCAGATGTGAGTAGGGCTGTCGGTACGGGTGTACATACCGGGGCGTTCTTTTACAGGATCAAGCCCCTTGAGGACGGTAATACTGGATTCGCTGTATTGTGAGGGAGTGGTCATGGGTTTATGTTGTCATTAATATTGGTTTGAGCAGTTTCATACGGCCTGTTTGCTAATAAGGCCGTATGAAAGTAGAAAATTTTATGGTCGGGCAGAATTCTAACATGATTCACAATAGTGTTTCATAGGCCTTTTTATACGGCTTTTTTAAAAATCGGCAATTAAAAACGCTTTCAGAAGGACTGAAAGCGTCGGGTGTAAGAGGCTAGGTGCTTGAGTGGATAGTTTGCCGACTGTTTTATGCGGCATAACTCGCGGCAGGGCGCGCTTTATGGCGTTCGATATAGCGGATAAATACGGCGTCGGCAGGCAAAGCGCCGGCACGGTTAATCAGCCAGTCAAGCAGGTTGGTGTAGTATAAGTCGAGTGCGGTAAAGTGCGAACCTACTATGTACTCACAGTTTTCGAGATGTGCGCGCAAAGTATTAACAACAGTATCTAAGTCGCCGTAGCCGATAGAGCTGCGTATATGTTTTTCATTTACCAAACCGCGAAGTTTATCCATGCCGGCATATTCTAGATGGATGGCAAACAGTAGCCAGCGGTAATATTGCCCGCGTTCTTCGCTGCCAGCAGAAGGAATGAGATTTTTGCTCGGAAATTGTTCTGCAAGATAGGTGACGATTGCGGCGGTTTCGGTGAGTACCTGGTTGCGGTGTTTCAGAGCGGGTACTTTCCCCATCGGATTAATTGTTAAATAGTCGGGTGATTTGAGATCGTCAAACGACATGGCTACCACTTCGTAATCGGCGCCGCATTCTTCCAGCATCCATAAAACAGTGTTTCCGCGAGAGGGCGAAGCGGTGTAAAGAATAAAGTCTTTCATGGGGTTATCTCAATATTTGGTTGGGGGAGTGGCAAGTATACGCGTAGTTTGTGTTAGTTTTTGTCAGATAGCTGTTTCAGATGGATTGTCTTTATTAAATAAGCGTTGGCTGTGAATAAAAGCCGGTAACAAAAATATTTTTATCAAAGTAAAACCGATAATTGTTTTACAGTACATATCATTTTTCTACCGGTCAAACCAATGGTAGGCAGTAGAACAGCAGCTACAAGAATTTAGAAAATGTTCTAAAACTATAAATAATGTTGGTATAGGCCGTCTGAAAATAAAAAACGCTTTCAGACGGCATGAAAGCGTTTGGGTGGATTCTTGATTATTTAAGTTCGATTTGGCGGCGGTTGAACTCTTCCAGCGATTCCAGCCCGCGTAGAAAACGGGAAAGTTCGAGCAGTGCGCCTTCGTAAACGCCGCGTTTGAAGTCGATTACTTCATCTATCGGCGCCCAATATTGATGCCAACGCCAGCCGTCAAATTCCGGGTGGCTGGTGGCACGAAGATGGACATCACTTTCCCGGCCGACTAGGCGTAAGAGATACCAAATTTGTTTTTGACCGCGATACGAACCGCGCCATTCACGCCGAACCCAATGCGACGGTACGTCGTAACGCAGCCAATCGCGCGTACGCCCTAAAATTTTGACGTGGTGAGGTAATAGGCCGACTTCTTCCAGTAATTCGCGGTACATTGCCGTTTCCGGGCTTTCTCCCGGTTTGATGCCGCCTTGCGGAAACTGCCATGAGTGCTCTCGCACCCGTTTGCCCCAAAATACTTCGTTGCGTTCGTTGGTTAAGATGATACCGACATTGGGGCGATATCCTTCTCTGTCCAGCATAGTGTCGCCCTTGCAAAATAAAATTTTAATCGTGGGATTTTCCCATAAGCGCGAGGCTTTGACAAATCTATCGGCATATTACCGGAGCATTGTGTAAACTAAATTCTTTTTATTTGAGAAACCTACGTACAGGTATGTTAAAAAATGTTGGTTTTTACATGCTAAAGTATTGCATCTTCAGGGCTTTTGCCGTTTAATTCAGGAATGTGTCCTATTACAGGCAACATTGCGTTCCGAGCCGGTTTCGGCGCGGAGGTTTTGAATATCACTTCATCAAAACGGGAAGGGTAATTAATGAAAAAAACATTGTTGGTTTCTGCTTTGGCAGGCTTGTTTTTGGCTGCATGCGGCGGATCAGGTAATCAACAGACCGAAACGAAAGCTCCGGAAACACCCGCATCTGAAAATGCGAGCAGGATAGAAGCTCCTGCTGCTACGGGCAGTTTGAATATTTACAACTGGTCGGATTACGTTGACCCGGAAACGGTTACCGAATTTGAAACAACCAACGGTGTTAAAGTCCGTTACGACTATTACGACAGCAATGAAACCCTAGAGGCCAAGGTGCTGACGGGTAAATCGGGTTATGATTTGGTTGCCCCTTCCATTGCCAACGTGGGACGCCAAATCCAAGCGGGTGCTTATCAGGAAGTGGATAAGGCCCAGATTCCGAATTATGCCAATATCGATCCCGAATTGCTGAAGATGATGGAGCAGGTTGATCCCGGCAATAAATATGCGGTTCCCTATTTTTGGGGTATTAATACTTTGGGTATTAATAAAGACCAAGTTGCCAAGGCACTGGGTACCGATAAGTTGCCTGATAACGAATGGGATTTGGTATTTAACCCCGAATATACGGCTAAATTGAAATCTTGCGGTATCAGTTTCTTAGACAGCCCGACCGAGCAAATTCCTTTGGCTTTGAACTATATCGGTAAAAATCCGAATAGCGAATCACCCGATGATTTGAAAGCTGCAGTTGATATGATGAAAAAAGTACGCGGCGATGTGAAGCGTTTCAGCTCTT
Organism: Neisseria sp. S1; assembly: GCF_048060015.1. NCBI lineage: Bacteria > Pseudomonadati > Pseudomonadota > Betaproteobacteria > Neisseriales > Neisseriaceae > Neisseria > Neisseria sp. S1. Next base: position 18,391 of record NZ_JBLUPI010000005.1, read on the forward strand.
CGGGTTATATCGATGACATGGCGGCAGGTAACTTGTGTGTTGCCGTAGGTTACGGCGGTGATTTGAATATTGCTAAAAACCGTGCCAAAGATTCTAAAAACGGCGTAAACTTACAAGTGCTGACACCCAAAACAGGTGTGGGTATCTGGATTGATTCGTTTATGATTCCGAAAGATGCACAAAACGTTGCCAATGCCCATAAATACATCAGCTACACACTTGATCCTAAGGTGGCGGCTAAAAACGGCAATTTTGTGACTTATGCGCCGGCAAGTTTGCCTGCACGTAAGCTCATGAATCCTGCTTATGGTGAAGACAATTCGATTTTCCCGAGCGAAGAAGTGAAAGCAAAGAGTTTTGTCGTGCTTCCCAAGTCGCCCGATGCGGTGAAATTGAGTGTACGTCTGTGGCAGGGATTGAAAGCCGGTCAGTAAGTTTCAGACGGCTTAAGCTAAAAGCTGGTCAGCCACCCCAATTAATATAAATTTTTTTAGAAAAAGCACCGTATGATAGCGGTGCTTTTTTATATTTATTAAAGATATGCCGGTTGAGTTCATAAAAATTATTGAGATAAACCCAATGGCATATTTGTTCAATAGGGTTTGTATATTGAAGATATAATCAATCGGCGGTAATTTCGGAAATAGACAATTTCCCATTGCAGTCGTTACAATAGGCCGTCTGAAAAAGGTAGAACATGAATATTCTGATTTGTAACGATGACGGCTATTTGGCAAAAGGAATCGCTATTTTGGCCAGAGTGGCGGGGGAGTTCGCCAATGTGCGTGTGGTGGCCCCCGAACGTGACCGAAGTGGCGTGAGTAACTCGCTGACGCTTGACCGCCCATTACGCATCCGCCAAGCTGAAAACGGTTTTTATTATGTGAGCGGTACGCCGACCGACTGCATTCATTTGGGCTTGCATGCTTTACCTGAATTCAAGCCCGATTTGGTTTTATCCGGTATCAACCATGGCGCGAATATGGGGGACGATACCCTGTATTCAGGTACTGTGGCAGCGGCTACGGAAGCTTTTTTGCTTGGTATTCCCGCCGTGGCATTTTCTTTAAACGATTATAGCGGCCGTTATTGGGATACTGCGGAAAAAGCCGTATGGATGATGCTGGAACATTTACTTAAAAAACCGCCTAAGCAACCTATATTGTGGAATGTGAATATACCTGCAGTTTCTCCTGAGGATATCCAAGGTTGCAAGATTACCCGTTTGGGACGGCGCCATCATGTACAAAGTATTGTTCCGGCGAGTAATCCGCGCGGTGAGGCCGTATATTGGATAGGCCCTGCCGGCGATGTTTCCGATCGTAATAGCGGTACTGATTTTGCCGAGAGTGAGTCAGGTTTTATTACGGTAACTCCTTTGCAAATCGATTTGACCAATTATGATGCGATGGCCGAAGTGGCCGCTTTCTGGCAGGGAGTCGTTTCCTAATGCAGCATGGCCGTTGGACTGGTTTCGAAAACCGGCGCGACAGAATGATAGACCGCTTGGCTCGTATGGGTATCGGTATGACTGTTTTGCAGGCAATGGCGTCGGTACAGCGGCATTTGTTTGTCGAAGAGGCGCTGCGTACCCGTGCTTATGATGAAATGTCGCTACCATTAGGTTTGGGACAAACCATTTCCCAACCCTATACTGTGGCCTGCATGACCGAGCTGTTGCTGGGCAGTCAGCCGCGTAATATGCGAAAAGTATTGGAAATTGGCACCGGTTGCGGTTATCAGACTGCCGTATTGTTGGCTTTGGGATTGCCGGAAATATATTCCGTAGAACGGCTCAGGCCGCTTCACGAACGCGCCAAGCAACACCTGCGTGCGGCAGGATTGTTGGCCAAAGCAAGAATGGTCTGCGGCGACGGCTATCTCGGCTTGCCTGAGGTGGCTCCGTTTGACGGAATTTTGGTAACGGCGGCTCCTTCTAAAATACCCCTGGCCTTATTGCAGCAGCTTGCGATAGGTGGGCGCATGGTACTGCCTTTGGATGAAGGTGGCCGCCAATATTTGTGGTTGATCGAAAAAACCGCCCAAGGCTATCGGGAAACTTGTGTGCAAGAAGCCAATTTCGTTCCGCTTGTCGGTGGCTCCGATACACCGTAAAAAAACGCTAAAGACTTGAGAGATGGGCATAGTTTGATTATGATATGCCCGAATTCCGAATCAGAACCACCAAACAAAAGGTATTAGAGATATGTTAAGAAAAACCGCATTCCGTATTGCTCCTGCCGCCGTTGTATTGGCTTTGGGTGCATGTTCGTGGCTGCAGCAGCCGGCAGCTCCGGTGGTGCAGGGAACCGCAGGCACAGTGGGCAGCACGGTGGGTGCTGCCGATCAGAATCCTTACGGCGCAACACCTTATGATCCGAATGCGGCAGGTTCAGCTCCCGTACCTTATACCCCGCCTCCTGCCGCTCCTGCTTCTACAGGTACTTATATTCCTTCTTATGCGCCGGTAGATATTAATGCGGCAACACATACAGTAGTGCGGGGTGATACTGTTTATAACATTTCCAAACGCTACAATATTACCCAAGACAATCTGCGTGCATGGAATAATTTGGTTGATAATAACATCGGCGTGGGCCAAGTATTGCGTGTGAAGCCGGCTGGTTATGTTGCTCCCGCCGTGGCCGCTGACACCCCTGCTCCGCGTCAAACCGCACCGGTAGCTTCGACAACCCCTGCTACTCCGGCGTCGACCCCAACCGTATCGGGCAGTACCCGCAATGTTGCAGGTATTACTTGGCAGCGCCCGACGGCAGGTAATATTGCAACTAACTTCGGCGGCAATAATAAAGGCGTAGAAATTGTCGGTACGGCAGGCCAAGCAGTGGTTTCCGCGGCAGACGGTAAAGTAGTATATGCAGGCTCGGGCTTGCGTGGTTACGGTAATTTGGTAATCGTGCAGCATAACTCTACTTTCTTAACCGCTTACGGTAACAATCAAAGCTTGCTGGTAAAAGAAGGGCAAACTGTAAAACGCGGCCAAACTATTGCCCGTATGGGTAATTCCGATGCTTCTCGTACTCAGTTGCATTTTGAAGTCCGCCAAAACGGTAAGCCGGTGAATCCGACCCAATACGTACCGTTTTAATTTTCAATCACGTTACATACGGTTCTATGCCGCTTTCCAATATCCTATAGGGAGTTGGAAAGCGGTTTTGTTTTGTCTTTCAGATAAGCTATGTAAAAATCTTTTAGTTTGAAGTGTAAAATTTATTTTAAATACATATTGTTATGTGTTGTTTGGGAGAGTTTGCAGATATTGGTAAAGTATTAGGTGGCTTGTTGTATAAGGCAGTATGCAGTATATTGGACGGGTGTCCAATTATTGATGACGGAAAGTTTTGATTATGTCCGACCATGCCCGTGCACAATTTATTAATGCCGGCTTACGGCTTTATCCGCAGTATGGTTATGACAAATTATCCGTACGCTTGTTAGCGGCAGAGGCGGGATTGAGCCCGGGGATGTTTCACCATCTGTTTGCCGATAAAAACACCTTTATTCATGAAGTACTGGAAACACAGCATGAAAAAACTTTTGGCCGTCTGAACCTGGCCGGTTTAGAAGGCAATGCGTTGGTAAAGCTGAAAAATTCTCTGCAAATGTTGGCCTTTTGCATACGAGACAACCTTGATTGGGTACGTCGGGCATTTGCCGATAGTGGTGAGGGTGCGGAGATAGTGGCTGGGTTTTGGCGGCAGAATTTCAGTTTGCAAACAGAATATTTTTTAGATTTGTTGGCAGCCTGCGGAACATTAGAAGAAGCGGAACAAGTCCATAGACTGGCTTATTTGAGCAGTTCGGTTATCGGACCTATGGTAATCGGTATGCGGTTGAGTGAAATGGGTGTGTTGTCTGATGCTTTAGGGGAGCATATTCCTGATATTTTGTCGGATGAGGCGATTTGCCGTCGTATTGATTGGGCGTTGGCGGCTTTATTCCCTGATGAGAGGTTGTTTTCGGTTGAGGGGCAGGTATGAAAAAAATGTTTGTCGTGTTGGTATTGGCGGTGCTCGTGTTAGTGGGGTTGTATGCCTATCAACAGCGGAACCACAATGAATTACCCGAAGGCTTTTCGGCTTCGAACGGTCGTTTGGAATTAAACCGTTTGGATGTGGCTTCGCTCTATGCAGGTCGGATACAGATGGTGCCGGTAGACGAGGGCAGCTATGTTAAAGAGGGGGATATATTGGCCGAGCTGGCTTCCGAGTCCGCCAGTAGCCAACTGGATGCGGCAAAAGCTCAAAAACAGCGTGCACAGGAAGCCGTTGCCCGAGCGGATGCGGAAATACAGGCATACGAACAGCAAAGGAAAGTGGCCGGATTAGAGTTGGATAATGCTCAAAAATTAAAACGTGATGGCTTGGTTTCGGACACTGAGGTAGCCAAGCGTAAAGCTGCATTGGATAGTGCTACCGCATCGTTGAATGCGGCGCGGGCCGCAAGGGCTGAAGCGCGGGCTGCCGCTTCGGCTGCCCAAGCACAAGCAGATGGAGCTGCTTCGGTGAGTGATGATATGGTTATCCGTGCGCCTATCTCCGGAAGGGTGGAATATACAATTGCTGATGCTGGCAGTGTGATCGCGGCAGGTAGCAAAGTGGTGAGTTTGCTTGATCCCTCGGATGTTTCTATGAATATTTTTCTGCCTAATGCGCAAATGAGCCCTCTGAAGGTGGGAGATGAAGCACGTATCGTACTCGACAATATTGATGCGGTATTTCCGGCCAAAATCAGTTTTATTGCTAATTCCGCCCAGTTTACGCCTAAAGCAGTGGAAACAGCGGATGAACGTGCAAAGCTGATGTTTAAAGTCCGCTTGAAAGTGCCGGCGGAAGTAGCGCTCCGATATGAAGGTTTGTTGAAAGGCGGCATGACGGGTAACGGTTATGTCCGTACCGATGCCCAAGCCCAATGGCCGGCAAATTTGGCGGTTAGGTTGCCTGATGTGAAAAACTGAATAATAAGAAATTAATTAATGTTGTCATATTTTCAGACGGCCTGTTTGGCGATAATCGAAATTGCCATGCAGCATCGGCTAAATGGTAATTGTCATTTAGAGGCTGTCTGAAGTTATTTGGTAAACAGAGGAGAAAAGTATGAAAGCGAAGTTGAAACAGTATTTGGAAAATCTTTATCAGCAATATCAACAGCATGATGAGGGAGAAGCGGATCGTCTCAATCGGTGGTTGAGTTTAGAGCCCGAAACAGCGGCGTTGCTGACGGTTATGGTACGTAGCAAGCAGGCGAAGAAAGTATTAGAGGTAGGTACTTCGGGAGGTTATTCCACTTTGTGGTTGGCCGATGCGGTGCGGGATCACGGTGGTTCGGTGCGAACGTTAGAGATAAATAAAGAGCGTAAAAAAACGGCTAAGCAGCATTTGCGGGAAATGAAGCTTGATGGTTACGTTCGCATGGAAGTATGCGATGCCGGTGATTTTTTGGCTGAGTATCAAAAATATTACGATGTGGTGTTTCTTGATGCGGACCGCAGCCGTTATGCCGGTTATTGGCCGCATCTGCAAAGAATTTTGGCCAAACCCGGCAGCCTGTTGGCTGTGGACAATGTTTTATCGCATCCGGAGGAGTGTGCTGAATTTTTGGCTTTGGTGGCCGCAGACAAGGAATTCAGATGCACGACTGTGCCGGTGGGTAAAGGATTATTTGTGGCAGTTAGGATTTAAGCATGGGAAAACGGGCGGTATTTTGTTTGCGCCCGTTTATCAAATCAACCGCTTGAGGCTTAAAACCTGATGTTGTGGTTTGAGGCTGTCTGAAAGAAATGGATGAATACCGAACAAACATCAGCCGTTACCCTTCATGCCGTATCACATCATTACGGTAAAACCCTTGCGCTCGATAATATATCTTTAGAGTTACCAAGAGGAGTAACCGTCGGCTTAATCGGCCCGGACGGTGTCGGTAAATCTACCTTGCTGTCGCTGATAGCGGGTGTGAAAGTGCTACAAAACGGCAGTATTACGGTATTGAGCGGTGATATTGAAGATAAAGCGGCCAGACAAGATTTAGCGTGCCGCATTGCTTTTATGCCTCAAGGTTTGGGACGTAATCTTTATCCTACGTTGTCGGTATATGAAAATATCGATTTTCACGCAAGATTGTTCGGCTTGGAGATACGGGAGCGCAAGCAGCGTATTCAGAGATTATTGGATGCCACGGGCTTGGCTCCGTTTCCTGATCGTGCTGCCGGAAAGCTTTCAGGCGGCATGAAACAGAAATTAAGTTTGTGTTGCGCTTTGGTACATAATCCCGACCTGTTGATTTTGGATGAACCGACTACGGGTGTGGATCCGTTGTCGCGCCGGCAGTTTTGGGCTTTGGTTGAAACCCTGAAGCAGGAAATCGGCGGAATGACGGTGATTGTCGCTACGGCCTATATTGAAGAGGCCGAGCATTTCGAACACCTTTGGGCAATGGATGACGGCAAATTGCTGGTTAATAGTCCGACGCGCGAGGTAATGCGGCATTACGGGGCAAAATCTTTGGAAGAGGCCTATATCGCCATGCTGCCGGATGAGAAGCGCCAAGGGGTGGGTAGCTTGGAAATGACACCGTTTGTCGCTGCAGAAGGGCAGCCTCCTGCGATGGAAGCGCACGGGCTGACCAAGCGCTTTGGTAATTTCACGGCGGTGGATAATGTGAGTTTTACCATTCAAAAAGGTGAAATTTTCGGATTTTTAGGATCGAACGGATGCGGCAAATCCACAACCATGAAAATGCTGACAGGTTTGATCGAAGCCAGTGAGGGAACCGCTGAATTATTAGGTAAACCTGTAGATGCGGGCGCGATGGATGTGCGTATGCGGGTCGGATATATGTCGCAGGCGTTTTCGTTATATGAAGAATTAAGCGTTCGTCGAAATTTGGAACTGCATGCGCGCTTATATCAGATGGGTGAAGCGGAAGGACGGCGGGCAGTTCGAGAGGCTTTGCAGCAGTTTGATTTGGCAGATGTGGCCGATACTCCACCGGCGGCACTTTCGCTGGGCATGCGTCAGCGGTTGCAGCTGGCCGCCGCTTGCTTGCATAGGCCGGAAGTGTTGATTTTGGACGAACCGACTTCAGGCGTGGATCCGGCCGCACGCGATATGTTTTGGCGTCATTTACTTAAGCTTTCACGCGAAGACCGCATTACCATTTTTGTTTCTACACATTTTATGAATGAAGCCGCCCGTTGCGATCGTATTTCCTTTATGCACCGCGGGCGGGTATTGGCGGTTGGCACCCCGCAGGAGTTGCTGAAGCAACAAAATGTTTCCGATTTAGAAGAGGCTTTTATCGGATATTTATTGGCGGACGAAGAGGTAGAAAACCAAGCGGTAACAATGCCTTCTGAAAATCTGCCTTCTGAAACCGCACAAATTGTTTCAAACCATTTGCAAGTGGTGTCTGAAAAAAACTCCAATTCCAATCAACATAAAATCATTTTTTCAGACGGCTTGCCGGCACAGGAATTGAGGCCGTCTGAAAAAGCGGCGGCTTCGGGAAATAGCTGGTTGGGCGGAGTATGGACGTTTGCCGCGCGAGAGGCCAAAGAGTTATTGCGCGACAAAATACGTTTGTTTTTTGCCGTGCTCGGGCCGGTGATTTTAATGGCGGCTTTGAGCTGGAGTATTTCATTTGATGTTCAAAATCTGCGATTTGCTGTTTTTGATCAGGATCAGACCACCCAAAGCCGTGAGCTTGTCGAATATTTTTCAGGTTCGCCTTATTTTGTTGAGCTGCCGCAACTACAAACACGAAACGATATCGACCGTGTGTTGAAAAGTGCCGAAGCACAATTGGTGATTGATATACCTTCCGGCTTCGGTGTGGAAATGATGCGTGCCAACCGTCCGGAAGTCGGATTTTATATAGACGGATCCGCGCCGTTTAATGCGGAAAATATCAAGGCGTATGTGGGAGGGATTCTCTCTCTGTATACCCGGGATTCGCTACTTGCTACGGGATTGCCGGTTTCATTGCAGCCAGCGGCGGATATGGAGGCGCGCTTTCTTTATAACCAAGATTTCAAAAGTATGTATGCCGTAGCGCCGGGTATTATGATGATGGTGCTGATGTTGATCCCTGCCATGATGACGGCCATAGGTGTCGTACGTGAACGAGAGATCGGCTCGATTGCAAACCTGTATGCTTCGCCGACTACTGTATCCCAGTATCTGGTCGGCAAACAGCTGCCTTATATCGTTGCCGGCATGGTGAATTATTGCGTTTTGTTTTTCATGATGATTTTTTGGTTTCAGGTGCCTTTGAAAGGATCGTTTGCCGCGTTGACTTTAGGTACGGTGTTGATGATATGCGTATCTACCGCCCTGGGTTTATTGGTATCCAGTTTTGTGCGCTCGCAAGTGGCGGCAATATTTGTAACCGCTATTATCACATTGGTGCCTACGGTAAATTATTCCGGTTTCCTATACCCCATTTCTACCATGACGGGTAGTGCTTATTGGATAGGTACGCTTTTTCCGGCGTCATGGTATCTGCGCATCAGTGTCGGTACGTTTACAAAAGGTTTGGATTTTTTGGGCCTATACGGTGAATTTGCGGTTTTGGCAGTGAGTGCTGCGGTATTCTTAACGGCTGCCTGCCTGTTGTTGAAAAAGCAAGAGGTGTAACGGGATGCGTGTATTGAAGACTATTTGGCATCTGGCCGTGAAAGAGTTACGCAGTCTTTTCGGCGACCCGATGCTTGTATTGATGATAGTGTTTGTTTTTTCGGCATCGATTTATTCTGTAGCCAAAGGTGTAAGCAGCGATGTGAAAAATGCGACGGTAGCGGTGATGGATGCGGATAGGTCGGTTTTATCGTACCGCATACGCGATGCCTTGCAAGCACCTTATTTTAAGCCTGTTCAAGATATTTCCCGTGAAGAGGCAGACGCGGCGCTGGATTCCGGGCAGTATATTTTTATTCTCGACATTCCGCCCAATTTTGAGCGTGATGTGCTGGCGGGAAGAGGTTCGCAGCTACAATTGTTGATTGATGCAACCACTATGACGCAGGCGGGTGTAGGCGCATCTTATATCAATCAGATTTTCAGACGGCAGGTTAACGAGTTTCTCCATATAAAAGGGGACGAGGCGATGATGCCCGTCGAACCGGTTGTGAATATCGTTTTCAATCCAAACAGCCGTAGCGATTGGTATATGCCGGTAATGGAAGTCGGCAATATGATTACATTACTTTCTTTGGTGTTGGTGGGTGCAGCGGTTATTCGTGAGCGGGAACGCGGTACGATAGAGCATTTGTTGGTGATGCCGGTAAATGCCGTAGAAATCATGATGGCGAAAGTGTTGTCGAACGGCATCGTGATCTTGGCAGCTTCGCAGTTATCAATGTGGTTTATGGTGCATAAAGTTATCGGCGTTCCGATAGACAGTTCGGCCATTATGTTGTATTCGCTGGGAGCGGGTGTATATCTGTTTTCGATTGCTGCTTTGGGGATTATGCTTGCCACTATTGCTCCTACCATGCCGCAATTCGGTCTGCTGATGTTGCCGGTGTTTATGGTTATGCTGCTGTTTTCAGGCTCCGGAGCACCGCGAAGCAATATGCCGCAAGTTGCTAGGCAGCTTAGCGAATATTGGCCGTCTACTCAATTTGCACAATTTGCACAAAACGTATTATTCCGCAGTGCGGGTTTGGAAATTGTTTGGCCTCAGCTGTTGGCGATGGTGCTGACAGGTGCCGTGTTCATTGTATTTGCATTATTTCGCTTTAAAAAAATGCTCGAGCAGCAAGGATAAAGCAGAGGCCGTCTGAAAGGAAAAGCATGATGAAAACAAAAGTACCTGTTTGGTCTGTAGGTTTGTTGGCCGTTGTTATGCTGTCCGCTTGCCAAAATACTTCTGTGCCTTTGAAAAGCCAAATTGAAATACCACAGAAATTTGACCACGCGGCAGCTGCCAAGGGGAGTACCGAAATCAAGCAATGGTGGCGTAATTGGCATGACCCAGTATTGACGGCATTGATTGAGCAGGGGCTAACCCAGAATCACGATATGCGTATTGCGCTTAGCCGCTTAAATGAAGCACGTGCGATTAACAAAATGGCAGAAGCCGATATGGGGCCAATGGTGGGCTTGAGCGGTTCGGCAGGTTTGATACGGGGAAATGCGGATAATCCGCTCAATCGCGATACACGCGCTTTGCTTGGCCGTTTTCCGCAAACCTCAAATATGGCTGATGATACGCAAAGCATTCAAGGAAGCAGCCTGACGGGAGGTTTTACAGCTTCTTGGGAGCCTGATATTTTCGGTGCCAAACGCAGTGATGCAGATGCTGCCGGCTATGCTTCTATAGGTGTACAGGAACAGGTGTATGGAGCGCAGATATTGTTGGCCGCCGATATTGCAGATAACTATTTTCAAGCGCGTGCAGCCCAAAAAAGTATGCAGATATCCCAACAGCGAATCACTGTTATGCAGCGTATGCTTCAATATGTGACAGGTCGTTTTCAATCCGGGCAGCAAACACGCTATGAAGTAGGTGATGTTGAAAGCAAGCTCACGGCTTTGCAGGCAAGGCAAGCCACCATCCAAACGGAATATGATACGGCGGTACGTAAAATAGCCGTATTAATCGGGCAAACGCCCCAGCAATTCAATTTGCCCGAATCTTCTATTGACGTATTGGCGATACAACCTGCGGCACCTTCGGGACAGACGCCTCAAGGTATGTTAGGGCGCCGGCCGGATATCCGTGCCCAGGAGGCGCAAGTAAATGCTTATGCAGCCAAACTTGCCAGCGCTAAGGCTGATTTGCTACCCCGTTTTACTATTAATTTTTTAGGGCAGGGTGGAAAAATTTCTGTTGATAGCGATAGTGCGCTTAAGGGTTGGGGGAATTTGTTGAGCGTGGGTATACAAGTGCCGATTTTTACCAACGGACGGCTCAAAGCCAATATCGCTGCCAGCGATGCCCGTTTGCTGGCTGCTCTTTTACAATATGATCAAGCTGTTTTAAGGGCTTTAGGGGAAGTTGATAGCACATATCAAGCCAAATATGCTCTAAGCAGACAAAGCCTGTTGTTGGCTAAAGCCCAGCAGCAGGCAGCCAGACAAGCTGCAGATGCTCAAAAACTGTTTAAATACGGCCATAAAACGTTGGATGAGGCTTTAAAAGCCCGGTTGATGCAATACGAAATGGCTGAAAACCTACTGCATACCCAAGTGACTGGCGCACAAGCCTCTATTAATCTGTATAAAGCCTTAGGCGGAGGATGGTAAAGAAAGTATCAGGATGCCAACTCTAGAACCAAAAGATTTGATTTGAATGAAAAGGGTAATTGGATGTTTCCATCAATGTTAACCCGGCTGGTGTGGCTACTTGCCGGATAATTTGGCGGCTTTATTGAGGAAATATTTTTGCAATGATTATTACGTCAATAATATTTATGAGGCTTTATTTTTAGGCCTTTGGCGGGATTTTCGAGTAAGTGCACCTCTAAATGATTGTTGTCGTTGAATTATGCCGCTATGTAGTGGAATTAAATCTGATTCTATGTAAGCTTGTTGTTAAATTTCATTAAAAAATATGCAAAAAAAGACTGTTCAATAATTGATAAACAATGTAAATTATGCAAACTAAGGTAGTTGTACGAATTAAGTACCTACTGTTTTTGGTTTTGAGATTATTGAGAAAAATATCAAAGAGGAATTGAAATGCAGACGAAGCAACGCCCTGTATTCCTGGAACTCCCCAATATCAGGTTGCCGATTCCGGGAATTGTTTCCATCCTGCACCGTATCAGCGGAGTGATCTTGTTCGTGAGCCTGCCGCTTTTGCTATGTTTTTTAGCCGGTACCTTGAGCAGCGAATCAGCATTTGAAACCTATCAAAATGTTGTGTCTAATCCTTTGGTCAAGCTGGTGTTAATCGGCCTTTTATGGGCATATCTGCATCATTCGATTGCAGGTATCCGCTTTTTGCTGTTGGATGCGCATAAAGGTTTGGAACTTGAGACCGCACGTTTAACCGCCAAAGTGGTATTTGTATCGGCTTTGGTGCTGACAGTTATTTTGGGAGCATGGTTATGGTAGACCGTAAACTGGCCGGTGCCCATTACGGCCTGCGCGATTGGGCGATGCAGCGGATTACAGCAGTCGTTATGTTGGTTTATACAGTTGCATTTGTTATTTTTCTTTTGTCTTTGCCGAGCGGTTATGAGGCTTGGCAGGAATTTTTTGCTCAAACCTGGGTTAAAGTTCTGACCCAAGTTACTTTTATCGCTTTGTTTTTACATGCCTGGGTAGGTATCCGCGATTTGTGGATGGACTACATCAAGCCTTTCGGTTTGCGATTGTTTTTACAATCTGCAACCATTGTTTGGCTGGTGGGCTGCTTGGTGTATTCGGTTAAAGTAATTTGGGGGTTGGTATGAGTTTTCCTGTTCGTAAATTTGATGCAGTTATTGTTGGCGGCGGCGGTGCCGGTTTGCGTGCCGCCCTTCAATTGTCGAAATCTGGCTTGAATACTGCTGTATTGTCAAAAGTATTCCCAACGCGTTCGCATACCGTTGCGGCTCAAGGTGGTATTTCTGCTTCTCTGGGTAATGTCCAAGAAGACCGCTGGGATTGGCATATGTACGACACTGTAAAAGGTTCGGATTGGTTGGGTGACCAAGATGCCATTGAGTTCATGTGCCGCCGTGCTCCAGAAGCAGTTATTGAGCTGGAACATATGGGTATGCCTTTTGACCGCGTCGAAAGCGGCAAAATTTATCAACGTCCTTTCGGCGGTCACACGGCTGAGCGGGGTAAACGTGCGGTAGAGCGTGCATGTGCGGTTGCAGACCGTACCGGTCATGCGATGCTACATACTCTGTATCAGCAAAACGTGCGTGCCAATACACAATTTTTTGTGGAATGGACGGCGCTGGATCTGATTCGTGATGAAAGCGGTGATGTGGTCGGCGTAACGGCGATGGAAATGGAAACGGGAGATGTTTACATTTTCCACGCTAAGGCTGTTTTATTCGCAACCGGCGGTGCGGGCCGTATCTATGCTTCTTCAACCAATGCCTTTATGAATACCGGTGATGGTTTGGGTATTTGTGCCCGTGCCGGTATTCCGTTGGAGGATATGGAGTTTTGGCAATTCCATCCTACCGGCGTTGCCGGTGCCGGTGTGCTGATCACAGAAGGTGTTCGTGGCGAAGGCGGTATCTTGTTGAATTGCAACGGTGAGCGTTTTATGGAACGCTATGCGCCGACAGTAAAAGATTTGGCTTCTCGCGATGTAGTATCACGTGCCATGGCGATGGAAATTTACGAAGGTCGCGGCTGTGGTAAAAACAAAGACCATGTATTGCTGAAAATCGACCATATCGGTGCCGAAAAGATTATGGAAAAACTTCCGGGTATCCGTGAAATTTCCATTCAGTTTGCAGGCATTGATCCAATTAAAGACCCGATTCCGGTTGTGCCGACCACCCATTATATGATGGGCGGTATTCCTACCAACTATCTAGGCGAGGTAGTTGTCCCTAAAGACGGTAATCCGGAAGCTGTAGTCAATGGTTTGTATGCAGCTGGCGAATGCGCTTGCGCTTCAGTTCACGGTGCAAACCGTTTGGGTACCAACTCACTGCTTGACTTGGTAGTATTCGGTAAATCGGCCGGCGACAGTATGATTGAATATATTAACAAGCAAAGCGGTTGGAAAGAGTTGCCGGCGAATGCCGGAGCATTGACAAAAGCCCGTTTGGATCGTTTGAATAATCAAACAGGCGGTGAGAATGTTGATGCGTTGCGCCGCGAATTACAGCGTACTGTTCAGTTGCATGCAGGCGTATTCCGCACAGATGCCATCTTAAAAGAGGGTGTTGATAAAGTATTGGCTTTGGCTGAACGTGTAAAAAATACTGAGATTCAAGATAAGAGCCAAGTTTGGAATACCGCCCGTATCGAAGCCTTGGAATTGGATAACTTGATTGAAGTGGCAAAAGCTACTTTGATTTCGGCGGAAGCGCGTAAAGAGTCACGCGGTGCACATGCTTCGGATGACCATCCAGAGCGTGATGATGAAAATTGGATGAAACATACTTTATTCTACACCGCAGATAACAGTCTCTCTTACAAACCGGTTCATACCAAGCCGCTGACCGTAGATTACATTGAACCGGCCAAACGCGTTTACTAAGGACAACAGCACATGGAAAAAGTACGTTTTAAAGTCTATCGCTATAATCCTGATGTGGATGCAAAGCCATATCTTAAAGATTACGAGATCGAAATCGAGCCTACTGATGTCAAATTGCTTGATGCTTTGGTTAAGTTGAAAGCGCAAGATGATACCTTATCGTTCCGCCGCTCTTGCCGCGAAGGTATTTGTGGTTCAGACGGCATGAATATCAACGGTAAAAACGGTTTAGCATGTTTAACTGATATTCGCAGCCTGAAACAGCCGATTGTATTGCGCCCTCTGCCCGGGTTGCCTGTTATCCGTGATTTGATTGTGGATATGACCCAATTCTTCAAGCAATATCACTCGATTAAGCCTTATGTGGTAAATGATGAGCCTGTAGATGCCAATAAAGAGCGTTTGCAAAGCCAAGAGGACCGGAAAGAGCTGGATGGTTTGTACGAATGTATTTTGTGCGCCTGCTGTTCGACAGCATGTCCGTCATTCTGGTGGAACCCGGACAAGTTTGTAGGTCCTTCAGGCTTATTGAATGCTTACCGTTTTATCGCAGATACCCGCGATACCATTACCAATGAGCGTTTGGATAACCTAAATGACCCATACCGCCTGTTCCGCTGCCACACTATTATGAACTGTGTGGATGTGTGTCCGAAGCACTTGAATCCGACCAGAGCCATCGGTAAGATTAAAGAAATTATGTTGAAACGGGCAATCTGACCATATGGCAAAATTTGACGAAACTGAGAAACGGCGTATACGTTTTCAAACCCGTCGAGGACTGCTCGAGCTGGATATCCTGCTCGGGCGGTTTATGGAAAAAGAATTCCAACACTTGGGTGATGATGAGTTGGCAGTGTTTGTTGAAATTTTAGATTTGCCGGATCAAGAGTTTTTAGCCTTGGTGAATCGGAAAGAAACAACGGACCAACTGCATTTTATCCCGCTTTTGGAAAAGATCAGGAAGGCTTGAGGATTCTGTTCCAACAGGCCGTCTGAAACACACTATGCAGTTTTCTGCATTGTATTCAAATAAGAAAATAGGAGTTAAAGAGATGTCTAAAACCATCAAGTTGCAAGTTGAAGGCCAAGAAGCATTTGAGCTGCCGGTTTTGGAAGGTACCTTAGGCAACGATGTTGTCGATATCCGTACTTTTACCAAAGAAACAGGCATGTTTACTTTCGACCCGGGTTTTGTTTCTACAGGCAGCTGCGAATCGAAAATCACGTTTATTGATGGCGAAAAAGGCCAGCTCTATTACCGCGGTTACCCGATTGAGCAACTTGCGGAAAATAGTGACTATCTCGAAACCTGCTATCTGCTGATTTTCGGCGAATTGCCGACAGCCGAACAAAAAGCCCAATTCGAGCATACCGTAAGCCGCCACACTATGGTACATGAGCAGTTGACTTGGTTCTTCCGCGGTTTCCGTCGTGATGCACATCCGATGGCTATGATGGTAGGTGTGGTGGGTGCATTGGCTGCATTCTATCAAGATAGCTTGGATATCAATAATGCGGATCACCGTCGTATTGCAGAGTTCCGTTTGATTTCGAAAATCCCGACAATCGCTGCAATGTGTTACCGTTATTCAAACGGTTTACCGTTCAACTACCCACGCAATGATTTGTCTTATACCGCAAACTTCATGCACATGATGTTTGCAACACCATGCGAAGAGTATCAACCTAATCCGGTATTGGTGCGTGCACTTGACCGTATCTTTATTTTGCATGCTGATCACGAGCAAAATGCTTCTACTTCTACCGTGCGCTTGGCCGGCTCTTCTGGTGCTAATCCGTTTGCATGTATTGCTGCCGGTATTGCGAGCTTGTGGGGTCCCGCACACGGTGGTGCTAATGAAGCCGTGTTGAAGATGCTGGATGAAATTGGTGATGTATCGCGTGTTCCTGAATTTATGGAAGGCGTGAAAGAGCGTAAATACCGCTTGATGGGCTTCGGTCACCGCGTTTACCGCAATATGGATCCTCGCGCTAACATTATGCGTGAAACTTGTTACGAAGTGCTGAAAGAACTCGGCTTGGAAAATGATCCGAAGTTCAAATTAGCGATGGAGTTGGAGCAAATTGCTCTGAACGATCCTTATTTCGTTGAACGCAAACTGTATCCCAATGTGGATTTCTACTCAGGTATCGTATTGTCTGCATTGGGTATCCCGGTTTCTATGTTTACCGTTATCTTCGCCTTAGCGCGTACAGTAGGTTGGATTTCGCATTGGCATGAAATGATTGCCGATCCGGGTCATAAAATTAGCCGTCCGCGCCAGCTTTACACCGGTGCAGCCCGCCGTGATTATGTTCCGGTAGATAAACGTTAAACTGCAAATCCGAATACAAATTAAAAATAGTTAGTTCAGAAGCCGTCTGAACCTGTTTCAGACGGCTTTAACTATAAAATTGAAGTTATGTAAAAGTGCGGACAGAAGCTGCCATACCCGAATACGGAGAGTAGAATAAGCATATTTTCAAATATAAATGTTTGAAAATAGGCCTATTCTACTCTTTATTTTTGACCAACAAAGGGCTTTAGCCATGATGGACGACAAACAGAGTTTTTCTTATTTATTTGGATCAAACGCACCTTATATTGAAGAGCTTTACGAAAATTACCTCAACAATCCAGACTCAGTAGATGAGCATTGGAAACAATATTTCGGGCAATTGCAAACTCAACCGGGCGCGGTTGAGCGTGATGTTGCCCACCGTCCGATTCAGGAATCTTTTATTAATTTAGCCAAGCGTCCGCCTGTTGCGGCAGGAGTGGATCCTGCTTTATTGCAAAAACAGGTATCGGTTTTACGCTTGATTTCGGCATACCGTATCCAAGGCTCGGGAGCAGCTGATTTGGATCCGTTAAAACGGGTATCCCAAAGTAATGTGGATGCATTGGATCCAAAATATCACGGCTTAAGTGATGCCGATATGGCTGTACAGTTTAACATTGGCCAAGGCGATTTCTGCGGCAGTGAAAAATTGCCTTTGTCTGACATTATCAGCAAATTAAAACAAACGTATTGCGGTAATATCGGTGTCGAATACATGCACATTTCAGATGCTAATGAACGCCGTTGGATTCGCAAACAATTCGAAACAACTCTTTCTACACCGCAATATAGTGCAGATGAAAAACGCCGTATTCTGAAGCAGCTAACTGCCGCAGAAACACTTGAGCGTTACCTGCATACCAAATATGTAGGACAAAAACGTTTCTCCGTAGAAGGAGGCGAAAGTGCTATTGTCGGTTTGAATTATCTCATTCACAACGCAGGCAAAGACGGTGTGGAAGAAGTGATTATCGGCATGGCGCACCGTGGCCGTCTGAATGTATTGGTGAATACTTTAGGCAAACTTCCGCGCGATCTGTTTGCCGAATTTGAAGGCCGTGCAGAGGCGCTTTTGCCTAGCGGCGACGTTAAGTACCATATGGGTTTCAGTTCGGATATCGCTACGGCGAACGGTCCGATGCATGTTACTTTGGCCTTTAACCCTTCGCATTTGGAAATCGTCAATCCTGTAGTTGAAGGTTCGACCCGTGCCAAGCAGCGCCGCCGCGGAGAAGAGGGCCACAAACAGGTATTACCTGTTCTGATTCACGGTGACTCTGCATTTATCGGCTTAGGTGTTAACCAGGCGACCTTTAACCTTTCCAAAACCCGCGGATATATGACGGGCGGTACAATCCATTTGGTGATTAACAACCAAATCGGCTTTACTACTTCCGATACCCGTGATGTGCGTTCGACAACGCACTGTACCGATATTGCCAAAATGGTTGAGGCGCCGATTTTCCATGTCAATGCGGATAATCCTGAAGCAGTATGTTACGTAATGCAAATTGCTATGGATTACCGTCGTACCTTCAATAAAGACGTGGTTATCGATTTGGTTTGCTACCGCAAACTCGGCCACAACGAAGGTGATGATCCGTACCTGACTCAGCCTATGATGTACAAAAAGGTGGCCCAACACCCGGGCACTCGTGCGTTGTACGCAGAAAAACTGGTAGCGGAAGGTGTAATCAAAGCCGAAGATGCCGAAGAATATATCCAAGAATACCGTAATGCTTTAGACAAAGGCGAGCATGTAGAGCAAACCCGCCTGTCTGATTATGAAAGCAAACATCGTGTTGATTGGTCGAAGTACAACGGTAAAGATTGGCGCGAAGAAGTGGATAGCAGCTTGTCTGCCGCAGATATCAAACGTTTGGCAGATAAATTTACCGAAGTACCGGAAGATTTGGCTTTGCACAATACGGTGAAAAAAGTATTGGAAAGCCGTAAGGCTATGGCTGCCGGCGAACAGTCGATTGATTGGGGCATGGCGGAAACATTAGCATATGCCGGCTTGGTAACGAACGGTATCGGTGTGCGTATTTCCGGTGAGGATTCCGGTCGCGGTACTTTCTCCCACCGTCACGCAGTATTGCATGACCAAAATCGTGAAAAACGCGATGCCGGAATATATGTTCCTTTAGCTCATATGGCAGAAGGACAAGCCGACTTTGTCGTTATCGATTCAATTTTGAATGAAGAAGCCGTAATGGCTTATGAGTATGGTTATGCCTGCTCAGCACCTGATAAATTGGTGATTTGGGAAGCTCAGTTTGGCGACTTTGCCAACGGCGCCCAAGTTGTAATCGACCAGTTTATTTCTTCCGGCGAAACCAAATGGGGACGTTTGTGCGGTTTGACAACTATTTTGCCACATGGTTATGACGGCCAGGGACCTGAGCACTCTTCGGCACGTTTGGAGCGTTGGTTACAACTTTGTTCTGAGCACAACATGCAGATTGTTATGCCGTCTGAAGCTTCGCAAATGTTCCATATCCTACGCCGCCAGGCTTTACGAACTTATCGTAAACCATTGGTTATTTTTATGTCGAAACGTTTGTTGCGCTTTAAAGATTCAATGAGCCCGCTGGAAAACTTTACGGAAAACTCTACCTTCCGTCCGGTGATCGGCGATGCGGTTGAACGTAAGGATAACGGCAGCGTAAAACGTGTTGTGATGTGTTCGGGTCAGGTTTACTATGATTTGGCTAAAGCTTGTGCCGAGCGTAGCCTTACCGATGATATCGCTATTGTACGTATTGAACAGCTGTATCCGTTCCCGTATGCAGAAGCTCAAGCCGAATTGGAGAAATATCCGAACGCAACCCAAATCGTATGGGCGCAAGAAGAGCCGAAAAACCAAGGCGCGTGGTATCAGACCCGCCATCGCTTGGAGCGTTTATGCAAAGAAGGACAGCAAGTTTCTTTTGCTGGACGTCCAAGCAGCGCCTCTCCTGCAGTAGGTTACATGAGTAAGCACATTGCCCAACTGAAGCAGTTGGTAGATGATGCATTGGAATTGAACTAACGACTATAAGGCCGTCTGAATGTTCAGACGGCTGCATACCAAACTGGAGAACAAAATGATTGTTGAAGTAAAAGTACCTGTATTATCAGAAAGCGTTTCAGAAGGTACGCTGATGAGCTGGCATAAAAAAGTCGGTGAATATGTTGAGCGTGATGAAATCCTGATTGATGTAGAAACCGATAAAGTTGTACTTGAAGTGCCTTCTCCCCAAGCAGGTGTATTGGTAGAAATCATTGCGCAAGATGGCGAAACAGTTGTTGCAGAGCAATTATTGGCTAAAATCGATACCGAAGCCGCTAAAACAGAAGCAAAACCCGCTACTGAAGCTCCCGCTCAAGCTCAAACCGAAACAGCTGAAACCGCACCTGTATCTTCCAATGCTCAAGCCGGTGTGGCCATGCCGGCTGCTGCCAAACTAGCTGCCGAGAAAGGTGTTGATATTGCCGGCGTACAAGGTTCAGGTCGCGACGGGCGAGTGTTAAAAGAAGATGTGCAAAATGCACAAGCTGCTCCTAAAGCGACAGCGGCAGCACCTTCGGCTTCTGTACCGGCCGGTGCACGCCCGGAGCAGCGTGTGCCGATGAGCCGCTTGCGCGCCCGTGTCGCGGAGCGTTTGTTGGCTTCACAACAAGAAAATGCAATTCTGACTACCTTCAATGAAGTTAACATGAAGCCGGTTATGGATTTGCGTAGCAAATATAAAGAACAATTCGAAAAAGAGCACGGCGTGAAGCTGGGCTTTATGTCGTTCTTTGTTAAAGCAGCTGTAGCGGCATTGAAGAAATACCCGGTCGTTAATGCCTCTGTTGACGGCAATGATATTGTTTATCACGGTTACTTTGATATTGGTATCGCCATTGGCAGCCCGCGCGGTTTAGTTGTGCCGATTTTACGCGATGCAGATCAAATGAGCATTGCTGATATCGAGAAAGCCATTGTAGATTATGCAGTTAAAGCAAAAGACGGCAAGATTTCTTTGGATGATCTGACCGGTGGTACTTTCAGTATTACAAACGGAGGTACTTTCGGCTCAATGATGTCTACGCCGATTATCAATCCACCCCAATCAGCGATTTTAGGTATGCATGCGACTAAAGAGCGTGCCGTCGTTGAAAATGGCCAAGTCGTTGTCCGCCCGATGATGTATTTGGCACTTTCTTACGATCATCGCATTATTGACGGTCGTGAAGCCGTATTGACCCTGGTAGCTATTAAAGATGCTCTGGAAGATCCGGCCCGCTTACTGTTGGATCTGTAATTTGTTTTCAGACGGCCTTTGTAGTTTTATAAGGCCGTCTGAAAAACAATTGGATCCGGCCTAAATTTAAAGGGAACGGCATGAGATATGCTGCATTGACATTTGTTTTACTGTTGGGCGCTTGCGCAAGTTGGCAGGGAAAAGAATATGCTGTTGGCGCTTATACTGCTAGCGGACAACCTGTAAACAAACATTTTAAAATCAACAGTAATAAAGCCGGTATTGAAGTGGCTCGGGATTCATTGTGTAAGGTATATCCGAATGCAATCATCCGTGTCTACAACAATATTACCCGGCAAGAGGTAGTTGAATACAGCCCGTATTCATGCCGTACCCGACGTTAATAGCTCAGGCCGTCTGAAAAACGAACTAAAATCGTTTTTGAATAAGTGCCTGAATCAAATTATGCAAAGGATTTTTGATGTCTCAATTTGATGTAGTAGTGATTGGTGCCGGCCCCGGCGGTTATATTGCCGCTATCCGCGCAGCACAACTTGGTTTTAAAACTGCGTGTATCGATGCAGGAGTAAACAAAGCTGGAGATGCTCCTGCTTTGGGTGGTACTTGTCTGAATGTAGGTTGTATTCCGTCGAAAGCATTGCTGCAATCATCAGAGCACTTTCATGCTGCCCAACATGATTTTGCAGAACACGGCATCAGTGTTGACGGATTGAAATTCGATGCCGCGAAGATGGTCGAACGCAAAGACGCTATCGTTACCAAACTGACAGGCGGTGTGAAATTCCTTTTCCAAAAAAACAAAGTAACCAGTTTGTTCGGCAAAGGCAGCTTCAAGGGCAAAAACGGTGATTTATGGCAAATTGAAGTTGACAACAACGGTGAAAAAAGCGTGGTTGAGGCCAAACAAGTGATTGTCGCTACCGGTTCCGTGCCACGCCCTCTGCCTTTGATTGATATTGATAACGTTAATGTGTTGGATAACGAAGGTGCATTGAACCTGACGGAAGTGCCGAAAAAATTAGGCGTAATCGGCTCGGGTGTTATCGGTTTGGAAATGGGTTCGGTGTGGAAGCGTGTCGGCGCTGAAGTAACTATTCTTGAAGCTATGCCTACATTTTTGGCAGCGGCTGATCAGCAAATTGCCAAAGAAGCCCTTAAAGTCTTTACCAAAGAACAGGGCTTAGACATTAAATTGGGCGTGAAGCTTAATGAAATTAAAAATGTTGAAGGCGGTGTGTCGGTAAGTTATGAAGCGGCAGGCGAACAAAAAACCGAAACATTTGATAAATTAATCATTTCTATTGGCCGTATTCCGAATACTGAAGGTTTGAATGCCGAGGCTGTCGGTTTGGAAAAAGACGAGCGTGGATTTATTAAAGTAGACGGAGAGTGTCGCACCAACCTGCCTAATGTATGGGCAATTGGCGACGTAGTACGCGGTCCGATGCTTGCACATAAAGCCAGTGATGAAGGCGTTGCTGTTGCCGAGCGTATCGCCGGACAAAAACCGCATCTTGATTTTAATACCATTCCTTTCGTTATCTACACTGATCCGGAAATCGCATGGGTGGGTAAAACTGAGGAACAGTTAAAAGCTGAAGGTGTTGAATATAAAAAAGGTACGTCAAACTTTGGTGCTAATGGCCGAGCATTAGCCTTAGGAAAAGCCAAGGGCCTGATTAAAGTTTTGGCAGATGCCAAAACCGATCGCGTACTGGGTATCCATATGATCGGCCCGGTTGTGAGCGAATTGGTAGCAGAGGGTGTGATGAGTATGGAATTCTCTGCCAGCAGCGAAGATATTGCCCGCATTGTACATGCGCACCCGACTTTATCCGAAGTGATGCACGAGGCTGCATTAGCTGTAGATAAACGTGCTTTACATGGATAAGCAATATTAATTTTAACTAGCCGTAATTTGGAAACAGGCCGTCTGAATTATCAGCCGGCCTGTTTTATATGTTATATAATGCTGTAAAGCTATTGTTATCTAAAAAATAATTGGAATTGTGTATGGGGTTGCGGTTGTGAAAGTAGAATGGGGGAGCAGGCCATCTGAAAAACATTAAATTTATTTTTGATGAATATCCTGCGAAGTATTATCCGTATTAATACCCGTAAGCCGCTACTGTTTGTTAGATTTTATTATCAGAAAATCAATAGGGTACTGATTATTTATAGCTGTTTCTTATTCAAAACTTGGTAATTTCATGATTAGTAAAGAAGCACTTGGGATTTTATTTTTGCCGGCGGGCATACTGAGTATGTGTATGGCGGCTTTATGGCAGATGTATGTTGTAGTAACTGAAAGTTACCCGCTCAATCGTTATAAAGAGTGGCGGTTGGTTGGTGTTGTAACCGCTTTATTTTTTAGTTTCAGTATCGCCATTTATTGGTTTTGCCCGAATGCCCGTAGAAAAGGCATTATTTTTGCGCTATTGGGTGTGGGTGGCTTATTGATGTATATCTTGGCAAAAATGTGGCTGCCGTGGAAAGAGTAATATTTTATATGCCTTAGCAAGTTTGTTAAATCTGTAGAAATAGAATTTCAATGTAATTCAGATGATTAGTATGAATAACTTTGATTTTTTGTGATAATGGTACTTTCAATGCTTGACACATATTTTCTTGTTCGGTATAGTTCTCATCTCTCGACGGAGAATTGGCTGAGAGGCTGAAGGCACACCCCTGCTAAGGGTGCATGTGGGCTGAAACCTGCATCGAGGGTTCGAATCCCTCATTCTCCGCCAGTATTATTGCAAATCCCACTACTTTTTAGGTAGTGGGATTTGCTTTTCTTTGGCTGGTTTGTTCGAGTGAAGCAATTAAGTAAGCAAATACTTACTTGGCAAGCTACTTTCAAACTTTCTTATCTGATTTTACCCCGTATTTATTTGAGGAATTATCTTGGATAAGAAAAGGGTTGTCTTGGTTTGTTACTTAGTCTGATTATTATTTTTCCCATTAATTCCAATAAATAAATTCGTTTTAAATTATTACAAATTATCCGTTCTATTGTATATTCTTTATCGCATCCATTGTATGCGTATAAGCAAAATAAGCTTGGCGTATAAACTGCTTTGCGGCAGTGATATAATGTAAAAAATTTCCCTGAAAGTTCGTTTAAAGGATAAATAATGGCAAACGTATTAGTTGTACCTGTTTCTACCCGTTCCGATGGTTGGGCAGTCACTCAGGCTGTTGCTTCTGCCCTGCCTAATGCGACTACCTACCGTGCTTTTGATGATTCGGGTGTGGCCGAGCGTTTGATTAGCACCGGCAAAAGCGATGACTGGTTTGATATGTTAGTTGCGCGTGTAGGCGAGCTTGATGCTGAAAATGTAGTTATTAAAGGTATTAAACCCGATGCCGAACGAGTATTCTTGTCTACTAAGAATCTTGAGTTGGCTTTATCTTTTGATGCTGCCGTAGTATTTGCCGTTTATACCGCCAACAATGATGTGGAGTGTGTGGCAGAGCGTTTGAATTTGGCTAAGCAGGAATATGTTACTGCTCCGGGCTTGTTGGCCGGTTTTGTGCTAGATGGCGGTGACGAAGGGGCAGGTGCGACTATTGCCGAGAAAACAGGGTTAACTTATTTCGGTTCCAGTGAAAACATTAAAAATGCCGATTTATTATTGAAGAAATCGGGCGGCCGAATGTCTCCGGCACAATTCCGCGTCAATATGATGGAGTCTGCCAGCAAAGCAAATAAACGCATTGTTTTGCCGGAAGGTGCGGAACCCCGTACTGTTCAGGCTGCGGCTATTTGCCATGAAAAAGGCATTGCCCGCTGTGTGTTGTTGGCACCACGAGCCGAAGTAGAGGCAGTTGCGAAAGAACGCCATATAAAACTACCTGAATCTTTGGAAATCATTGATCCGGCAACTTTGGTGGAACAGTATGTAGAGCCGATGTGTGAATTGCGTAAGAGCAAAGGCCTGACTCCTGAGCAGGCACGCGAGCAATTGCAGGATACGGTTGTACTAGGTACTATGATGATGGCGCAAAATGATGTCGACGGTTTGGTATCCGGCGCCGTGCATACAACGGCCAATACCATTCGCCCCGCTTTGCAGCTGATTAAAACGGCTCCGGGCGCCAGCTTGGTTTCAAGCGTATTCTTTATGTTATTGCCTAATCAAGTATTGGTATATGGTGACTGTGCAGTAAATCCTGAGCCTACTGCCGAACAATTGGCTGATATTGCCATTCAGTCTGCCGATTCTGCAAAAGCTTTCGGTATCGAACCAAAAGTAGCGATGATTTCTTATTCTACTGGTACTTCTGGCAGTGGCCCCGCGGTAGAGAAGGTTGCCGAAGCAACTAAAATTGCTCAAAGTAAGCGTCCTGATTTAGCTATTGACGGTCCGCTTCAATATGATGCGGCTACCGTACCGAGCGTAGCCAAATCTAAAGCACCTGATAGCAAAGTGGCGGGGCAGGCAACCGTATTGGTATTCCCTGATCTAAACACAGGTAACTGTACTTACAAAGCTGTACAGCGTAATGCGAATGTGTTGAGCGTAGGCCCGATGTTGCAAGGTTTGCGTAAACCAGTCAATGATTTGTCGCGCGGTGCGTTGGTAGATGATATTGTGTATACCATTGCTTTAACTGCGATTCAAGCGGTACAAATGGCTGAATCTTAATCTACTTTTTTTAGGAAAAGGCCGTCTGAATTTATTTCAGACGGCCTTTTAAATACAAATTTACGGTGCGTGCCTAGGATTCTGACAAGAAGTATTTAGATTGCAACCTATGTGATTTAATATATAAGATATTGTATATATTAGTTTTTAATATGCTGTCTGAAATTGATTTTGATAAGTTGTGATGTATTGAGAAGATAAATAGAAATTATTTTAAAAAGACCAATAAAAATGCCGTCTGAAATTTTGGCTGTGATTTCAGACGGCCTTTTATGAAGAGGCTGTTAGTTACTGCTTTAATACATAGGCCAGAGCATATTTTCTGCCGTTGTCGTCGCGCTCCCAGTAAACACCTTGGATTTCAGGTTCGAAGCCGGGCAGTTCGTTTACACTTTCTTCCAATGCACGGAAGTAGGCTAATACGGCTCCTCCCCAGATTTCTCCAGGTACGATACAAAGTACGCCCGGAGGATAAGGAAGGGCACCTTCAGCGGCAATACGGCCTTCGATCAGGCTTAAAGGTACTAATTCGATATCGTTGCGAACATAGGCATGATGCGTTTCAGACGGCATTAGTTTTGTAGCCGGCCATTTGTCTCTCCGGAACATGTCTTGCAGCAATTGATTTAATTGATGTTTGTGGTAAAAGTCGTGCATACGTTGGCACAATTCCTGAATCCGCATATTTTGGTAAATAGGGTATGCGGCGGCAAGGCCGGGAAGCATTTCACGCACCAAAGTATTGGCTTCGTAAAGTTCTTCGAAGCGGGCGATGGTTGCAACCAAATGCTGGAACTTGGCCATGTTTTCCGCCGGAGTCAGTAGAAACAAAATTGAGTTTAAATCTGCTTTTTCGGGAATCAGTGAGCGTTGGCGGAGATAATGCGCCAATACGGAAGCAGGAATACCGCTGGGCTCATACTCGCCTGTTTCACGGTTGATGCCGGGGGTTGTAAGCAGCAGTTTGCAGGGGTCGATGAAGTATTGATTTTCTGCATAGCCGTCGAAGTCGTGCCAAGAAGCATCTTTTGCAAAGCGGAAGAATGAAATATCGTCGACCATATCTTCACTTTCGTAATCCTGCCAAGGTTTGTCGTGAACGGTAGGAGGAACAAAAGGCTTGATAAGTTTGCAGGTTTGTAGCAGCATTTTCCGCGCTTCGATGCCACCAAGTACACATTCACGCCACATACGCTGTCCGGCTTTGCCTTCGTGCATTTTGGCGTTAACGTCCAGCAATGCAAACAATGGATAAAACGGGCTGGTGGATGCGTGCATCATGAAGGCATTGTTAAAGCGTTTGTGGTTGCAGTATCGTGCTTGTTTGCTAATGTGATTGTCTTTTTTATGGATTTGCGAAGTTTGTGAGAATCCGGCTTGTTGTTTGTGTACGGACTGGGTAACCAGAATGCCGGGATCGTTTTCATTCAACTCTAGCAGTAAAGGCGAGCAGTCGCGCATCATAGGGATGAATTGCTCGTAGCCTACCCATGCCGAATCAAAAAGGATGTAGTCGCATAGATGGCCGATGCGGTCGACAACTTGGCGCGCATTGTAAATGGTACCGTCGTAAGTACCCAATTGGATGACGGCTAAGCGGAATGGGCGTGGGCTATCGGCACGCTCGGGGGAAACTGCCCTGATGCGTTTGCGAATAGAGGCTTCGTCAAAATCACTTTCTGGAATTCCACCGATTAGTCCGTAGGCATTTCGGGCTGTCTGCATATAAACGGGGATGCCGCCGCTCATTGTTAATGCGCCGTGATGTACCGATTTGTGGTTATTGCGGTCGAATAAAACCAAATCACCGGGTGCGACGAGTGCGTTGATACATACTTTGTTAGCGGCAGAGGTGCCGTTTAGAACAAAGTAGGTTTTATCAGCATTGTAAACTTTGGCGGCATGTGCCTGTGCGGTATAAGCCGGGCCTTCGTGAATCAGTAGGTCGCCTAGGCGTACATCGGCGTTACATGAATCGGCACGGAATAATGTTTCTCCGAAATAAAGGAAAAAACGCCGGCCCGAAGGGTGTTTGCGGAAAAATTGGCCGCCTTGATGACCGGGGCAGTCGAAAGCGGCATTTCCATAATCGGTATAGTCTTTGAGGGCTTGGAAAAAAGGCGGGTCTAGGGAATCGATGTAGTCGGATGCGGCAGCGTTGATGAGCTGCCCGTTATAATATTTTTGATCCAGTGAGAGTTCGATCACTCCATATACTTCAGGAAGCCACTCGGGGGGTACGCTTTGACCATATTCCACAGCGGCAAAAATCGGTATGGCAAAGCCGAGCCGTTCTAATTCTTCCCACACCGTAGGCAGATCTTCGATTGTGGCCACTACTGCACATACATTGGTGAAATCGGTAAGATCGATATCCATCGTTTTGTAGTCGGCTTCAAATGCAAATTCAGTCCCTTTGCTGGCTGCGATTTTCATGGCTTTCCTTTGCAGAGAGTGATGGTGGAAATTTAAGAGAATAGGGCAAAGATTCTAGAGTGTCTATTTCTTTTACAGGTTTGTTATGCGCTTTGTTTTGTTATGAGCATACTTGATTATGAGGCCGTCTGAAAAAGAATGAGTAAAGGCAATCTTTAGTTATAAGCTTCTTGCCGCCTGTCTTAAATGTACACATGCCGCGTTTTGAATTTTCAAGTCGCGGCATGTGATGGATTAATGATGATTTATTTCAAGCAGGCTTTTAACCATTGTTGGCGTTGCATCGGGGTAAGCAATTGGTAAAAACGGTGCTGGATTTTTAATTCGCCTATTGCGAAATCCATACTGGGCATATAGCGGGCTTGGATATAATCACGGGCAGCGTTTTCGTTAAAGCTTTCCGCGGAAAGCAGCCGCATCAGTGTAGGATGGCGGGAGCGGCTGATACGGTTATTTTTGCTGTTGGCTTGGTCGAGTTCGCGTTTGTAATCGTAACGGATGGTGCGCAATTGGTTGCGCTGTTCAGGAGTGAGAGAAAGCTGGCGGATATCGCAATTGGGTTGGAAATCATCCAAGGGTGCTGATAAGGGGGTGGCAGATAATAAGCTGGCACTACTGAGCAAAGCACCAAATAATGTGGTTTTGATAACAAGCGGACGGAGCGGATGAAAGTGCAGCACAGTTGTTTTCCCTATCATTCAATCTATTGAGGAATGTAGCCGATGGGCGTGTGAAACACGGTATAATGGCCGTAAACTTGCGTAAAACCGCATTATCAACCAAAGCTGCAGTACTGTCTAATAAATTAATAAGGTATTACGGTACTGCAAACGGTATATTGTAAATCATATGCCGCCTGAAAAATGGAGAATACCAACGTGACAAATTACCGTATCGCCCCCAGTATTTTATCTGCAGACTTTGCCCGTTTGGGTGAGGAGGTTCGTGATGTTATTGCTGCGGGAGCAGATTTAATTCATTTTGACGTAATGGATAATCATTATGTTCCTAATCTGACTTTCGGACCGATGGTATGCGAGGCCTTAAAACCATATGCTACCGTGCCTATTGATGTTCATTTGATGGTGGAACCGGTAGATGATTTGATCCAATCGTTTGCTAAAGCAGGAGCCGATATCATCACTTTCCATCCGGAGGCCAGTCGGCATATCGACCGTAGTTTGAGTTTGATTAAAGATGCCGGATGCCAGGCTGGTTTGGTATTGAACCCGGCGACACCTGTTTATCTGTTGGAAAATGTATTGGAGCGCCTGGACATGGTGTTATTGATGTCGGTTAACCCGGGCTTCGGAGGCCAAAGTTTTATTCCGCAAACCTTGGTTAAAATACGCCAAGTACGGGATTTATTGGACATGTATGAAAGCGAGAGCGGACGCCGCATTGCTTTAGAAGTAGACGGGGGGATCAAGGTCGATAATATTGCTGCTATTGCAGATGCTGGTGCAGATACTTTTGTTGCCGGATCAGCTATTTTCGGTCAGGCCGACTATAAAGCGGTGATTGATCAGATGCGTACGGCCTTAGCATAAGTAGCTAAACTAGCTTGAAATAGATTGTGTAATAAATCTACAGATACCTGCCGATCAATTGCGGCAGGTATTTTTGTGCCATTCAAAAGATTCGGTCTTGTTTGAAAGCTCATATTTTAAGAGATGTGTGCAAATCATATAAAATGACAAAAAACAAGCAAAATTGTTAAAGCCTGTTAATTTAATATTAAGTGTCAAAAATACATCTAATTATAATTTAAAATATTAAATAAATTTTTTAATTGAAATAAATATTTATTTTATTCCTGTTTTTATTGAGTTTGCTTTCCATGAAACTGAAAAAAACCTTTGACGATTGACAACAATTTCCGTATTTTAGATAGCCTAAAGATTAACTAAATACACTTGCCCGCATTACCGTAAATCTCAAGTATTTTTATTACACTTGATGATGTTTGAAGCAGATGCAAGAGCGGCAGCCTCTACAACAATTTGCAGGAAAGGTTCATTATGTCCATGCTGTATGATCGTACACTGGAAAAAGAAAATTGCGGATTCGGCCTAATCGCCAATATTGATGGTGAACCAAGCCATAAAGTGGTTCGTACCGCTATTCTCGGCTTGTCACGTATGCAACACCGTGGCGCCATTCTTTCAGACGGCAAAACAGGTGATGGCTGCGGTTTGCTGTTGCAGATGCCTACCACGTTTTTCCAAACCGTTGCCAAGGAAGAAGGGTTTTCGTTAGCGCAAAATTTTGCCGTCGGACAAATTTTCCTGCCGCAAGACGAAGCATTGGCACAACAATACATTGCCATTATCAATGAAGAGTTGATAAATGAAACCTTAAGTGTGGCGGCGTGGCGTGACGTACCTACCAATGTATCGGTATTGGGTTCTATTGCCGCTGCCGACATGCCCAAAATCAAGCAAGTGTTTATCAATGCGCCCAGTGGCTGGCGTATTCAAGATGTACAGCGGCGTTTGTTTGTAACCCGCCGCCGTATTGAGAAACGCATTGATCATGATGATTTCTATATCTGTAGCCTCTCAAACAGAACCATTATCTATAAAGGCTTGTGCATGCCTAAAGACTTGCCCAAGTTTTATCTGGACTTGGCCGATTTGCGTATGCAGTCAGCAATCTGTTTGTTCCATCAGCGTTTTTCAACCAATACTATGCCGCGCTGGAAGTTGGCCCAGCCGTTCCGCTATCTTGCGCATAATGGTGAAATCAATACGATTTCTGGGAACCGCGCATGGGCACGCGCACGTGCTTATAAATACCGCACACCGTTGATTCCCGATTTGGCAACTGCTGCTCCGTTTGTTAATGAAACCGGTTCCGACTCGAGTTCGCTTGATAATATGCTGGAGCTATTTGTTAATGGCGGTATGGATTTGTTCCGTGCTATGCGTCTGTTGGTGCCGCCCGCATGGCAGCAGAACCCGGATATGAGCGATGATTTGCGCGCATTCTATGATTTCAATTCCATGCACATGGAGCCATGGGACGGTCCGGCCGGCATCGTGCTTTCAGACGGCCGTTACGCAGCTTGTAACCTCGATCGCAACGGTTTGCGTCCGGCACGTTATGTCATCACCCAAGACCGTTTGATTACCATTGCTTCGGAAGTAGGTATTTGGGACTACGCCCCTGATGAAGTGGTAGACAAGGGCCGCGTCGGCCCCGGCGAATTACTGGTGATTGATACCGGCAAAGGCAAGCTGATGCATTCTCATGAAATTGATGATGAATTACGTGCGCGCCACCCTTACCGTAGTTGGTTGGATAAAAACGTACAGCGCCTGATTCCGTTTGAGCAATTGCCGGAAAACGAAGTGGGCGAAGCGAATATGGATACTGAAACGCTTGCCGTATATCACAAGCAGTTCCTTTACGATCTTGAGGAATTGGAAAGTACCGTGCGCGTGATGGGCGAGAACGGTCAGGAGCCTGTAGGTTCGATGGGTGATGATGCGCCGTTTGCCGTATTGAGTGAACGCCCACGCCTGATGTACGACTATTTCCGTCAGTATTTCGCCCAAGTAACCAATCCGCCTATCGATCCATTGCGAGAAGCACATGTGATGAGTTTGGCTACCAGTATCGGCCGTGAGATGAGCGTGTTTTTCGAAGCTGAAGGCATGTCGCATCGTGTAAACTTCAAATCGCCGGTTCTGTTGTATTCCGATATGCAACAATTATTGCGCTTGCCTGCCGAACACTATAAGCATGTTGTACTTGACATGGTTTACAGCCCAGATGAGCGTAACCTCAAAGAAGCCTTGGAAAAACTTTGTGATGATGCCGAAGCAGCGGTACGCGATGGCGCCGTATTGTTGGTATTGTCTGATAAAAATATTGCCAAAGACCGCCAGCATATCCCTGCTGCACTTGCCGTAGGCGCAGTACAAAATCGCTTGGTAGCAACCAACTTGCGTTGTGATGCCAATATCATTGTAGAAACAGGTTCTGCCCGCAATCCGCACCATTTCGCAGTATTGATCGGCTTGGGTGCGACTGCTGTTTATCCGTATCTGGCTTATGAAAGCTTGGGGCATATGGTAAATGTGGGGGCGATTACCAAACCGCTGCGTGTTGTTATGGCCAACTTCCGCAATAGTGTGAATAAAGGTTTGTACAAGATCATGTCGAAAATGGGTATTTCCTGCATTGCATCCTATCGTGCAGCCCATTTGTTCGAAGTGGTTGGCTTCAGCAGCGAAGTTACTCGTTTGTGTTTCCCCGGCATTACCAGCCGTGTAGAAGGTGCGACATTTGCCGACCTGCATGAGCAGCTTTGCAGCCAACGCAAGCGTGCATGGCAGCGTAGCAAAGGCATTGACGCGGGCGGCTTGCTCAAGTTTAAACCTCAAGGCGAGTATCACGCTTACAATCCTGAAGTGGTTAATACTATGCAGGCGGCTTGCAATAGCGGAGATTACAGCAAATACCGTCTTTATGCCGATACGGTGAACAACCGCCCTGTAACCACCATCCGTGATTTATTACGCTTGAAAATCGAAGGGCGTGAGTCTATCGCTATTGATAAAGTAGAACCAGCCGAAAACCTCTACAAGCGTTTTGACAGTGCGGCTATGTCAATTGGTGCATTAAGCCCTGAAGCGCACGAAGCATTGGCAATTGCGATGAACCGTTTGGGTGGGTATTCCAACTCAGGTGAAGGCGGTGAAGATCCCCGCCGTTATGGTACTGAAAAAGTATCTCGGATCAAGCAAGTCGCGTCCGGCCGCTTCGGCGTAACGGCGGCCTATCTGATGAGTGCCGATGTTATTCAAATCAAAGTGGCTCAAGGTGCGAAGCCGGGCGAAGGAGGCCAGTTGCCCGGCGACAAAGTAACGCCTTATATTGCACAGCTTCGCTATGCCGTGCCGGGTTCTACCTTGATTTCTCCGCCGCCCCATCACGATATTTATTCGATCGAAGATTTGGCACAGCTGATTTTCGATTTGAAACAGGTAAATCCGAAGGCTTTGGTATCGGTAAAACTGGTATCGCTGCCCGGAGTCGGTACGATTGCTACCGGTGTAGCCAAAGCTTATGCTGATTTGATTACTATTTCGGGTTATGACGGCGGTACGGGAGCAAGTCCGCTTTCCAGCGTGAAATATGCCGGTTCTCCTTGGGAACTCGGTTTGGCCGAAGCGCAGCAGGCTCTGGTAGAAAATAATTTGCGTCACAAAATCCGCCTGCAAGTAGATGGTGGTTTGAAAACCGGTTTGGATATTGTGAAGGCCGCTATTTTAGGAGCTGAGAGTTTCGGTTTCGGTACGGGTCCGATGATTTCTTTGGGTTGTCGCTATTTACGAATCTGTCATCTGAACAATTGCGCTACCGGTATCGCTACCCAAGACGATACTTTACGCAGCAAGCATTATCACGGGCTGCCTGAAAAGGCGATGAACTATTTCAAATTTATCGCACAGGACGTGCGCGAGCTGATGGCTGAGTTAGGCGTGGAAAAACTCACCGATTTAATCGGCCGTACAGATTTGTTGGAAATCGTTGAAGGTAAAACTTCCAAACAGCGCGGTTTGGATTTAAGCAAGTTGCTGTATGCGCCTAAAGTGCCGGAAGGCAGCGCGCGCTATTGCACGCAGACTAACGAACCGTTTGATAAAGGCTTGCTGAACAGGGCGATTGTAGAAGAAACTCGAGAAGCATTTGTTTCGGGTGGTAGTATGGATGCGAGTTTTGATATTACCAACGTAGACCGTTCTGTAGGTGCTACACTTTCCGGCATGGTTGCTGAAAAATACGGTAACCGTGGCAATGCCGAACAAACGTTTAACCTTCATTTTGACGGCACGGCGGGTCAAAGCTTCGGCGTATGGCTGGCCGGCGGCATCAATCTGACACTGACCGGCGATGCCAACGACTATGTCGGAAAAGGTATGGCTGGTGGGCGCATTGTGATTAAACCGCACAATGGTGCTGCGTTTAAAGCCGAAAAAGCCACTATTGCGGGTAATACCTGTTTATACGGTGCGACCAGTGGCGAATTGTTTGCATCAGGTCGTGCCGGCGAGCGTTTCGCCGTGCGTAATTCGGGAGCAACTACGGTAGTAGAAGGTATCGGCGATAACGGTTGCGAATACATGACCGGTGGTGTGGTAACGGTATTGGGTAAAACCGGTATCAACTTCGGCGCAGGTATGACGGGGGGCTTTGCTTATGTACTTGATGTTGACGGCTGTTTCCAAGGCCGTATCAATCCTGAAATGGTAGAAGGATTGGGTATTGAAGATTTACCAATGCATCAAGAACATTTGCGCGGCCTGATCGAGCGTCATGTGAGCCTGACCCACAGCCGTATCGGCGAGGAAATATTGGCAGATTGGGAAAACTATATCGGTAAATTTGTTCTGGTAAAACCCAAGGCAAATGATGTGGATGCACTGCTGGGACACAAACGCCGAACCGTAACCGAGCTACGGTTGGTAACTCAGTAAGTGCCAAAGTTCAGACGGCCTGAAAAATTTAAACAGGCCGTCTGAAAAGACTGTTTGATTGGATAAAGGTATTATTTTTGAACCGACTTCAGCCAATTTCGCATTAAATCGATTTCAGGCCGCTGGGCCGCGATAATGGATTCTGCTAATTTTCGGGTTGCCGGATTGGTACCGTAGCGAAGTTGTATCTCCGCCATATCGATTGCCCCTTGGTGATGTGGAATCATAGCTTGGGCAAATGCAATATCGGGATCGGGATGCTTCGCCGCATCTGCCATAGCATGATGTTGGTTTAAACCCAGATATGCTTGGGTATGAGGATAGGCTTTACCGGAAGGCGGGGTAGTCGTCGGATGCTGTTTTAGCCAGTTGGACATTGTCTCGATCTCAGCCTTCTGGGCGGCAATAATATTTTTTGCCAGTTTGCGCATGGTTGGATCTCGGCCGTATTTAAGCTCAATCTCAGCCATGGCGACAGCTCCTTGATGATGGGGAATCATACCCGCATTGAAAGCAGCGTCTGGATTGGCGATATATGCCGCTTGATTCATACCGTGATGCATATGTTCCATGCTTTGCAAATAGGCTTGGATATGCGGTGCGGTACCGTTTTTCTGGATGTGATACCCGTTGTGCATTGAGGCGGGCTGTCCAGGTATATGGCAGGCAGAAAGCAAAATGGCTGTGGTTAGATTGGAAATTAACAAGATTCGGTTTTTCATCGGATTTTCCTGAGTTGGTATGATCGGGAGAAGCAGTATTAAAAGCATAAGGTCTAACCCCCGGTTAAGGTCAAGCAGCGTAAAACGGGTTTGCAAAACATTTAGGTAGATTATCCAACGATTACATAATCGGTTGCCTTTCCTGTTTGTGGAGGGCAGACGTCAAAATACAAGGAACACCACTATGAGCGAACGTGAAAACGTATATCAGTTTATCGACCTGCCGCGTGTCGATCCGCCGAAAATTCCCTTGAATACGCGCAAAACCAGTTTCGTAGAAATCTATCAGGCTTTCAGCGACAAGCAGGCGCAAGCTCAGGCAGACCGTTGTTTGGCTTGCGGTAATCCGTATTGTCAAAACAAATGCCCGCTGCACAACAATATTCCCAATTGGCTGCGCTTGGCTAACGAAGGACGTATTATTGAAGCGGCGGAGCTGGCTCATAGTACGAATAGTCTGCCGGAAGTATGCGGACGCGTCTGCCCGCAAGACCGTTTGTGCGAGGGCGATTGCACCTTAAATGCAGAGTTTGGTGCGGTAACGATAGGCAATGTGGAAAAATACATTACCGAAAAAGCCTTTGAGATGGGTTGGAAACCGAATCTGCATGATGTACCCAAAGCAGGTAAAAAAGTAGCCGTTATCGGTGCAGGGCCGGCCGGTTTGGGTTGTGCCGATGTGTTGGTACGTAACGGTGTAGACGTGACCGTATATGAGCGTCAACAGGAGATTGGCGGTCTGCTTACCTTTGGTATTCCTGCGTTTAAGTTGGAAAAAGAAGTGATGGTACGCCGCCGTGAAGTGTTCGGCGAAATGGGTATCGAGTTCAAGCTGGGCGTGGAAATCGGTAAAGACATCGGCTTGCAGGATTTGGTTGAACAATACGATGCGGTATTCCTCGGCGTCGGTACATACCAAGGTATGAAGGCCGATATTCCGAACGAACATGCCCAAGGTGTATATTCCGCGTTGCCGTTTTTGATTGGTAATACCCAAAATTTACTCGGATTGCCAAGTGCGGACTATGTCAGCATGGAGGGCAAACGCGTGGTTGTATTGGGCGGAGGCGATACCGCTATGGACTGTGTCCGTACTTCAGTGCGTCAAGGGGCGGCAGAAGTTACCTGTGTTTACCGTCGAGATGCGGCTAATATGCCGGGTAGTAAAAAAGAGTTTACCAACGCTAAAGAAGAAGGTGTGGCTTTCCAATTTAATGCCCAACCGGTTGCGATAGAAGCAGATCCGGTTGCCGTTGAAACCGATGCTACAGGTAAGGTTACCGGTATCCGTATTGTGAAAACCCGTATGGGTGAGCCTGATGAAAAAGGCCGCCGCCGTGCCGAAATTATTGAGGGTAGTGAGGAAGTTATCGATTGCGATGCGGTTATTGTGGCATTCGGTTTCGCACCGCATGAAATGCCGTGGCTGCAAAGCGTCGGTGTGACAACCGATAACCGCGGCCGTATTGAAGCGCGTGGTACTTATAAGCAGCAAACCGCCAATCCGAAAGTGTTTGCAGGAGGAGATATTACCCGTGGTTCGGATTTGGTCGTTACGGCTATTGCCGAAGGCCGGGATGCAGCCGAGGGTATTCTGGATTATTTGAATATTTAATTTATTTTAAATATTTGTTTTTAATGAGTTATAAGGCCGTCTGAAAGTTCAGGCGGCCTTTTTATCAAGATTTAATACACATTACACGATACCGGATAGTATCTGTATAATTTTATTTCAAGAGATATAAATCAAATGATTTTCAGACGGCCTTATTTATAATGCCGTCTGAAAGTATTTATACGACAAGACAACCTCCAGTCATAAGGAACGACAAGATGAGCAGTTCTGTTATTACCGTGATCGGTAAAGACCGTATCGGTATCGTTTACGATGTATCCAAACTGTTGGCCGAAAACCAATTGAATATCCTAAACATCAGCCAGCAGCTAATGGATGATTTTTTTACCATGATTATTTTGGTTGATACGAAAAAATGCCCGAAAAGCCGCCGGGAAATCTTAGATTTATTTGCAGAAGAAAGCAAAAAACTTGCTTTGGATATCCGTATGCAAAATGAAGAGATTTTTAACGCTATGCACCGTATTTAAGGGGATGTGATGCAAACGAGTATTCACTCCAACGAAATTTTGGAAACTGTCAAAATGGTGGCGGATCAAAACTTTGATGTCCGTACCATTACCATCGGTATCGACTTGCATGACTGCATCCATCCCGATATCGAGGTATTAAACCAAAATATTTACAATAAAATCACTACAATCGGTAAAGATTTAGTAGCTACGGCAAAGCATTTGTCGGCTAAATACGGTGTTCCGATTGTCAACCAACGTATTTCGGTAACGCCGATTGCACAAATTGCCGCGGCAACCGGTGCCGATAGCTATGTGAGCATTGCCCAAACTTTGGATAGGGCGGCAAAAGCCATCGGCGTATCGTTCATCGGCGGCTTTTCCGCTTTGGTGCAAAAAGGAATGTCGCCGGCAGACGAAGTATTGATCCGTTCGATTCCCGAAGCGATGAAAACCACTGATATCGTGTGTAGCTCGATTAATATCGGCTCGACCCGTGCGGGCATCAATATGGACGCAGTGAAGCTGGCGGGGGAAACCATTAAACGAACGGCGGAAATCACACCGGAAGGTTTCGGTTGCGCCAAAATCGTGGTGTTTTGCAATGCGGTGGAAGATAACCCTTTCATGGCAGGTGCATTTCACGGTTCGGGTGAAGCGGGGGCAGTGATTAATATCGGCGTATCCGGCCCCGGCGTCGTGAAAGCGGCTTTGGAAAATTCCAATGCGGTTACTTTAACCGAAGTAGCCGAGGTGGTGAAAAAAACTGCCTTCAAAATTACCCGTGTCGGTGAGCTTATCGGCCATGAAGCCAGTAAAATGCTGAATATTCCTTTTGGCATTTTGGATTTATCACTTGCTCCGACACCGGCGGTGGGTGATTCTGTGGCGCGTATTTTGGAAGAAATGGGCTTGAGCGTATGCGGTACGCACGGCACTACGGCTGCTTTGGCTTTGTTAAATGATGCCGTGAAAAAAGGTGGCATGATGGCATCAAGCGCGGTAGGCGGCTTGAGCGGTGCTTTTATTCCCGTATCGGAAGATGAGGGTATGATTGCTGCTGCCGAAAGCGGTGTGCTCACATTAGATAAATTGGAAGCCATGACCGCGGTTTGTTCGGTAGGCTTGGATATGGTAGCGGTGCCGGGCAGCACGTCGGCAGCCACCATTTCCGGCATTATTGCGGATGAAGCGGCCATCGGTATGATTAACAGTAAAACAACTGCCGTACGTATTATTCCCGTGCCGGGTAAAGATGTCGGCGATAGCGTGGAATTTGGCGGATTGCTGGGCTATGCGCCGATTATGCCGGTAAAGGAAGGTAGCTGCGAAATATTTGTTAATCGCGGCGGACGGATTCCCGCGCCGGTGCAATCCATGAAAAACTGATAAAACCGATGATGATATGAGGCCGTCTGAATATTTTTCAGACAGCCTTTTTAATTGGCTACCTATATTGGCTTTGCTTTTTATATTTGATTCATATATCAGCTAGAAGAAGGGGCTGTTCCCCTCATGGTTGTTCTTATCAAATGTCATTTTATTTGCAAGGCCGTCTGAAAGGCATACGAACTATTTATTGTCATATCCATTTATACAGGGTAACTTGCTATAATGCGACGGACAATACAGTTGTCTTTTGCCTGACGGGTTACCCTAAGCAAAGGATTCTGCTGACTTGCCGTATAGGGTGCCGAATTTCGGTATTTAAGGTTTAGGCCGTCTGAAAGGCTGATTTTATTAAGGAAAACCAATGTCGCTTCCCGTTATGTCTGAACAATATCTGCCTCGGCTGAAAGCTTTCGAGGCTGTTATTTTGGCCAACCAAACCAAAATCGAGGCATGGTTCCGCCAAAAGTGGAGTGAGCATACGCCACCATTTTACGGTTCGGTTGATATCCGTAATGCCGGATACAAAATGGCTTCTATCGATATGAATCTGTTTCCCGGCGGTTTTAATAATCTCAACCCGGCAGTAGTGCCGCTGGCGGCTTTGGCTGCACAGAGTGCGGTAGAGCGTGCTTGCGAAACGGCCAAATCGATTTTGATTGTGCCTGAGAACCATACGCGTAATACGTTTTACCTGCAAAACGTGTATGCATTGAGCAATATTTTGCGTTCGGCAGGTTTTGAGGTCCGCTTGGGCAGTTTGAATCCTGAAATTACGGAACCTACCGAATTAACCACAGCCTTAGGCGATAAGGTTTTGTTGGAACCTTTGCAATATACGCGCAACCGTGTTCATTTGGCAGACGGCTTTTCACCTTGTTTGGTGTTGTTGAATAATGATTTGTCCGCAGGTGTACCGGAAATTCTGAATGGCTTGAGCCAAAAAGTGCTGCCCCCGTTGCACGGTGGCTGGACTTCGCGTCGGAAAACGGCGCATTTTGCCGCCTATAATGAAGTGGCGGCAGAATTTGCCGAATTAATCGGCATTGACGAGTGGCAGATTAACCCGTATTTCGAACAAATCAGCGGTTTGAATTTCCAAGACCGTGAGGGTGAAGACGCACTGGCCGATGCGGTGGAGAGAATGCTGGCAAAGATTCAGGCCAAATACGATGAAAAAGGTATTACCGATAAGCCCTTCGTGATTGTAAAAGCGGATGCCGGCACTTATGGTATGGGTGTGATGAGCGTGAAATCGGCAGACGAAATTCGCGGGCTCAACCGTAAAAACCGCAATAAAATGGCCAAAGTGAAAGAGGGCCTAGAAGTTAGCGAGGTTATCGTTCAAGAGGGTATTTATACTTACGAAACCCTAAACGGCGCGGTTTCCGAACCGGTGGTTTATATGGTAGACCGTTTTGTTGTGGGTGGTTTTTTCCGTGTACACGAAGGCCGCGGCACGGATGAAAACCTCAATGCTTCGGGTATGCTGTTTGTGCCTTTAGAGCAAAATATTCCGGTAGCGGGCGACGAAAGCGGAGGGGAGGAACGCTGCAAACGGGTATTTGCCCAATGGGACAGCTTGGGCGTACCGCAAACCAACGGCGATCTTGATTGCGAATGCAACCGACTTTATGTTTACGGTGTATTGGCAAGGCTTTCATTGTTAGCCGCAGCATTGGAGCTTGAGCAGACCCAACCTGCCTCGTAAGTGCACACTATAAAAACATGCCGTCTGAAACTTTCAGACGGCATGTTTTTTATCTAAATGATAAATTAGTGTTTACAGCA
This sequence comes from Neisseria sp. S1, assembly GCF_048060015.1. Classification (NCBI taxonomy): domain Bacteria; kingdom Pseudomonadati; phylum Pseudomonadota; class Betaproteobacteria; order Neisseriales; family Neisseriaceae; genus Neisseria; species Neisseria sp. S1. The sequence goes on from NZ_JBLUPI010000005.1 coordinate 58,736, forward strand.
TTTTTTCATATCCAACACCATACGGCCTTGGATTTTACCATCGTGCATTTCTTGGAAAATGTCGCCTACTTCATCCAATGCGCGAGTCTGCACCACTGGCACGACCAAGCCGCGGGCGCCGAAGTCGAAGGCTTCCGCCAAGTCTTGGCGTGTGCCGACTAAGGAACCGACAACTTCGATGCCGTCCAAAACCGTGCGCGGGATAGACAAATCCATAGTTTCCACCGGCAGACCGACCGCAACCACACGGCCACCTGCGCGAACGCTGTCTACCGCGTTATTGAAGGCCACTTTGGATACCGCCGTAACGACAGCGCAATGACTACCGCCGTCGGTAATTTCTTTGATACGGGCGACGACATCTTCTTTAGCGCTGTTGATGACTACTTCAGCGCCTACTTCTTTGGCTAATTGCAGTTTGTCGTCATTAATATCAACGGCAATCACGCGCGCACCGAATACTTTAGCGGCGTATTGAACGGCCAAGTTGCCCAAACCACCTGCACCATACATGGCAATCCATTGACCGGGACGTACACCTGCTACTTTGGTGGCTTTGTAAGTGGTCACACCCGCACAGGTAATCGAGCTGGCTTGAGCCGGATCGAGATTATCCGGCACTTTAACCGCATAATCTGCTTCAACGACACAATATTCAGCCATGCCGCCGTCTACGGTATAGCCGGCATTTTTTACGGTACGGCATAAGGTTTCACGCCCGCTGTTGCAATATTCGCAATGCCCGCAGCTTTGGTAAAGCCAGGCGATGCTGACACGGTCGCCCACTTTTAAACTGGTCACATCAGGCGCGATTTCCTTAACGATGCCTATGCCTTCATGACCTAATACGCGACCGGGTTGTTTGCCGTAATCGCCGGCTGCCACATGAAGGTCGGTATGGCATACACCACAATACTCCACCTCAACCAAAGCCTGGCCGGAGCCTACTTGGGGAATGTCTTTTTCTACTACTTCTACGCCGTTACAGGCTTGATTGACAACTGCTGCTTTCATATCGTTACTCCTTATCAAAAAATATTGGAAACCGGTTGAATGAAACAGATGCAATAACCGTTTGATCGTAGCTGTCTTGCGGTAGGATTGTTGCTTCATTCGAAATAAGCAATCTTTTACAAGACAATATCAGTATTGCCTAAGCAGGTTGTTGATTCAAATTAAAAATCATAAAGGTTTTTCCAAAGCCGAAAAAATTGGCCAATGTGACTTTATAACGTTATGGTTGGCGGATAGGGTAGATATGTAAGTTTTGTATCACACACTGTTCTAGTATGTTATCAAACATATGTGTATCTAAAATGTAGGCTTAAATAGTGGTATTTCGCATAGCAGTGATGATTTTGCTATAATCAAAGACTTTAAGAGCCGGCTTTTCAGACGGCTGCCAATCGGAAAATAATCATGACTAAACGCGTATTGACGGGTGTTACTACCACAGGTATTCCACATTTGGGCAATTATGTCGGCGCAATCCGCCCCGCCATTCGGGCCAGCCAAGAAGAGAATACCGAATCTTTCTTATTCTTAGCCGATTACCATGGCCTGATCAAATGCCGTGATCCCGAAATGATTCATCAATCTACGCAGGCTGTTGCCGCTACTTGGTTGGCTTGCGGCTTGGATCCTGAGCGGACGACTTTTTACCGCCAGTCTGACATTCCCGAAATTATGGAATTAAACTGGATCCTCACCTGTATCACGGCCAAAGGCTTGATGAATCGCGCACACGCTTACAAAGCGGCTGTTCAGGCCAACGAAGAAGAGGGTAATGATCCCGATGCAGCGGTCGATATGGGTTTGTTTTGCTATCCGATGTTGATGAGTGCCGATATTCTGATGTTCCGCGCACATGATGTGCCGGTAGGTCGCGACCAAATCCAACATGTTGAAATGGCACGTGATATTGCAGGACGTTTTAATCATCTTTACCGTGATTTATTTGTATTGCCCGAAGCCAAAATCGAAGAAAACGTTCAAACTTTGGTAGGCTTGGACGGCCGGAAAATGAGTAAAAGCTACGGTAATACTATTCCGCTTTTTGAAACCGAGAAAAAATTGCAAAAAGCCGTGAATAAAATCGTAACCAATTTGAAAGAGCCGGGAGAGCCCAAAGGTACGGATGAAAGCCCTTTATTTGAAATCTACAAAGCTTTTGCTACCGAAGAGGAAACCGCTGCTTTTGCCGCTTCTCTTGCCGAGGGTTTAGCTTGGGGAGAAGCCAAAAAAATATTGGGTGCGAAGCTGAACGAAGAATTAGCCGACAAGCGTGAGCGCTATCACGAGTTGACCGCCAATCCTGCCAAAATCGAAGAAATTTTGTTGGCAGGTGCTGAAAAAGCACGTGCAGAGGCGCGTGAGCTTTTGGCACAAGTGCGCGATTCAGTGGGTATCCGCGTATTGAAGTAAATTTTTAACAATAGAATGAAAAGGCCGTCTGAAATTTTCAGACGGCCTTTTTGTTTTAGAATACCTACAGGTAATTGTTTTTAAAATAGTTCAATATCATTAGAATAGATTTTTAAATGTTGATTGAATAATAAAATTTTTTATTGGGAAAATCTCTGCATTGGTAAGGGCATATGAATTTACTCTTCTTATATTGGTTGGGTGTTATTTGAAAAGTAAACAGTGCCGTCTGAAATTTTCAGACGGCACTGTTTATCAGCTGTCATCAAGCAGGTTTGCTTGAATTGGGGGCATGAAGAATACAAATTCGGATTGGTTGATAGGACAACACGGTGTTTATAAAAAAGCAGGAGCTAAACGGGTAATCGTATCGCGCAGTGCAATTAGTTTGCCGTGGAAGAAATGAGAGGCTTGGGGTACGGTTATAACAGGAATGTCTTGGACAGCGGCCCATTTCAGCGCATTATTCAGGGGAACGACATCATCGGTTTCGCCGTGAATCAACAAGGTTTGCGCAGGTACGGGAGAAGCTGGTTCGCTCCGTTCATACATACCGACGGCAGGTCCCATTAACACTAGTAAATGGGGCGTTCGTGTTTGAGAGGCGAAAAGTGAGACATAACCGCCAAATGAAAAACCGCCAAGTACAAATTTGGGCGCATCAGGATGTTGGGTACGGGCATAATCGATTACAGCAATACAGTCTTCAGTTTCACCTTGGCCGTAATCATGTGTGCCATCGCTGTTGCCCACTCCGCGCAAATTAGGCAGGTAACAATGGAAGCCCAATTGACTGAGTGCTTTGGCAGCGGTTTGTATTACTTTGTTGGTATTGGTTCCGCCTTGGCGGGGATTGGGATGGTTGATAACCGCCACACCGCAAGCATTACCTTGGGCGGGAATATAAATGGTTTCCAGCAAACCTGCCGGACCGGGAATCATAATAGGAGTAGGGGCTTTTAGCATAATGTTTCGTTAATAGGGAGGCCGTCTGAATTTGGGTTAGAGGGGAGCAGAATGCGGTATTTATTCGGATGCCGGCGGATCAATCAATAAACGCTCGACAGCTTTGCCTTGTGCCAAATCTTGGGAAAGAATGTCTTGCAGATCTTCTTCATCAACATAGGTATACCAGCGGCCTTCAGGATAAATGACCATAGCCGGGCCGGATTCGCAGCGCCCGAGGCAGCCCGTGCTGCTGATACGCAGTTTGCCCGGGCCGATTAAGCCTTGCTGTTTGGCGCGGCCTTTTAAAAAATCAACTGCTGCATCACCTTCGCCGTTATCGTTACAGCTTTGTTTGCAGTTATCGTGGCGGGCATTGGTGCAGATAAATAAATGTCGTTCGAAATAGCTCATGAGATATCCTGTGGGTGCCGTCTGAAAAGTTTATAAAAATAAATTTTTACCGTTGTTCACATTATGTGATTTTATGGCTGAAAGCATACGCTTGAAATCCAAATTGTATTTTTCGCTCAATTTCTCGGCACGTTTTTTCAGATTGTCGAAATTTTGTTCGCGCGGAGCGCTTTGAAAAGCAAAAACCGCCATATTCCCGTGGCTTTCTGCAGGCAATTCCAACACACGACCTTCGAAGACGTCAAGCAGGCTTTCGACAAACCGTTGGTAGCGTTTGTCGCCGCTCCACCAGTTGGTTACGAATATACCGTCCGCCGATAAAGCGCGGCGGCAGTCGGCAAAAAAAGTTTCGCTTACCAGTGCATCGATAATTTGTTCACCGTCAAAGCCGTCTACTAAAATCACATCAGTACCGCCGCGTACGGTTTTAATATATTCGGCTCCATCTGCCTCAACGATTTCAAATTGCTCTCCTTCAAACGGCAATTCGAACAAACTGCGCGCGACACTGATAACTTGCGGATTAATATCTACAGCGGTTTGTTTGGTATGCGGCAGATAAGCATCAATCCAGCGTGCAAACGAACCACCGCCCAAGCCGATTTGGGTAATATGTTCGGGTTCCTTTTCGGTAAACAGTAGCCAAGCCATCATGGCACGACTGTAAGACAATACCAATTCGGCAGGGTAATCCAGATTCATAGAGCTTTGAATTGTGGCGCTGCCTAAATGCAGCGAGCGGATGTTGCCTTCTTCGGAAATACCTACTTCGGGCAATTCGAATTTCTGTGCCCTAAGGCGGCGGTAGGGATGTTGTGCCATAGATGAAAGCGATGGATATAAAGACGTTTATTTTAATACAAATCAGCTTTGCAGACAGATTTTTATCAGAAAAGGTAACTGGATTTATACTTTGTATAGCTTAATCTGAAAAATAATTCAGATAAAAAACATGATATTATATTTAATTTGTAAAATTTTTTACCGATATCGCTTGCCAATGTTAAAAAAAATAGGCATAATGCGTGCTTCTTTAGCCGGTATAGCTCAGTTGGTAGAGCAGCTGACTTGTAATCAGAAGGTCCCGAGTTCGACTCTTGGTGCCGGCACCAAAAAATTTAAAAATAGCCTAGTTTGATAACTAGGCTATTTTTCATATGTGGCCTGCTTAAGTTTGGGAAAATTTTATTAGATATTGGCAAACTCTTCATTGTGATTGATGTTTTGGGTAAGCGCGCTTTTTTATATTTTATAAATTTATATTTTATGAATAAGGCATTATTCAAATATTAAATAAATTTCAAATAAGGTAGTTGGCAAGTAGAATTGTAAAATCAGGCCGTCTGAAAATTATCATGATTGAACCAAAGTTGTAATCATCAAAAGTTACTTTGAAGTTAAAATGGCACAAAATATAAAAAGCCGCCCGGTAATTCCGGGCGGCTTTTTGTTGTGGATTTTTTATACCTCAGACATCGTCATCAGGCTGGCATTGCCACCCGCTGCGGTGGTATTGGTACTACGGCTGATTTCTTCGAAAAGCTGCAACGTATCCACGCCGGCTTGAGCATTGGCGATACGGATCAGTGCTCCGTCGGTTTCGGCCAGGGCGCGTTTGATTTCAACGGGTAAGCTTTCAAGTGCGACGATATGGCTGATGCCGGTTTGTTCCGGATAGGCCGATACTTCCAAATGATTGCCTAAATGCTCTTGCCAGATGGCCAATGGATGGGCGGGTAACACCGATGCCTTGATATTGGCTGCGCCCAAGTGGATAAGCGCGGCGTAAGCGCTTTCCAGTGTGCCGCCGTAGAGCCATACTTTTTTCGGTGCTTTCCAGGTTAGCACGTTGTTTTCTCCGGTAGGCCCGGTTAATACGGATTTGGCTCCGCGTAAAGTATTAACGCGGCATTTGCCCAATTCGGCGGCCAAGCGCAATTTGGTTTCTTGGTCGAAACCCATTTGGTGCATTTGGCTTTCCAATTCGGCCAGAGCTTTTTCATCCGCTTTTCCAATACGGTTGAGTGTCGGAGACTTCCAATATTCGGCTGCGGTAAGGCGTTGCAGGTAGAAAGGGCCGCCTGCTTTTGGTCCGGTACCTGATAGACCGTGGCCGCCGAAGGGTTGCACGCCTACTACTGCGCCGACAATATTGCGGTTCACATAGATATTGCCTGCTTCGATGCGTTCGGCGATATGCTCGATAGTGCTGTCGATACGGCTGTGGATGCCGTGAGTTAGGGCATAGCCTTTGGCATTGATTTGGTCGATCAGCTGGTCAAGCTCTTCTGCGCGGTAGCGTACGACATGCAATACGGGGCCGAATACTTCGCGTTGCAGCTCGTTGAGGTTGTTCAGCTCAAATAAAACCGGGGCTACGAAAGTAGCGTTTTCGGCACCTTCGGGCAGGGCGGTTTGATGATAAGCCTTGGCGGCTTTTTTCATCTTTTCAATGTGGGTGAGCAGATTATGCTGTGCTTCTGCATCAATCACCGGGCCGATATCGGTATGCAGCTTGATAGGATTGCCGACGCGTAATTCGTTCATGGCGCCTTTAATCATAGTCAGCATGTGATCGGCAATGTCTTCTTGCAAACAGAGGATACGGAGTGCGGAGCAACGCTGGCCGGCACTGTCGAATGCGGAATTGATGACATCGCCGCATACTTGTTCGGCTAAGGCGGTACTGTCGACGATCATGGCGTTTTGGCCGCCGGTTTCGGCGATTAATACGGGTGTATCCGCACGGTTTGCCAAAGTGCGGTTAATGAGCTTGGCCACTTCGGTAGAACCTGTAAAAATCACACCGTTGATACGTGAGTCTTGTGTCAATGCGGCTCCGGCCTCGCCTGCACCCAATACCAGTTGTAGGGCATCTTTAGGGATACCGGCTTCGTGCATCAGCCGTACGGCGTAATAGGCAATCAGGCTGGTTTGTTCGGCAGGTTTGGCGACTACCGTATTCCCTGCGGCCAAAGCGGCTACTACTTCGCCGGTAAAGATGGCCAGCGGGAAGTTCCACGGGCTGATGGCAACAATGGTACCGAGTGCGCGTTCGTTGCGCAGGGTTTGTTCTGCCTCCTCGGCATAGTAGCGGCAGAAGTCGATGGCTTCGCGCACTTCTGCAATGGCGTTTTGCAAGGTTTTTCCGGCTTCGCGCACTGCCAGCATCATGAGCTGTGGTGTGTGTGCTTCAAGCAAGTCGGCAAAGCGGCGTAGGCATTCTGCGCGCTCGGTTGCTGTTTTGGCTGACCATGTGGTTTCGGCGGTATTGGCGGCAGCGATAACGTCGCTGATAGAGGCCGTCTGAATAAAGGCCGCACTGCCTACCGTGTCATTATGGTCGGCCGGATTGAGCACCGGATGGGCGGGTTGGCTTTCTACCGGTACGGCGGTAATGGAAACAGCCTCGATCAGTTGGGCTGCCGCTTCATTCATTTCGCGCTCAATCGCTTGTAAAACAAACTCGTTACTTAAATCGACACCGGCAGCGTTCAGACGGCTTATGCCGTATAGATGTCGGGGCAGCGGCAGTGCGGCATGCATACGGCCTGCGGTTTGTTCGGCGGTATCAAGCGGGCATTTTACCAAGTCGTCTATGCTGACTTTTTCATCGACGATTTGGTTAACGAATGATGAGTTTGCACCGTTTTCTAGCAGGCGGCGTACTAAGTAGGCCAATAGGGTTTCGTGTGTGCCTACGGGCGCATAGATACGGCAGCGGCGGCCTAGGTTTTGCGGGCCGACAACTTGGTCGTACAGGGTTTCGCCCATACCGTGCAGGCATTGGTGTTCGAAGTCTTTGCCTTCTCCCATTTGGTAAATGGCAGCAAGGGTATAGGCGTTATGGGTAGCGAATTGGGGGAATATGGCATCTTGTGCCGCCAGAAGTTTGCGCGCACAGGCGAGATAAGAAACATCCGTATGTACTTTACGGGTGTAAACCGGATAGCCGTCTAAGCCGTCAACCTGCGCCCATTTGATTTCACTGTCCCAATATGCGCCTTTAACCAAACGGATCATGAGTTTTTGGTTATTGCGGCGGGCTAGGTCGATCAGATAATCGATGACAAAGGGGCAGCGTTTTTGATAAGCCTGTACGACAAAGCCGATACCGTGAAAGCCGGCCAAATCGGGATCGGACACCAGAGCTTCCATCAAATCAAGTGATAATTCAAGGCGGTTGGCTTCTTCGGCATCAATATTCAGGCCGATATCGTATTGTTTGGCCAATAGGAATAATTGTTTTAGGCGCGGCAATAATTCGTTCATCACACGCTCATGCTGGGCGCGTACATAACGGGGGTGAATGGCCGAGAGTTTGACTGAAATACCGTTGCCCTCGTATACGCCGGCTCCTGCGGCATCTTTGCCGATGGCATGGATGGCGTCAACATAGTCTTGGTAGTAGCGGTCAGCATCTGCTTGGGTCATAGCGGCTTCGCCGAGCATATCAAATGAGAAGCGGTAGCCCATTTTCTCGCGCTCTTTGCTGTTTTTCAGCGCTTCTTCAATGGTTTGTCCTGTAACGAATTGTTTGCCCAAAAGGCGCATGGCGTAATCGACGCCTTTGCGGATGAGGGGTTCGCCGCCTTTGCTGACAACGCGGGTTAGTGCAGAACCGAGATTTTGCTGTTTGGTGTTCGCAGAGGTGAGTTTGCCGGTAATCAACAAGCCCCAGGCGGCTGCATTGACAAACAACGACGGACTGTTGTTCAGATGGCTTTTCCAGTCGCCGCCGGAGAGTTTGTCTTGAATCAGTTTGTTACGGGTGGCGGTATCGGGAATGCGCAGCAGGGCTTCTGCCAAACACATTAAGGCAACGCCTTCTTCGCTGGAAAGTGAAAATTCGTGCATGAGGGCATCAACGCCGCTGGCTTTGCTGCGGTTTTCACGCACTTGGGTAACTAGGCGGCGAGCCAGTTTGGCGGCGGCCTCGCGCTCCAGCGAGGTCATTTGCGCTTGGTTGAGCATATCTGCAACGGCTTCGGCTTCATCGCGGCGGTAAGCGGCAGTGATGGCATTGCGTAATTCTGATTGAGAGTGAGAAAAGGCGAACATTTAGGTGTAATCCTTTTAATAACAGTGGAAAAGCACGGCTGGTTTATAAAACCGGCTTTTGTGGGTACAGGATGGCTATTTTACTTGGAAGGCAGCTTGTTTTGCCGTGTTTTCTTTTGTTCCAAGTCAATGTTCCGCATAGCTGTCATGCTATGTAGGTATATTGTTTTAAAAATAGTTTTTGTAAGCCATATTGTGCTAAACAAGCTTATATATCAGAAGCGGCCTGTTCGGGCAAGCAGGCCGTCTGAAAATATAGTTACCAGGTTGTATGCTTATTGGTTCTCATCGCGTGTATAAACTAAAACCGCGGCAGCCAGATCTTCGGCAGCTGTGCCGACCGCTTTATATACGGTAATCTCCTCCTCGCGGCTGCGCCCGGGATGTTTGCCTTGGCAGAGGCTTTCCAAATCGGCGCATACTTGTTCTCGTTTGAAAATGCCGGCGGCCATAGGCGAAAGCAAATCTCCGGCTTTATCGAGAGCCTCGTCCGTATCGACAAATACTGAGGTGTCGGCAAACATGGCATCATCCGTTTCGCGCATATCAGGCTTGAAACTGCCAATTAAATCAATGTGTGTGCCGGGACGGACCCATTCACGCAGAACCAGAGGGGCGGTAGATAAGGTAGCGCAGCTGACGATATCACTGCTTTGCACTGCACTTTGCAAATTTGTTACGGCCTCGGCATTGAAGCCTTGCTGCCGTAGCGTTTCGGCAAGCTGTTCTGCCTGTTTGGGATAGATGTTCCAAATAAGAATTTTTTCCAGACGGCGCACTTCCGCATATGCCGGAGCAATTTCACGGGCAACATTACCGGCTCCGACAATCAGTAAACGGGAAGCATCTTCGCGTGCCAAATATTTGGCGGCCAATGCCGAAGCGGCAGCAGTGCGGCGGCAGGTGATTTGGTTGCCGTCCATTACGGCAACGGGTACACCGTTTCGAGCGTCAAACAACGTGTAGGTGGAATGTAGGCCGGGCAATTGGAATTTGGCACTGTTATCCGGGTAAATGGTAACGTGTTTAATCCCCAGATATTTGTTTTTTTGCCAAGCAGGCATCAATAGCAGGGTGGCAGCAGTATCATCACTGTCGATAGCGTGTATGTGGCGGCGCGGTACGGTACAGCCTTCGTTGAAAACTGCGTGGATGGCTTCGATTAATTCGGGATAGGGCATGCGTTCGCCGGTGCTTTGGTAGTCGAAAATCTGCATATCGGATTCCTGAATGATTGTGAGATAGTAGGGAATAATCGTTATCTTATCATATTGTATATTTTCGTATAGTGGAATTTTTATAGATGCTTAAGTGCAAAACAGGGGTTGTGATAAAATGCGCTAGATTCAGCCCGCCGCGCATATAACTGGCTAACTTGCTCGGTGTGCTTTTATAAACCGCATATCAATAAAAATTGATTCCTCCTTATCGCCGATATTCCAAATTTATTATGAAAAACCAAGAACAAGCAGGAAGCACGCACGAACAAAGTAATAATTTTTTGGCCAACCGTTTACATACTTTGCGTAAGCAAGCCGGGTTGACTTTGCAGCAGTTGAGTGAAAAAAGCCATATTTCCGTATCGGCTCTTTCCAAGATTGAAAAGGGGCAGTTGTCGCCTACTTATGAAAAAATCGCTTCTTTGGCGCGCGGTTTGAATATCCATGTTGCAGAACTATTTCATGAAGAGACTGCCGCTATGCCAAACGGGCGCTTGACGGTTAGCCGTGCCGGTAGCGGGCGGATACACAGTACCGACCAATACGACTACCGGCCATTATGTGCGGAATTGAGCAATAAACAATTTGTGCCGCTGTTAACGCGTATCAAGGCCAGAAACGTGCATGAATTTCCTACCTTGCTGCAACACGAAGGGGAAGAATTTATTTATGTGTTGGAGGGCGAAGTAACACTCCATACCGATTTTTACCGTCCGACAATGCTGAGCCAAGGCGATTCCTGCTATTTCGATAGCGGTATGGGACATGCTTGTGTGGCGGGCTCGGAAGATGCTTTGGTATTGTGGGTATCTTCGCATACTTCGTTCGCTTAGATCCGTATGCAGTTTATCTAAAAAATATAACCGTTGATTATAGAGTAAAGGCCGTCTGAAACTTTCAGACGGCCTTTGTTTACCGGTTCGACAGATAGTTAATGATCCAGTTTTTTACCTGCCGCTTCACTTACCGCAACAATGGCCAACAACGATACCACGCCGGTAAAGATGATATAACAGGCAATCGGCACGTAAGAATGGTCAAACTCTTTAAGCAAGAATGTAGCAACCAACGGTGCTGTACCACCTGCCAAGGCCGCACCGATTTGATAACCCAGCGTAATACCGGTATATCGTACATTGCTTTTGAAAATTTCAGAAAACATCGTACCCAATACTGCGGTAGTAGGGGCCCAGATAATGCCCAAGCCGATTACAGTTGCCAATACCAGCATGAAAAACGATTGGCTTTGCAGCAACCAAAAATAAGGGAAGGCGTACAACATCATCAGCAGAACACCACCGATATACACGGTTTTACGACCGATTTTATCGGAAAGCGCACCCATCATCGGAATCAGGATAGTCGTGATGATGGTAGCAATGGTAACGGCATTAAGCACCTGAGTACGGCTGAAGTCCAGCTCTGTTGTCGCATAGTAAACAATGAAGGTAGACATGATATAAAAGGGAGCGGTTTCAACGAATTTCGCACCCACGGCAATTAATACTTCACGTTTGTGATGTTTGAGTGTTTCAAACAAAGGCACGGCTACTACATTGCCACTCTCTTGGTTTTTCTTGAAGGAAGGCGTTTCATCAATGCCTTTGCGAATCCACAGACCGACAAATACCAATACCGCGCTCAACACAAACGGCACGCGCCAGCCCCATGACAAAAATGCTTCGTCGGGCAGCATACTCATCACGGTAAGCGCCAAGGTAGCCAACAGCATACCGATGGTAACCCCCATTTGCGGTACGCTGCCGAAAAAGCCGCGTTTGTTATCGGGTGCGTATTCGACCGCCAACAACATAGCTCCACCCCATTCACCGCCAATGCCCAAGCCTTGCACCAAACGCAGCGTAACCATCAAAATCGGCGCAGCAATACCGATGGCTTGGTAAGTAGGCAGAAGCCCCATCAGTACAGTCGCACCGCCCATTAGAGACAGGGTGAGTACCAGCGTTTTCTTACGGCCGATTTTATCGCCGATATGACTGAAGATAATGCCGCCGAACGGGCGGATGAAAAACGACAAGGCAAATGAAGCAAATGCCAACATCGTGCCGACAGCAGGGTCTTCGGCAGGGAAAAACAATTGATTGAATACCAATGCCGCTACCGTGCCATAAAGGAAATAGTCGAACCATTCGATTGAGCTGCCGACCAAGCTGGCGAGCAATACCCGGTTGGATACTTTTTTACTGTGCATAGCTTCTCCTCTGATGCATGTTTTAAAAAATGTAAATTTATTTTATACGCTATTTAATTTTCTTAAAAGAAAATTTTATCGAAAAATATAAATCACATACTGATTTTTCAGACGGCCTTCAATTTAACTGCAAGACAAGCAGCGAAAGGCGTACAATGAACACATATTATTGATTTCGAATAGCTATGAATGCCCGTTTGCCTTCGAAGTGGCTGCCTTTGCTGCTGGCGGTTGCGATTTTTATGCAGTTGCTGGATGCCACAATTTTGAATACGGCCTTGCCTCAGATGGCGGTTGATCTGAATGCGTCGCCTTTAAATATGCAGTCGGCAGTGATTGCCTATGCGCTAACTTTGGCTTTGCTGATGCCTTTGAGCGGCTATTTGGCCGACCGTTTCGGTACGCGCAAAGTGTTTATTGTGTCGGTAGCGGTTTTTATGCTCGGTTCGACTATGTGTGCAGCCTCAACCAATGTTTCCGCTTTGGTAGCGGCAAGGGTGGTGCAGGGGATAGGCGGTTCGATGCTGGTGCCTATTCCGCGGCTGACTTTATTGAGGGTATATGAGAAGTCGCAATTGCTCAATGCGATTAATTATGCCGTTATGCCGGCTTTGCTCGGTCCTGTGTTGGGGCCTTTGGTGGGTGGTTATTTAGTGGAATATGCCGGTTGGCATTGGATTTTTCTGATTAATCTGCCGATTGGTGCATTAGGTATTGTGATTGCATTAAAAATTATGCCTGATGTCAGAGGTAAGCTGAGCCGTTTTGATTTGCCGGGCTTTTTATTGTTTGCTATTGCCGCATGTTCGTTCAGCTTGGGCGTTGAGTTGGCGACCCATTCGCGGGCTTGGTCGTTTTCTTTATTGTTGGCTTTAGCGGGAGTAGCGTCCGCTTGGCTGTATTGGCGGCATAGTGCCCATAGCAAAGCACCTTTGTATGCCCGCAATTTGTTCATGGTGCGTACTTACAGATTGGGTTTGGCCGGAAATTTATTCAGTCGTTTGGGTATCAGTGCGGTACCGTTTCTATTGCCGCTGCTTTTTCAAGTCGTACTCGGCTTGAGTGCGAGTTTGTCGGGTTGGCTGGTTGCGCCGCTTGCTATGGCTGCTTTGTTGATGAAGCCTTTGATTAAACCTGTGATGGATAGATTCGGTTATCGGCGGGTTTTGGTGTTTAATACCCGGCTGCTTGGCGTGCTTATTATGTGTTTGGCCCTGCCCGAGGGAGATGCTCCTTTGTGGCTGTGGGCGGTTTTGCTGTTTTTAATCGGCAGTAGCAATTCATTACAGTTTTCGGCAATGAATACCCTTACTATTTCTGATTTGCGCCCCTATCAAACGGGTAGCGGCAACAGCTTGATGGCGGTCAACCAGCAGCTGGCGGTTAGTTTGGGTATCGCATTGGGAGCCTTGGTATTGCAGGTTTTTAGTAAAAGTACCATCGGAGAAGAAAATCTGCATAATGCATTCAGATATACTTTTGTGTATATTGGTATGGTAACGTTTGCTTCTGCTTGGATCTTTGCACGTTTGCACCGTTCCGATGGTCAAAATCTCTTAGTAAAAACACCTAACCACTAATGAGAGGGGAATATCCGATGTCTTTTCCTATTCATAAATATCGTGCCGGCGGTAAAAAGCTGGATTTCAAACAACGTAGGCCTGATGATAAATCCGATGTGCCGCAAAAAAAGGCTGCCCGCCGTGCGGAAACCGAACAGCTGGGTCAAGAGCTCAATAGCTTGCAGGATATTCTTTATGCAGAATCAAAGCACCGTTTTTTAGTGGTTTTGCAAGGTATGGACACTTCGGGTAAAGACGGTACGATTCGTGCTGTTTTCAGAAGCGCAGATCCTTTAGGTATGCGTGTACAGGCTTTTAAGGCACCGAGTGAAGAAGAGAAGGCGCGGGATTATTTGTGGCGCGTACATCAGGTAGTGCCGAAAAACGGTGAAATCGTAATTTTTAACCGCAGCCATTATGAAGACGTTTTGGTTACGAAAGTGCGCGGTTGGATAGACGAAGCCGAATTTGAACGCCGTATCCACCATATTAATGATTTCGAACGTATGTTGGCTGAAACAGGCACTACGGTGATTAAAATCTTCTTGCATATTTCGAAAGAAGAACAACGTGAACGTTTGCAGGCCCGCTTAGATGAGCCTGATAAAAATTGGAAATTCAATCCCGGTGATTTGGAAGACAGGAAATATTGGGATGATTTTATGCAGACTTACCAAAACGTAATTGCCGCTACCGATAAAGATCATGCACCGTGGTATGTGGTACCGGCCGATTCCAAATCAGCGCGCAACGTGGTTATCGTTAATATTTTGCTTGAGCATTTGAAAAAGCTGAATCCGGCTTATCCTGTGGTCGATAAAACAAATTGGCCGGATAAAATCGAATGATATGGAATACTTCTATTAAAAATGCCGTCTGAAATTTTCAGACGGCATTTTTTGTAAAATCAATCATGCGTATTTTATTTTCAATAAAAAAGCAGTTGAAAATAAAACAGCTGCTTTGATTGAATGCAAAAGCAAAATTTATTTACGCAAAAGCTCTTCGGTTGCAGCGCGTGCTTTGTCGCGGATTTCTTCTGTGAGATAGGCCTTCATTTGGGAATAAACCAATGCGATGACGGCAATATCGTCGGTGAAGCCGAGCGGACCCAGTAAATCGGGAATGCTGTCGATAGGGCTGAAGAAATAAACCAGTGCGCCCAAAATAATCATCTTGGCGCGCTTAGGTGTGCTTGGCTCTTTAAACAGAAAATATAAGGCGTAAAGCTGTTTGATAGCCGGTGCGCCCAAGCGGCCGGCAAAGCGTGCCAGCTTGCGCAGGAAGCCAGGTTCGTCGAGCTTTTTACGGCGGAATTTGGGGATAAACTCTTCGGGCGAAGGGTTTTGCTTCATACGGCATCCTTTCTGAGTAAAACAGAGCCTTATCGGCATTAATGAAACCACGATAAGCAGCGGTAAGCCGGTTTGCTTTCGGGCTGAGTTCAAAATGGAGTAATGTGCTTGTTATTTCAAGACCCTGTGTTTTCAGGCGGCATTGAAAAATTATGTTTGGGAACGTTTGCGTCTTTTTTCACGGTTCATAAGGGCCAGATACATCATGGCGACATTAATCGAGTCGTTTAAGGCATCGTGGCGGGGCAGGTCGGGGATGCCGAGTTTTTCTACCATGGTAGCCATGCGTAGGTCGATATAGGCATTATGTATGGTTTTATTCATTTCTTGCTGGTAGAAAATACTGGAAACCTCTACCTGACGGTTGGGCAGTTTAATACCGAGCAGGGGTTTTAAAAATTTGTTAACCATGGCGATATCGTATTCCAAATAATAGCCGACCAAAGGCCGCCCGCCGATAAAGTTTAAAAAGCGGTGCAGGGCTTCTTCTATCGGCATGCCGTCTGAAAGATCTTTAGGCCGTAAACCATGTATGGTAACGTTGGCCGCCTCCATAATGCCTTCGGGCTTGACCAATACGTAAAAAGATTCGCTGGTTAAGATTTCGTTGCCGCGTATTTTGACTGCGCCGATGGAAATAATTTCACCTTCTTTCACATTCAGGCTGGTGGTTTCGCAATCAAAGCTGACCAATTCGGTAGGATGCTCTTCATAAAGAAAATCGTAGCGGGAATCGCGCAGTTTTTTACGCTCGCGCTGCTTGAAAAAGTTTTCAAACATCAGTGCACCCCCAAATGGAAATGATGGCTGACCATGGCTTTGAAGCGTTTGACTACTTGCAAGGCGTCTTTAAGCAAATCACGCTCAAGGGTGGAGAGCTGTTCGGTGTCGACTTGGTTAGGCTCGATCAGGCCATGCTCGCTTAATGCGCTCAAGCCGGATTTCAGGCGCAAGTCCATCAGATAGCCGAGTGCTTCGGCAGTATCTTTGCCCAATTGTTCATCCAATACTTTCAGCTGTACGAGTTTGGCGATGCGTTCGAAAGAGTTGGTTTCCTCTACCCGCGCTTCTAAAGCTAAGGCCCGGAGGCCGTGAACAACGGGGAAAGTTCCCATTTTTTTGATATCCATTTTATCGTGTTTGCCACGACCGAGAAGCTGGGTGAAAAATCCTTTGCTGTGGGTATCGAAAAGCTCAATGGCACGGGCAAAAGCCATCAGCATGCCGGCATCGTTGCTGAGGGTTTTCTGAAGATGCTGCTTCAATTCGGCTAACATATTTTCCGGGCCAGCAACGGCTTTGGCATCAATAAAAATAGCCAGATTCATCATGGATTCGGGGCTGGGCGAAAGGCACCAGCGGGTAAGCATTTTCTTAAATTCGGGCAGGGTTTTGCGCCATAACGGGTTGTTGACCATGATTTTGCCGTTGCAGGGCGGGTAGCCCAAACGCTCCAGTGTGGCGGAAAACTCGGCGGCGGTTTTTTCCGCCAAGGCCAAATCGGCTTGCTCGGTGAGGATAAGGGCGTTGTCTTGGTCGGTTTTGAGAATCTGTTCGCCCCGGCCTTCGGAGCCCATCACAATCAAACATGAGTTTTCATAAAGTTCGGGCGGAGCCAACAGCCGCCACACTTTTTCAAACAGGCTTGAATTCAATACCTGCATCAGTTGCGCTAATTGCGGCGCGCGCACGCCGTTGTTGCGTAAGATTTGTATGGACTGAGTCATTTGGGAGGCGATGTCGACCAGCTCGTCTATCGTTTCCGCACGTTCCAAACGCTGGGCGACAAGGTGGGTGTGGTTGGAGAAGTAGGCCAATACGTCGATTTGCTCCAATGCGCCGACAGGCTCACCGTCTTCCAACACAATCACCCGCTGGATTTGGAATTGGGTCATACGCAGCAGGGCGTTGAAAACAAAATCTTCAATATCAATAGCAATCAGGTTGAAAGTAGACCATTTGCTGACGGCTTCTTCGGCAGACGCGCCGGCAATCGTAATATCTCGAAATGCCGACTCGGTAAACAAGCCGACTTGGCCTTCATGCTTCACCAATACCGATTTGCTTTTACGCTCTTTCATCACCTTTGCGGCATCTAAAATACTGGCCGAGCCGTCTAACCATACCGTATTGTGGCGGTAGGCATCGCGCACTTTTGCTGTAAAGAGGCTTTCAAACTCGTGCTGTTTGCTGTTTACCGAAAGGCTGGACAGTTTTTCCGCAACGCTGGCATAGAAATAAGCGCCGAAGCGGGGATTGGATTCCATCAGCTGCATCACGGTAGCTTTGGGAATGGTGTAAACAAGCGCCTGTTCTTCTACGGCAAACTGGTGAGAACTCGCTCCTTCAACCAAAGCCCGAGCTTCGAAAGTATCCCGTGGGCGGTAGATAGCCAACACCTCGCCATCCGGCCCCGTTTCCTTAATCATGCCTTTAATCACGACATACAGATGATCGATATTTTGCTGCGGGCTGATGATGATTTCATCGTCATTAAAAAATGCGATATTCAGCGATTCTTGCAGGATTTTTTGCTCGGAATGACTGAGCATATCGTAAGGCGGATAGTCGAAATCGAAGCGTTCCATTAGCACATCCCTTGATAATAATCGGATTGACGAGAGGCCTGCGAAGCGGAAATACAAATAAGAAGTGAAGTTGTTTTGCGGGTTAAAATGCCCTTGTTATATTTCAATCGGGTATACCACCTACTATACATAAAATTTTCGGGATTCGGTTATGTTTTTTATAGTGATTAGGGAAGGGGAAGGGATTACTTTGATTGATAAAATAGGATTAGGGTAGGCATAAGGCCGTCTGAAAAAATACGTTTCAGACGGCCTTTTATTGATAAATAGCAGGATTAAGCAAGTTTACTGCTTACCCATCCTTCCACTCTATCTAATGCTTCAGCCAGCTTGCCGACTTCCGTACCGCCGGCCTGTGCCAAATCGGGGCGGCCGCCGCCTTTGCCGCCGATTTGTTCGGCGACGAATTTGACCAAATCGCCGGCTTTGACTTGAGCGGTTAAGGGTTTGGATACGCCCGCACACAGCGATACTTTACCGTCGTTCACCGCCGCCAGCAGCACAACGGCTTGGTTGGATTTTCCGGTCAGGTCGGTAACGATATCCCGCAGAGCGGCAGCTTCGGCGTCGATTTGAGCGACTACCAAGCGGGCGGTGCCCAAGTCTTTGGCGTTGTCGAGCAGTTTGGCAGCGGCGTGTACGGCCAGTTCGCCTTTGGCTTTGGCCAGTTCTTTTTCCACCGCTTTGGCTTGTGCGGCCTGGGCTTGGATTTTGCTCAAAACGTCTTTTTCGGTTTGCGCTTTCACTTCGCCGATGATGTCTTTAATCAGGCGTTCTTGGTTTTGCGCCCATTGCAGCGCGTTCAGACCCGTGATGGCTTCCAAACGGCGGACGCCTGCGGCGATACCGCCTTCGCTGATGATTTTAAACAGGCCGATGTCGCCGGTGCGGGCAACGTGGGTGCCGCCGCACAATTCGGTAGAGAAATCACCCATTTTTAATACGCGCACTTCTTCGCCGTATTTTTCGCCGAACAGCATCATGGCACCGGCGGCTTTGGCATCGTCCATGCTCATCACGGCGGCTTCAACGGGTACGTTGGCCAAGATGGCGGCATTGACGCGGCGTTCCACTTCGGCGATTTCTTCGGCGCTGACTGCTTGCGGGTGGGAAATATCGAAGCGGGTAAGTTCGGCGGTAACCAGCGAACCTTTTTGTTCGACATGGCTGCCCAATACATCGCGCAATGCTTTGTGCATCAAGTGGGTTGCGCTGTGGTTACGCATATTGGCATTGCGGATATTGTTGTCGATTTTGGCGGTAACGGTGTCGCCGACTTTCAGACGGCCTGAAACCAACACGCCGAATTGGCCGAATACGGTGGCTTTGATTTTTTGCGTATCGCGCACTTCAAAGCGGTTTTCGCCGGCAAAGATATAGCCGACGTCGCCGATTTGGCCGCCCGATTCTGCATAGAAAGGCGTAGTGTCGATCACGACGGCGCCGCTTTCGCCCTCGGCTAGTTCGTTAACGGCTTCACCATCTTTATAGAGTGCCAATACGGTGGCTTCGGTTTGGCGTTCGCTGTAACCGCGGAATTCGGTATCGCGGCCTTCGTAAGCCAGTTGCGCATCGGCTTTGAAGCTTTGGGCTGCGCGGGCGCGGGCGCGTTGGGCTGCCATTTCGCGTTCAAAGCCTGCTTCATCCATGTCGATACTGCGTTCGCGGCAGATGTCGGCCGTGAGGTCGTAGGGGAAACCGTAGGTGTCGTAGAGTTTGAAGATTACTTCGCCGTCAAGCTGTTTGCCGCCGTTTGCCAGGGCTTCTTCCAACAAGGCCATGCCGGTTTCCAGCGTTTGCGCGAAGCGGGTTTCTTCGTTTTTCAAGGCTTCGGTAATCTGCGCTTGCTTTTCTTTCAGTTCGGGATAAGCGCTGCCCATTTCGGCAACCAAGTCGCCCACGAGTTTGTGGAAGAAGGCTTGTTTTTGGCCGAGTTTGTAGCCGTGGCGTACGGCACGGCGGATGATGCGGCGCAATACGTAGCCGCGGCCTTCGTTGCTCGGCAACACGCCGTCGGCAATCAGGAAGGAGCAGGCGCGGATGTGGTCGGCAATCACTTTCAGGCTGGGCTGTTCCATGCTGAAGGGTGTGCTGGTTTCGCGGGCGGCGGCTTTAAGCAGGTTTTCGAACAGGTCGATTTCATAGTTGCTGTTCACATGCTGCATCACGGCGGCCATGCGCTCCAAGCCCATACCGGTATCAACCGAAGGCTTGGGGAGCGGATTCATATTGCCTTGTTCGTCACGGTTGAACTGCATGAATACGCAGTTCCAAATTTCGATAAAGCGGTCACCGTCTTCTTCCGGGCTTCCCGGAGGGCCGCCCCAAATATGGTCGCCGTGGTCGTAGAAAATCTCCGAGCAAGGGCCGCAGGGGCCGGTATCGCCCATTTGCCAGAAGTTGTCGGAGGCGTATTTGGCGCCTTTGTTGTCGCCGATGCGGATGATTTTTTCAGACGGCAGGCCTATTTCGTTTTGCCAGATATCGTAGGCTTCATCATCTTCGGCGTAAACGGTGGCCAAGAGTTTTTCTTTAGGGATGTTCAGCCATTCGGGCGAGGTGAGGAATTCCCAAGCAAAATGGATGGCATCGCGTTTGAAGTAATCGCCGAAGCTGAAGTTGCCCATCATTTCGAAAAAGGTATGGTGGCGGGCAGTGTAGCCGACGTTTTCAAGGTCGTTGTGCTTGCCGCCGGCGCGTACGCATTTTTGTGCGGTAGTGGCGCGGTTGTAAGGGCGTTTGTCGAAGCCTAGGAATACGTCTTTGAATTGGTTCATACCCGCATTGGTAAACAGCAGGGTGGGATCATCGTGCGGTACTAATGAAGACGAGGCCACAATCTGATGGCCTTTGCTTTCGAAGAATTTTAAGAATTTTTGGCGTAGTTCTGCGGTTTTCATGATGTTTTCTATTTGAAAGTAAGAGGTTTTTCGAAGCGGCGCATATTGCTTTGAGGCCGTCTGAAAATGAAAATAAAATCTTGCTAATATTACCGCAGATTTAGGCCGCCGCCTACCCAAAACAAGCCCGTTGCTTTATACTTTTGCGGAATATTCGAAGCCTGCGGTATGGTTGTAGCCGCGGGCTTGGTTATTTCCGACTAACCTTTTGCATAAGGAACTTTAATGATTAAAAAAATATCATTACTCGGCCTTGTGGTATTGGCGCTTTCGGCTTGCGGAGACAAGTCGAACGAAAAACCGCCTAGCACGGCTGCTTCTGCTGCTGAAAATACACAAGCTGCAACTGCCCTTCCTGAAACTGCTTATTTGAAAATCTATAACTGGTCGGATTATGTCGATCCGGAAACCGTAAGCGCATTTGAAAAGCAATACGGTGTCAAGGTTACGTACGATGTGTATAACAG
This sequence comes from Neisseria sp. S1, assembly GCF_048060015.1. NCBI lineage: Bacteria > Pseudomonadati > Pseudomonadota > Betaproteobacteria > Neisseriales > Neisseriaceae > Neisseria > Neisseria sp. S1. The sequence continues at coordinate 79,884 of NZ_JBLUPI010000005.1, forward strand.
CGATGAAGCACTCGAGGCTAAAGTGCTTTCCGGAAAATCCGGTTACGATATCGCCGGACCTTCCAATGCTTTTATCGGACGCCAAATTAAAGCAGGCACCTATCAAAAGCTCGATAAATCTTTAATTACCAATTATAAAAATATCAACCCTAAGCTGCTTGAGCTGATGCAGGAAGTGGATCCCGGCAATGAATACGCCGTGCCGTTTTTTTGGGGAACAAATACATTTGCTATTAATATAAACCGTGTAAAAAATGCTTTGGGTACCGACAAACTGCCTGATAACCAATGGGATTTGGTATTTAATCCCGAATATACGGCCAAGCTGAAAAAATGCGGTATTAGTTATCTGGATAGTGCCGCTGAAATTTATCCGATGGTATTGAATTATTTGGGTAAGAATCCCAATAGCAGTAATATTGACGACATTAAAGCCGCGACTGAATTGTTGAAGAAAAACCGACCCAATATCAAACGCTTTACTTCATCCGGCTTTATTGATGATTTGGCACGCGGTGATACCTGCGTTACCATCGGTTTCGGCGGTGATTTGAATATTGCTAAACGCAGAGCTCAGGAAGCTGGCGGTAAAGAAAACATCCGGGTGATGATGCCCAAAGAGGGGGTGGGTATTTGGATTGATTCTTTTGTGATTCCGAAAGATTCACAAAATGTACTGAATGCACACCGTTATATCAATCATGCTTTGGTGCCTGAAGTGGCGGCAAAAAATGCCGAGTATGTAACCTATGCACCTTCCAGTGTACCGGCGCGGGAATTGATGGATCCCCAATATCGTGATGACAATACTGTTTTTCCGACGGATCAAGATATGGAAAACAGTTTTATCATGGTGCCGATTGAGCCTGAAAGTTTGAAATTTATGGTACGCCAATGGCAGAGTATCAAAGCCGGTAAATAGTTTTCTTACTGAAAGAACCACTTAAAAATGTATAGCCCCTTGAAATGGTTTTTCATTTCGAGGGGCTATTTTTATGTGTAGGATAGTGAAAAAGTAGGCAATTTGTTCTTGGTAATTTATGGGGCGTTTGAATGGTAGTGATTGAAATGAGGTTTTTTTATATGGAGTAACGGGTTTGAAGATTGCTTTGGCAGGCTGTTTGGGAATAAATTTTTGAGACGGTTAGGAGCAATGAATCAGAAAATAGTTGGAAAGTTAAAAAATGCCGTCTGAAAAAGTTTCAGACGGCATCCATATATAAATTAAGTAAGGGGGTATTAATTAAACCATTGATGTTGGTTAAAAACGCCGCTTTAGTTTGCACATCTGCATGATGTTGACTGCCAGTTCCTCAACTGATTTATCCGTCGTATTGGTAAAGGGAATGTTATGGCGCCTGAATATGGCTTGGGCATCAGACACTTCGCGGCGGCATGTATTAATTTGGCTGTAGTTGGAATCGGGGCGGCGCTCTTGGCGTATGGCTTGCAGGCGTTCGGGCTGGATAGTCAGGCCGAATAATTTGTTTTTGTAAGCTTTTACCATGCGGGGTAAGTCGGTGCTTTCCAAATCATCGGGTGTAAGCGGGTAGTTGGCGGCTCGGATGCCATATTGCAGCGCAAGATAAAGGCAGGTTGGCGTTTTGCCCGAACGGGAAACGCCCATTAGAATCACATCGGCATCTTTTAAGTCTTTGCCGCTGATGCCGTCGTCGTGGTTGAGTGAGAAGTTTACCGCCTCCATACGTGCATCATATCTTTCGGTATCTGCGATGCCGTGGTTGCGGCCGGCTTTGTGGCGTGCGGGAACGCCTAGCTCGCACTCAATCTTATTTAAAAACGCATCGAAAAAACTTAAATGCATGCCGGCACTGGTTTTGACGATTTCGCGGATTTTTTCATCAATGATGCTTGTGAAAACCAAAGGGCGTTGGCCGCTTTGTTCTGCGGCATTATTAATAATATGTACTAAAGCCTGTGCTTTTTCAGGGGTATCGACGAAAGGATAGGTAGCCCGTTTAAAACTGATGCCTTCAAATTGATCAAGCAGGGCTTCTCCCATGCTTTCGGAAGTAAGGCCTGTACGGTCGGAAATAAAAAATGCAGGACGGCGTGCCATAGAGTTTCTCGCTTTAATATGGGTTCGGCTGTAAATGAAAACCGGCTTGTATTCTTTTAGGAAATAATAACTTGATTAATATATAGCCGATTGTGCAATTACATATCATACCAAGCCCGAAGGAGGGAATAAAGGGTTAAGCTGAAAACTACACATTATTACTAATGATTTTTAATAAAATGGAAATACACATATTTTTGAACTTTTTTGAATTTTTTTGGTATAAAATTGCAGAAATAAAACTTCATGTTATGCGGGGATAATTGTTAATTTATTCCGAAAGTCCTAATTTAACGGTGTTTAACATAGAAAAGTCGGTTATTGTAGTAGAGTTTCATTTAACTACAAATGCGAAAAGCCGCAATTTTAAAAGCCCGAAGGCCGATTCAGCAGCAAAGAAAAAGCATGACAGTCGGCAAGGGAATTAGGTAGAATAGCCGCGCATAATTCATTTCTTTTTTAACTGACATAACCTTGGATGAAAAATGTCTGCAAATTACGTTATCTGGTTTGAAAATCTACGCATGACTGATGTGGAAAGCGTAGGTGGTAAAAACGCCTCACTGGGCGAAATGATCAGTCAGCTTACCGAAAAAGGTGTGCGTGTGCCGGGCGGCTTTGCTACAACGGCCGATGCATATCGCGCATTCTTGGCACATAACGGCTTGAACGAACGTATTTCATCAGCACTGGCTACGTTGGATGTTGAAGACGTGGCGGAGCTGGCGCGGGTAGGCAAACAAATCCGTGAATGGATTTTGGAAACACCTTTCCCCGAACAGTTGGATGCCGATATTCAAACCGCTTGGGAAAAAATGGTGGCTGAAGCAGGCACCGATCAGATTTCGGTTGCCGTCCGCTCTTCTGCAACAGCTGAAGACTTACCGGATGCTTCGTTTGCTGGCCAGCAGGAAACTTTTTTGAATATCAATGGTTTGGAAAACGTTAAAGAAGCGATGAAGCATGTATTCGCCTCTTTGTATAACGACCGCGCTATTTCTTACCGTGTGCATAAAGGCTTCGCACACGATGTTGTAGCATTGTCCGCCGGCGTTCAACGCATGGTTCGTTCCGACAGCGGCGCGGCCGGCGTGATGTTCTCCATCGATACCGAAAGCGGCTTCGACCAAGTGGTATTTGTTACCTCTTCTTACGGTTTGGGCGAAACAGTAGTTCAAGGTGCGGTTAATCCTGATGAATTTTATGTTCACAAGCCGACTTTGCAGGCTGGAAAACCTGCTATTTTGCGTAAAACCCTCGGTTCTAAACTCATCAAAATGACCTTTACCGACCAGGCTCAAGCCGGTAAGTCGGTTCAAGTGGTTGATGTGCCGGAGAACGAGCGTAAGCAGTTCTCGATTTCGGACGAAGAAATTACCGAGTTGGCAAAATATGCGGTGATTATCGAGCAGCATTACGGCCGTCCGATGGATATTGAATGGGGTCGTGATGGTGTAGACGGCAAACTGTATATCTTGCAGGCGCGTCCGGAGACTGTGAAGTCGCAAGAAACAGGTGGTCGCAGCTTACGCCGCTACCGTATTGATCAAAAATCAACCGTATTGTGCGAAGGTCGTGCAATCGGCCAAAAAGTTGGCCAAGGCGTAGTACGTTTGGTAAAAGACGCTTCTGAGATGGAAACCGTAAAACCCGGCGACGTGTTGGTTACCGATATGACCGACCCGGATTGGGAGCCTGTTATGAAGCGTGCGGCTGCGATTGTTACAAACCGCGGCGGCCGCACCTGTCATGCTGCGATTATCGCCCGCGAGCTCGGTATTCCGGCTGTCGTAGGTTGCGGTAACGCAACTGAGGTATTGTCTGAAGGCCAAGAAGTTACCGTATCTTGTGCCGAAGGTGATACGGGTTTGATTTACGAAGGTTTACTGAATGTAGAAGTAAACGATGTGGCTTTGGATAATATGCCCAAATCACCCGTTAAGATTATGATGAACGTGGGTAATCCCGAGCTGGCATTCTCGTTTGCAAGTTTGCCTAGCGAAGGTATCGGTTTGGCACGTATGGAATTCATTATCAACCGCCAAATCGGTATCCATCCGAAAGCTTTGTTGGAGTTTGACAAACAAGACGAGGATTTGAAAGCGGAAATCAGCGAGCGTATCGCAGGCTACGCCTCACCGGTATCATTCTTCGTTGATAAGATTGCCGAAGGTGTTTCTACTTTGGCCGCTTCCGTATACCCGCGTAAAGTTATCGTACGTATGTCTGATTTCAAATCAAACGAATATGCCGGTTTGATTGGCGGTAATTTGTACGAACCTCATGAAGAAAATCCGATGCTGGGCTTCCGCGGTGCGGCTCGTTATGTGTCGGAAGACTTCAAAGACTGCTTTGCTTTGGAATGCCAAGCATTGAAACGTGTTCGCGACGATATGGACTTAACCAACGTGGAAATCATGATTCCGTTTGTCCGTACGCTCAGCGAAGCCGAACAGGTTGTTAAAGCGTTGAAAGAGAACGGCCTGGAGCGCGGCAAAAACGGTCTGCGCTTGATTATGATGTGCGAAGTGCCGAGTAATGCTTTACTTGCCGAGCAGTTCTTGCAATATTTCGATGGCTTCTCTATCGGTTCGAACGATATGACCCAGCTGACCTTAGGCTTGGACCGCGATAGCGGTGGTCCTATTGCAAGCACATTCGACGAGCGTAATGCCGCTGTTAAAGTAATGTTGCACTTGGCTATTTCGGCTTGCCGCAAGCACAATAAATATGTGGGTATTTGTGGCCAAGGTCCTTCGGATCATCCTGACTTTGCCAAATGGTTGGTTGAGGAAGGAATTGATACCGTATCTCTGAATCCGGATACCGTGATTGAAACCTGGTTGTATTTGGCAAAAGAAGTAGCTGCTAAATAAATGTGAAGGGTGAATCATCAACCCAAAAAACGCCGTATTTTTAGGATACGGCGTTTTTTATTTGCAGGAATGTTTTTTGCTTTAAATCAGAAGGCCGTCTGAAATTTGCTTTACAATCCCGTTTTCATAATAGCTTTTTTCAACAAAATATGTCTGATCTTTCTCCGCATGAAATTTTTAAGATAACTCTGGAAAAAGGTGTTGCCAAAACATCTGAGCGTATCGATACATTGGCAGTTTTAGGCTTCCTCGGCGGGGCATTTATTTCTATCGGTTATTTGGCTTATATTCGTGTGACGGGAGTGATGCCGGCGGAGTGGGATGGATTGGCCGCATTTTTAGGCGCCGCTGTTTTCCCCATTGGTTTGATTTGCATTTTGATTGGCGGTGCGGAATTGATTACGGGCAACATGATGGTTTTACCTGCTGCGTGGCTATCCCGTCGTATTTCTATGGGGCAATTGTTGCGGAACTGGTTGTGGGTGAGCGTGGCAAACTTGGTGGGTGCTATGTTTGTAGCATGGTTTTTCGGGCATTATGTTGGTTTGACGGAGGGGGCTGTTTGGCATAAAACTTTATCGGCGGCTCAAAGTAAAGTAGATGCCGGCTTCGGTAGGGCCTTGGTTTCGGGTGTTGGTTGTAATTGGTTGGTCGGTATGGGCGTATGGCTATGCTACGGTGAAAAATCATTTGCCGGTAAAATTCTCGGAATTTGGTTTCCGGTGATGATTTTCGTATTAGTCGGTTTTCAACACGTTGTGGCCAATATGTTTGTCATTCCTGCTGCGATTTGGGGAGGAGCGGGTATTGGATGGGATCAGTTTGCTTACAATATGCTTGCGGTGTATGTAGGTAATGCCATTGGCGGAGCGATTTTTGTGGCAGGAGCATATTGGTATGCCTACCGGAATAAAATTTAGAAGAGAGTTGGTTTGCCCTCAGGATTATTGATGTATTTGGAAAGTGATATGGCTAACAACCAAAACCAAATGTTATTTAGCAATGAAAAGGCCGTCTGAATTTTTCAGACGGCCTTTTCATTGCTAATAATTTGATTATTTGAGGATTATGTAGATTGGTGCAAACGGTGTACGTATTCTACTTCTTCACGGCTGCCCATGATAACCGATACGCGTTGGTGTAAGCCCTGAGGTTTGATATCCAGCATATTTTCGATGGCATTGCCGGAAGCGCCTCCCGCCTGCTCGAAAATCAGACTTAAAGGATTCGCTTCGTACATCAAGCGTAATTTACCTGGTTTTTGCGGATCACGGGCGTCTTGCGGGTACATGAATACGCCGCCGCGCATCAAAATGCGGTGGATTTCGGCCACCATGGAAGCTACCCAGCGCATATTGTAGTTTTTACCACGTACCCCTGTATCACCGGCTAACAGCTCGGCAATATATTGTTGCATAGGGGGGAACCAGTGGCGTTGGTTAGACATATTGATAGCGAATTCTTTGGTTTGTGCAGGTATTGAAGGGTTTTCCAGTGTTTTGATAAAGGTGTTGTTCTGATCTAGCGTGAAAACGAATACACCGTGTTTTAAGGTGAGAACCAATTGTGTTTGAGGGCCGTATAGAACATAGCCGCTGGCTACTTGATCGCGGCCTTTTTGTAGGAAAGATTCTGTATTCAGTTCGCCTTCGGGTTTGGCCAAAATAGAAAAAATAGTGCCGACCGAAATGTTGACATCGATGTTGGATGAACCGTCTAACGGGTCGAACAGTACCAGATAGCCGCCTGAGTCATTACATACAACGAATGTATCTTCTTCTTCACTGGCAATACCGGCTACATTATTGTCAGATTTTAGTGTCTGAATGAGTAAATCGTTGGCGATGACGTCTAGTTTTTTTTGGTCCTCGCCTTGGACATTGCCGCTTCCGGCTTCGCCCAACACACCGGCCAGTGCGCCCAACCGTACTTGGCTGTTAATATCAATACAGGCAGTTACGACCGACTGCAATACAGAGCCTAGCTCTTTAGGCAGATTGTTAGCTTGTAAATGTTGCGGGAGGAATTCGGCTAAAGTAGTCATTGGTTTCTCTCTGTTTCAAATGATTTTGAATTGGTATTTGGGTGTGCGCCGCTTTTTTGATATACGCTGCTGAAGCAGGAGCTGGCGGCTTCGATTAATTTGGCTCTTGCTTCTTCACTGATGCTGCCGGTAACGGCTTGTGCAATTTCAGTTGCAGTTAATTTTTCATAGGCATTTTCTGCCGAACATTCGCAGATTTTTTGGATTGGCTCGGTATTTCGTAATGCTGCAGGTGCGGCTGCAACACATTCTTGGGTAGATGCCGCAATAAATTTACTGCGGAAGGTATGGCTGAAAGATTGTTTGGCCTGCTCTTGTTCTTTAGTGCAAGCTCCTAGAAGGAGCGGCAATAAGAGAGTAGGCAAACATAAGAAGCGGGCAAGCATATATCGTATCAAAAAGTAAGTTTAGTTTGCGGTTATATTTTCGTATAGTGTAATCGAAGTGTTTCGGCTTGCATATCTTTCAATAAATAAAGGCATATATTGATACTTTAATTTTTAATATTTTGCTACCTATTTATAAGTTACCAAGCCGATAGTCTGGAGGCCGTCTGAAACGAATCATGTTTTCAGCGTATCTTTGGTTTCATTTGATTCGGTAATCAAGTTTAAATTCCGCTGCATGGTCTTGGGCTAGAATCTTCACCAGCTCTGGTAGTGTTGTTTTTAATTGTTCGGTCAAAACATAAGGCGGGTTGACGATAAACATCCCGCTGCCGTGCATACCGAAGCCGTCTGAGCGGGGAGCATGTACGTGGAGTTCGGCACAGAGATATTGCTCGGGAGCCAGTTTAGCCAATTGCTCGGGCAGTTTTCTGCTCTCTTCGCGTGAAAGGCAGGGATACCATACCATGTAACAGCCTTGGGCAAAACGCTTTAAGGCTTCTTGCAGGGTATGGGATACACGGCTGTAATCCTGCTTTTCTTCATATGGGGGGTCAATGAGTATGACGGCGCGCCGAGTCGGTGGCGGCAGCTGGGCGATAAGTTGCCGGTAGCCGTCGCCTTGGGCAACAGTGCCGCGTCTACCTAATTTGGCTTCGCGCATATTGTTTTGTAAATGGTTGAAGTCGGCAGGATGCAATTCGAATAAGCGGAGTTTGTCGCATGGGCGGGTTAGAGCTTGCGCAAGCCAAGGGGAGCCGCAATAGTAATTGCCTTGAGGTAGGATGGTATCAAGAAAGTTGAGAAAATCTACCAAAAGAGGGTCTGAAGGCTTTGCCTTTTTCAGGCGTCGGATACCTTGTTCGTATTCGCCTACTTTCTGTGCTTCTTTCGAAGCTAAATCATACAGACCGGCGCCGCTGTGGGTATCAATATACCAATAAGGTTTGTCTTTTCGGTTGAAGTAGTCCAACACCAAATAAAGCACGAAATGTTTGAGCATATCTGCATGATTGCCTGCGTGAAAAGCGTGTCGGTAGCTGAGCATGGTAAGTTGGGGCCGTCTGAAAAATAAAGCCGTATTTTACGGGATTACCGCTGCCGATAGAAAGGGGCATGTAAGGGTGATTTATTAAATAAAACGCGTTACAATGCTGGTTTGTTTGAGCTTCGGATTTTAAAAAACATTATGTTTTCAACAGTAGACAAATATAGCGGTGCGGCTAAGGTGCTGCTCGGATTGATTGCGCTGACTTTCGTCGGTTTCGGTGCCAGTACGGTAGCGGCGCCGGGTTCGGACTATATCGTTAAAGTAGGCGATATCAAAATTAGTGCGCAGGCCCTCAACGATGCAATGCAAAATGCGCAAGCCGCAGGCGGCCAGCAGAGCCGGGATGCAGTTTTTCAAGGACTTTTGCAGCGGGCTTATCTAACACAAGGTGCCAAGCTGATGGGCATTGGTGTGTCGCAAGAGCAGATTAAGCAAATTATTGTCGATGATCCGAGTTTTCACGATGCCTCCGGCAAATTCAGTCAAGCATTGCTGACCCAATATTTGCAACAGCGCAATATGAGCGAGGATCGTTTTGTAGAAGATATTCGGGAGCAGTTTGCTTTGCAGAATATGGTAAATTTGGTTCAAAACGGTGTGTTGGTAAGTGATGCGCAGGCAGCGCAGTTGGTTAATTTATTGCAATCCGAGCGCACTATCCGCTCGGTGACTTTCAGCCCGGAAGCTTTCGCAGTCCGTGTGAAAACTGATGACGTTACGTTAAAAAACTATTACGAAGCCAATAAAAAAGATTATGTGATTCCCCAGGCGGTCAAAATCGAATATGTTGAATTAAACATGAAGGATCTGGCCGATAAGCAAGCTGTTAGCGAAGAGGAAATCAAAAAAGCTTTCGAGCAGGAAAAAACTTCAGCTCAACCGCAGCGTGAAGTAGCGCATATTTTCTTTCCGGTAGCACAGGATGCAGACGAAGCAACCCGCAAAGCAGCAGAAGCCGAGGCGGAGAAAGTGCTGGCGCAAGTTAAAGCCAAACCGGCCGATTTCGCTGTCCTGGCTAAACAATATTCCAAAGATCCCGCCTCTGCAGACAATGGCGGAAATCTCGGGTATGTGAAAAAAGACGGCGGTTTGGGTGCGGCATTTGAAAACAGCGCATTCTCTTTGCCTAAAGACGAAGTGAGCGGCGTGGTGAAAACCGAATACGGTTACCATATTATCAAGGTTCTGAATATCAAAGACCAAGCTGTTTTGGATGATGAGGAAAAAGCCCGTATAACAGCTGAGTTGAAGCAGCGCAAAGCTTCCCAAGCATTTAACAAAGCCAAAGAAACATTGGCTGAAGAGGCATTCAATAATCCGAATGCTTTAACTGAAGTGGCCAAGAAAACCGGCTTGAAAGTAGCTGCTCCCGACGAATGGTTAAACCGTGAAAACGGCAAAGCGGCAGGAATGCCGGAGGAATTATTGAAAGTTATTTTCAGTGATGACGTATTAAAGAAAAAACATAATTCCGAGCCGGTAACGGTTAATGAAAATACCGTATGGGTTGTACGTGCCAAGGAGGTGCGTGAAGAAAGCACGGAAAGCTTTGAAAACGCCAAAGCACTGGTCAAGGCGAATTACCTGCGTTCGGAAACAGCCAAACTGGCAGAAGCCGAAGCCAAAAAAATGTTGGTCGACTTGAACAATGGTGAGAAACCTACCTTGGCTTGGTCACCGGTGGTTAAGCAAACAGCGGACGAAGCACGTCGCTCTATGCCGCCCGAAGCATATACTCAATTATTGAAAGCGCGTCCGGTTAACGGCAAGCCGGCTTACGTATTGTTGGAAGGCTTGCCTGCGCCGGTGTTGTTGGAAGTGCAAGCGGTGAATCCACCGGCCGATATTGAGGCGCAATTGCCGCTTGCCCGTCAAATGCTGGCGCAGGGTCAGGCAAACGGTATTTTTGAAAACCTAATGACTTACCTTCAGCGCACGGTGAAACAAAAGCAAGGTGCGCAGAAAGTTGCAGAAGGTACGGAATAGCGGTCGGTTGGTAAAATGCCGTCTGAACAGATTCAGACGGCATTTTTATTGTGCGGCTTAAGTATGGCTGTAATGATATTCGGTCATGGTTTGTATTAGCGGAAAAACAGTTTTTCCGCTAGAATAGTCAGTTATTTATCCTTAATATACTGCTTGTTTTGAAAATGCCCGATGCATTTTCAGACGGCCTTGATAAAATCTAACGGTTAGAAATAAATACATGAAAAATATCCGTAATTTCTCAATTATTGCTCATATCGACCATGGTAAGTCTACTTTGGCAGACCGCTTTATCCAATATTGCGGCGGCTTGGATTTGCGTGAAATGAGTACCCAGGTGCTGGATTCGATGGATATCGAAAAAGAGCGGGGCATTACCATTAAAGCGCAAACCGCAGCCCTAAATTATAAAGCACGTGACGGCCAAACCTATCAGCTTAATCTGATTGACACTCCCGGACACGTTGACTTTTCATACGAGGTATCCCGCTCCCTTTCTGCGTGTGAGGGTGCTTTATTGGTTGTGGATGCATCCCAAGGGGTAGAGGCGCAAACGGTTGCTAATTGCTATACCGCTATTGATTTGGGTGTGGAAGTGGTTCCTGTTTTAAATAAAATCGACTTACCGGCAGCCGATCCCGACCGTGTGTCTCAGGAAATCGAAGATATTATCGGTATCGATGCCGTGGGCGCCGTCACCTGCTCGGCTAAGAGCGGTTTGGGCGTGGAGGACGTACTTGAAGAAATCGTTAAAAAAGTTCCTCCTCCCGAAGGGGATGAAAATGCGCCGCTTCAAGCCATGATTATCGATTCTTGGTTTGATAACTATGTGGGCGTGGTGATGCTTATTCGCATTAAAAACGGTACGTTGAAACTAAAAGATAAAGTCCGTTTTATGAGCACGAAGGCGGAAACTCAAGTAGAACAATTGGGTATCTTTACACCTAAATCAGTGGCTAAATCGGAACTGAAGGCCGGCGAGGTGGGCTTTTTGATTACAGGTATCAAAGAGCTGGGTTCTGCGAAAGTGGGTGATACTGTTACAGCCGTAGCCAATCCTGCGGCAGAACCGTTACCTGGTTTTCAGGAGGTACAATCACAAGTATTCGCGGGCTTGTATCCGGTGGAGAGTCACGATTACGAAGCATTGCGTGATGCTTTGGAGAAACTCCAGCTTAACGATGCTTCGTTAAAATTCGAACCTGAAGTTTCGCAGGCGTTGGGTTTCGGTTTCCGCTGCGGTTTCCTCGGCCTGCTGCATTTGGAAATTGTACAGGAGCGGTTGGAGCGTGAATTCGATATGGATTTGATTACTACCGCCCCTACGGTAGTCTATGAAGTATTGATGAAAAATGGTGAAAAAATCGAAGTGGAAAACCCTTCGAAGCTACCGGATATCGGCAGCATCGAAACGATTTTCGAGCCGGTAATCACTGCTACTATTTTAGTTCCGCAAGAGTATGTCGGCAACGTGATGACGTTGTGCAACCAAAAGCGCGGCGTACAGGTAAATATGCAGTATTTGGGCCGTCAGGTAATGCTGACTTACGATTTGCCGATGAACGAAGTGGTTATGGACTTTTTCGATAAGCTGAAATCTACTTCGCGCGGTTATGCTTCTTTGGATTACAAATTTAAAGAATTCCAGCCGTCTGATCTGATTAAGTTGGACATTATGGTGAACGGTGAAAAAGTAGATGCGCTGAGTTTGATTGTGCACCGTCAAAGCGCTGTACACCGTGGTCGTGAGTTGGCTGCGAAAATGCGCGAGTTGATTCCGCGCCAAATGTTTGATATTGCCGTTCAGGCTGCCATCGGGAGCCAGATTATCGCCCGTGAAAACGTTAAAGCACTGCGTAAAAACGTATTGGCAAAATGTTACGGCGGTGACATTACGCGTAAGAAAAAACTGTTGGAGAAACAAAAGGCCGGTAAACGCCGTATGAAACAAGTTGGCAATGTGGAGATCCCGCAGTCCGCATTCTTAGCTATTTTACAGGTTGGGGATAAATAAATGATGAGTACGACATTGATCATGGCTGCCGTCGCCGCGTTTGTTGTGGGGTTGATTTTATTTTTCGCCAGTAGCAAGCAACGTGAGGCGAACGGAGAATGGAGTGGCGCACTTCAGTGGGGTTATTTGTTGATGATGGTGGGTGTGTTCGGCCTATTGTCATCAGTCATGAGTTTTACCGCCGTATTGCTGATTTTTGTGTTGTTCACCGGTATTATTTGGTTCGTACATAAGGGGCTGCAGCGTAATCCGAAGCATACCGACAGTAATCATTTTACCGATTATATGAGCGGTTTTTTTCCGATTATCCTGATTGTGTTTGTATTGCGTACGTTCGTGGCTGAGCCGTTCCAAATTCCTTCTAGCTCCATGCGTCCGGGTTTGGTAGTGGGCGACTTTATTTTGGTAAACAAATTTTCTTACGGTATACGCTTGCCGATTGCCAATAATGTTATTGTGCCGGTAGGTGATGTAGAGCGTGGTGATGTCGTAGTATTTAGTTACCCGGAAGATACTAAGATGAACTACATCAAACGTGCGGTCGGTATACCTGGTGATGTAGTCGAATACAAAAATAAAGTTTTGAGTATTAATGGCCAAGCGGTTGAGGATAAGGTTATCGGAACCCGCAGCTATGCAGAAAAAACCAGGCAGGGCATGGTAGAAATCAGTGCGGATGCTTTTCAGGAAAGCATTGGTAGCCATCAGTTTGAAATATTAAAGATGGCTCAAGTACCAAGCTTTTTACCTCAAGGAGTACGTGAAGATTTTGCTTTCAGAAATCAGTGTGAGTATGCCGAAGATGGTTCGTGGTTCCGCTGTACTGTGCCTGAAGGACATTACTTTATGTTGGGTGATAATCGGGACAATAGCGAGGATAGTCGTTATTGGGGATTTGTGAATGATAATTTGATTGTTGGTAAAGCATTTTTCATTTGGATGAATTTTGGTGATATGAGCCGTGTCGGTACCCGTATCGAATGATTTTCCAGATGAACCGATATTAATTAAGTATGGCGGAGCGGGCGATACCGTTCCGCTTTTTTTGCGTTTATAGCTACCAAAATATTAACAATGGGATATTTTTGAAAAATTTTATTAATAAAATCATTTCAATTGGTTGATATTGGCTTCCTGTTTTATCAGGCCGTCTGAAAAATATTGTTGAATACAGAAAAAGTTACAGACCACGTGGGAAGTATTTTTGAAAAATAGTGATGGTGTGATTGGCAAGGTAATGATTTATCCGTTATTGTATGGTTTATTTTTATGTTTGAAATCGGGTATTTACTCGAAATGATAATGAGGGAACGGCTATGACACATGTTGCTATTGTCGCTGCGAAACGTACGGCTGTCGGCAGTTTTCTGGGAAGCCTTCGCAATATCGGCGCGCCGGAGTTGGGAGCACTAGTTATTAAGGCGGTTTTGGATGAAGTAGGAATAGAACCGGCTTTGGTGGATCAAGTAATTATGGGAAATGTGCTAACTGCTGGTGTAGGGCAAAATCCGGCAAGGCAGGCTGCATTGGCAGCGGGCTTGCCGGTTGAAGTACCGGCTGAAACCTTGAATGTCGTATGTGGTTCGGGCTTGCGGGCGGTACATTTGGCAGTACAGAGCATCGTTAGCGGGGAAGCGCAGATTGTTGTTGCCGGCGGCCAAGAGTCAATGTCGCTGGCACCGCATTATTTAAACGGTTTGCGGGGCGGACAAAAAATGGGTAACGGCACTTTGGTCGATAGCATGGTTTCAGACGGCCTTACCGATGCTTATCACGGTTATCATATGGGAATAACGGCTGAAAATATTGCCGAAAAATTAAATATCAGTCGTGAAGAGCAAGATGGTTTTGCGTTGGAATCCCAAAAGCGTGCGGCAGCTGCCCAGGCAGCCGGAAAATTTAAAGATGAGATTGTGCCTGTTTCAATACCGCAGCGCAAAGGAGAACCTTTATTATTTGAGGAAGATGAATATATCAAACCTGATGCTGATGCGGCTGCCATGGCAAAATTGCGCCCGGCATTTAAAAGTGATGGCACGGTAACGGCAGCTAATGCTTCTGGCTTGAATGATGGGGCAGCAGCGGTTTTATTGATGAGCGCCGAAAAAGTGAAGGAATTAGGCATACGGCCCTTGGCTTGGATTAAGGCGTATGCGGCAACAGGAATTTCACCTGAAGTAATGGGGTTGGGGCCAGTAGCGGCAGTACGGAAAACATTAGAAAAAGCAGGTTGGCAGCTTGAGGAGGTGGATTTAATTGAGGCAAACGAAGCATTTGCCGCGCAAGCTTTGGGTGTTGCCAAGGAGCTTGGCCTGAATCTTCGGAAAACTAATGTAAACGGTGGCGCGATTGCGATTGGTCATCCGATAGGTGCGTCGGGTTGCCGTATTTTAGTAACCTTGCTGCATGAAATGAAACGTCGTGATGCGCAAAAGGGTTTAGCTACCCTGTGTGTCGGTGGTGGAATGGGTATCGCTTTGGCGGTTGAACGCCATTAAAGCATTAGATACTAGAAATACAAAAAACGGTTCTTTTTAAAGAACCGTTTTTTGTATATATAGATTGTTGAATATGCCTAGTTATATTTTTCAGGCGGCGGTTAGTGAGTTGAATACTTCGAAATAAGTGGGGAAGGTTTTGTGCGTGCACTTCGGATCATTAATGATGATCGGTACGCCTAAAAGTGATACTAAAGAAAAACACATAGCCATACGGTGGTCGTCATATGTATCGATTTCAGCATCGGCAACTAATTGTGCCGGTGGGATAATGTGGATGGCTTCAGGTTCTTCTGATACGGTAGCGCCGACTTTTCTCAATTCCGTAGCCATAGCCGTAATACGGTCGGTTTCTTTTACCCGCCAGCTTCCGATATTGCGTAATGTGCAAGGTGCTCCGCTTGCCAGGGCAACAATTGCCAAGGTCATTGCTGCGTCGGGAATATGGTTTGCATCCAAATCGAAGGCTTTTACTGGGGTGTTGATAGGACGTGAAACTTCGATAAAATTATCCCCCCAATTAACAGTGGCGCCGATCTTTTCCAATTCGAGAGCAAAAGCTATGTCGCCTTGGATACTGTTTTTCCCTATCCCTGTTACACGTATTGGCGTACCGGATATTAAGCCTGCGGCCAGAAAATACGAAGCACTGGAAGCGTCACCTTCTACATGTACAACATCCGGCGCATGGTAGCGGCTGTTGGCCGGAATTTTAAAACGGCGATATTCTTGGTTCTCAATATGAATACCAAATTGAGCCATTAATTTTAAGGTAATATCAATATAAGGTTTGGAAATCAGCTCGCCTACCACCTCGATTTCAAATGTTTCGCCCGTGAGCGGCAGAGCCATCAGAAGAGCGGTAAGAAATTGGCTGGATACATTCCCTTTAATCGGAATAATCCGGGTGCTGTTATCTGAACGTTCGTTAATTTGTAGCGGCGGATAGTTTTCATTACCTAAATAGCGGACATCTGCTCCTGTGATACGTAAGGCATCAACTAAGTCTCCGATTGGCCGTTCATGCATGCGCGGAACACCGTGCAAATGATAATCGCCGCCCAATATTGCTAATACGGCTGTTAGCGGGCGGAAAGCCGTACCTGCATTGCCTAGAAACAAATCGGCGCTACGGTTGGGGAATGAACCTCCGCAGCCGTGTATTTTCAGACGGCCTGCTTCTAAAAAATCGATTTTTACCCCTAATGCAGCCAGAGCCTCAAGCATTCGATCCGTATCATCTGATTTGAGTAGGGAGTGGATTTCACAAATATTATCGGATAGTGCCGCTAATAATAAAGTCCGGTTGCTGATACTTTTCGAGCCGGGAAGTGCAACGGTAGAAGGTTTTAAGATGGCGGCAGGCAGGTGGATGCATTCGGTCATAACAGCTTTCTAAATCGGTAAAATTTAAGAAAATACGAAGATGGAGCAAATAGTGTAATTTTGTTATTATGCCAAGAATTGTGCCAATAGAATATAGAGAAACTGCATGGATTTAATTCAAAACGTTATCGCCATCGATGGCCCCAGTGCTTCAGGCAAAGGAACTGTTGCTTCGCGTGTGGCAGCTGCTCTCGGGTTCGATTATTTGGATTCGGGTGCACTATATCGTTTGACGGCATTATATGCTCAAAAGAAAAACGTAGATTGGAATGATGCCGAAGAAGTGGCAAAGCTGGCTAAAGACTTACCGATAGAATTTGATGGGCAAATTGTGAGACTGGCGGGTGAAGATGTTTCTAAGGCAATCCGCCTTGAAAATATCGGTATGGGTGCATCGGCAGTCGCTTCGTTGCCGCCTGTGCGAGAGGCTTTGCTTCAGCGTCAACGTGATTTTCTTACTGAAAAAGGTTTGGTAGGCGATGGCCGTGATATGGGTTCGGTTATTTTTCCAAATGCAGTATTGAAAATTTTTCTGACGGCTAGTCCCCAAGTTAGAGCCGAGCGTCGGGCGAAACAATTGGGGCTGCCTATTTCTGGTTCGGATTTTGACCGTATTCTATCTGATATAGAGGCGCGGGACGAGGCCGACCGCCGACGTCCGGTAGCACCATTGGTGCAGTTGCCGGATGCTAAACTTTTGGATACATCAAATTTGACTATTGAAGAGTCTGTAAAAAAAGTACTTGATTGGTATGGTGAAAAATAAAAATTAATGTATAATTTACCGTTATCCGTTCAGACGGCCTTAATTTGTTTCGCAAGGCCGTCTGAAAAGCTTTAAGAAGTACCGTTTGCTGCGCCAAGGGCGGTAAACGTCCGTTAAACCAACCCCCGCACGCCTTGGCAGTGTATTGAAAAGAGATATTATGACTATGGAAAATTTTGCCCAGTTATTGGAAGAAAGCTTTACCCTTCAAGAGATGAATCCCGGTGAAGTGATTACTGCCGAAGTGGTGGCAATCGACAACAACTTCGTTACCGTAAATGCCGGTTTGAAATCAGAATCTCTGATTGACGTAAGCGAATTCAAAAACGCTCAGGGCGAGATTGAAGTTAAAGTTGGTGACTTCGTTACAGTAACCATCGAGTCTGTTGAAAACGGCTTCGGTGAAACCAAACTGTCACGCGAAAAAGCCAAACGTGCCGCTGATTGGATTGCGCTGGAAGAGGCCATGGAAAACGGCGACATTCTGTCTGGTGTTATCAACGGCAAAGTTAAAGGTGGCTTGACCGTTATGATCAATAGCATCCGCGCATTCCTGCCGGGTTCTTTGGTTGACGTGCGCCCCGTAAAAGATACTTCACACTTTGAAGGCAAAGAAATCGAATTCAAAGTTATCAAATTGGATAAAAAACGTAACAACGTGGTTGTATCGCGTCGCGCCGTTTTGGAAGCTACTTTGGGTGAAGAGCGTAAAGCCTTGCTGGAAAACCTGCAAGAAGGTTCAGTGGTTAAAGGTATTGTTAAAAATATTACCGATTACGGTGCATTCGTTGATTTGGGCGGCATTGACGGCTTGCTCCACATTACCGACTTGGCATGGCGCCGCGTGAAACATCCGAGCGAAGTTTTGGAAGTCGGCCAAGAAGTAGAAGCCAAAGTTCTGAAGTTCGATCAAGAAAAACAACGCGTATCTTTGGGTATGAAACAATTGGGCGAAGATCCTTGGAATGGCTTGGCTCGCCGTTACCCGCAAGCTACCCGCCTGTTTGGTAAAGTGTCCAACTTGACCGACTATGGTGCATTCGTTGAAATCGAACAAGGTATCGAAGGTTTGGTACACGTTTCGGAAATGGATTGGACCAACAAAAACGTACATCCGAGCAAAGTGGTTCAGCTGGGTGATGAAGTAGAAGTGATGATTCTTGAGATCGACGAAGACCGCCGCCGTATTAGCTTGGGTATGAAACAGTGCCAAGCTAATCCGTGGGAAGATTTCGCCGAGAATCATAATAAAGGCGATAAAATTTCAGGCGCCGTTAAATCTATTACTGACTTCGGCGTATTTGTAGGCTTGCCTGGTGGTATCGACGGCTTGGTTCACCTTTCTGATTTGTCTTGGACCGAAGCCGGTGAAGAAGCTGTTCGCAAGTACAAAAAAGGCGAGGAAGTTGAAGCCGTTGTATTGGCTATCGATGTCGAAAAAGAGCGTATTTCTTTGGGCATCAAACAGTTGGAAGGCGATCCCTTCGGTAACTTTATCAGCGTAAATGATAAAGGTGCTTTGGTAAAAGGTACTGTTAAATCAATCGATGCCAAAGGTGCGGTTATCGCTTTGTCCGATGAAGTAGAGGGTTACCTGCCTGCTGCCGAATGGTCTAGTGAGCGCGTTGAAGATTTGCGCAATGTGCTGAAAGAGGGTGATGAAGTAGAAGCCGTTGTGGCAACCGTTGATCGCAAAAACCGCAGCATCCGCCTGTCTGTAAAAGCCAAAGATGCTAAAGAAAACCGTGACGCTCTGAATTCGGTAAATTCTGCAGCTACAGCCAACGCTGGTACAACCAGCTTGGGTGATCTGCTGAAAGCCAAATTATCAGGCGAGCAAGAGTAAGGTGCGGTAATGACCAAATCCGAGCTTATGGTTCGCTTGGCTGAAGTATTTGCCGAGAAGAATGGTAATCAATTGGTGGCTAAAGATGTTGAATACAGCGTAAAGGTTTTAGTGGATACTATGACCCGTTCGCTGGCAAAAGGCCAACGTATTGAAATCCGTGGATTCGGAAGCTTCGACCTTAATCATCGTCCGGCACGTGTAGGACGTAACCCGAAAACAGGTGAAAAAGTGGAGGTACCCGAGAAGTATGTGCCCCATTTCAAACCTGGTAAGGAATTGCGTGAACGCGTAGATCAGGCATTTTTAGGTAAGTAAGAAATTTGTAATATAAACGCCGCAGTAATGCGGCGTTTTTGTATTGCGAAAATTTTATTAAAAAGAGAGTAATTCTTCATTGTTGAAAAAATAGTAAGCAATAGACTTCATGCCGTCTGAAATACTTTATAATGACCATTTGATTTCTGTAACGAATGGTTGATATGAATAATAATGAAAACCGTTTTACCCCACCGGATTTTGTCAATCACAGTCCGTTGACTTGGTACCAATCTGCTTCGGAACAACCTGCTTTTATCAAAGATGCAGCTCAAGCCAAAGCTATAGAACACCTAGATAAATTGTGGACTGAGCTTATGCTTTTCAAGCGTAAGCGCAACCGTTTTTTAGGACGGAGTTTACGTTCTCCACAATTGCCTAAAGGCCTTTATTTTTACGGAGGTGTAGGGCGTGGTAAAAGTTTCTTAATGGATGTTTTTTATGGCTGCCTACCGTATCGGCGTAAGCGGCGAGTTCATTTTCATGCTTTTATGGCAGAAGTTCACCAGCGTATGAAGGTGTTAAAAAGCGAGCCTAATCCTTTGAAGGCGGTGGCAAAGGAAATCGCACGAGAAACCCGAGTATTGTGTTTTGATGAATTCCATGTTAGCGATATCGCTGATGCTATGATCTTGGGCCGTTTGCTAGAGAATTTATTTGATGAGGGGGTAGTGTTGGTTGCTACTTCAAACTACGCACCTTCGGAATTATATCCTCAGGGGCAAAATCGCAGTAGTTTCTTGCCAACAATCGCTCTGTTGGAGGAAAAACTAACTGTACTAAATGTGGATGGGGGTGAAGATTACCGCTTACGTACTTTAAGACCTGCAGAGGTATTTTATGTGCCGGCTTCATTGGAGGCGGAGCAAAAGCTGGCTGAGCTTTTTAAAGGTGTAAGCGGCGGAGTAAGTAAAAAACCTCATGTCGTGACCATACTTGATCGGGATATCATGTGTAATGCGCGTAGTGAAAAAGCCATTTGGTTTGACTTTCGTGCATTATGTTTCGGCCCTCGTTCTCAGGCTGATTATCTGTATCTGGCCGAGAATTACGAAATGGTATTTTTGTCTGGTATTGAGAAAATGGATGAATCCCAGCGTGCGGAAGCTCGCCGTCTTACTTGGCTTATCGATGTCTTATACGATTTTCGAGTAAAACTGTGTGCAACTAGCGAGGTGGCTGCCGAAGAAATTTATGTTGAAGGTGATTTTGCTAATGAATTTGTGCGTACGGTTAGCCGGATTGTAGAAATGCAGTCGCAAGAGTATTTGTCTTTACCGCACCTTACGTTGGGAATGGATAAAAAATCTGCAAACAACTCACAAAAAATACAGAAATCTTGATAGAATACAGCGCCGTATTAATTAATAGTCATATTTTATTTGAGGAGTAGGTAAATGGCGATTGAACGTACCATTTCGATTATCAAACCCGATGCGGTAGCAAAGAATGTTATCGGTCAGATTTACAGCCGTTTTGAAGAGAATGGCTTGCGTGTTGTTGCTGCAAAAATGAAACACTTAAGTGAAAAAGAAGCTCAAGCTTTCTATGCCGTACACAAAGAGCGCCCCTTCTTTAATGACTTGGTTGCTTTCATGACTAGTGGTCCGGTTATGATTCAAGTGCTTGAAGGTGAAAATGCTGTTGCTAAAAATCGTGAATTGATGGGTGCAACCAACCCGAAAGAAGCTGCTGCCGGTACTATTCGTGCTGATTTTGCAGAGTCAATCGATGCGAATGCCGTTCACGGCTCAGACAGTTTGGAGAATGCAGCTATTGAAATCGCTTACTTCTTCAGCCAAAGTGAGATTTGTGCACGCTAAATGCTCTTAAATATCTTGCAAGGCTGTCTTGATTTAATCAAGGCAGCCTGAAGGTTTTTAAATTAAAGCCACTTTGCTTCTTTGTTGGTGTTTTCTTGTGAATTCAGTACAATGCGGTGAGGTGGTGTTTAATCTGAATACCTGCTTTTAGTCAAGCGGTCGGGTATTTTCGATATATTGAATATTTCAATATTTACCCTGACTGATATGGCGAGAATTATTACAAGAATTACATGAAAACCAATCTCCTGAATTTTGATTTAAACGGTCTGACGGAACACTTCTCTCAAATGGGAGAGAAACCTTTTCGTGCTAAACAGGTTATGCGTTGGATGCATCAATCGGGTGCATCTGATTTTGATGAGATGACTGATTTGGCAAAATCTCTGCGTACCAAGTTAAATGCGGAAGCTTGTATTCAAGTGCCTGAGTTAATGATGTCACAAGAATCTTCAGACGGCACGCGCAAATGGTTGCTGGAT
The DNA here is from genome assembly GCF_048060015.1 of Neisseria sp. S1. NCBI lineage: Bacteria > Pseudomonadati > Pseudomonadota > Betaproteobacteria > Neisseriales > Neisseriaceae > Neisseria > Neisseria sp. S1. Next base: position 101,440 of record NZ_JBLUPI010000005.1, read on the forward strand.
GTGGGCACAGGAAATGGCGTAGAAACGGTATTTATCCCGGAGGCCGAGCGCGGCACTTTATGTATCTCCTCTCAGGTAGGTTGTGCATTGGAATGTACATTCTGTTCGACGGGCCGCCAAGGTTTTAACCGTAACCTGACAGCTTCTGAAATTATCGGTCAGCTTTGGTGGGCCAATAAGGCTATGGGGGTTACTCCAAAAAATGAACGTGTAATTTCTAATGTCGTCATGATGGGGATGGGTGAGCCGTTGGCAAATTTTGATAACGTTGTCACCGCATTAAGCATTATGTTAGATGACCATGGTTACGGGCTTTCGCGCCGTAGGGTAACGGTTTCCACTTCAGGAATGGTGCCTCAGATGGATCGTCTGAAAGAAGTGATGCCGGTAGCCTTAGCTGTATCTCTGCATGCTTCTAACGATGCTGTACGTGATACTATTGTTCCACTAAATAAAAAATACCCTTTAAAAGAATTGATGGCAGCTTGCCAACGGTATTTGGTAAAAGCTCCCCGTGACTTTATTACATTTGAATATGTTATGCTTGACGGGGTAAATGACTTAGCTAAGCATGCTTATGAGTTGATTGATTTGGTTAAAGATGTACCGTGTAAATTTAATCTAATTCCTTTTAATCCATTTCCTAATTCGGGTTATGAACGCTCCAGTAATGAGAATATCCGGATTTTTAAAGATATATTGCAGCAAGCGGGTTTTGTGGTGACGGTACGTAAAACACGCGGAGATGATATTGATGCCGCTTGTGGTCAGTTGGCTGGCCAAGTGCAGGATAAAACCCGCAGGCAGCAGAAATGGCAGCAGTTGATTGTAGATCAAAAAGGGTAAGATCATGAGATTGAAATTCTGGCAGCCTTTGTTATTAGCGGTACTCTTGAGCGCTTGTGCGAGTAGTGGTTCTTCCAAGCCTAGTGCTAAAGAGCGGGCTTTGCAGGTTTCAAATATTAAAACCCAGCTGTCGGTTGAGTATATGAGGGCACAAGACTACCGCCAAGCTATAAAAAGTATTGACGAGGCCTTGGCATCTGATAGCCGTAATGCGAATGCTTGGTTAGTACGGGCACAAATTTATCAATACTTAAAAGTCTCTGATAAAGCTCAAGAAAGCTTTCTGAAAGTTTTAGATTTAAACCCAAATAGTGCAGAAGCCAATAACAATTATGGTTGGTTTTTATGCAGTATGCAAAATAGGCCGTCTGAAGCGATACCTTATTTTGATAAGGCTCTTGCCGATCCAACCTATCCCAACCCTTATGTTGCTTACCTGAATAAAGGGATATGCAGTGCTAAAACCGGCCAATATTCTTTATCTGAGGCATATTTGGAAAGAGCATTGGCTACTGAGCCGCGCTTTTATCCGGCAATCAAAGAATTGGCCCGTACAAAATATTTAGCAGGGCAGCTTAGCGATGCGGATTATTATTTCAGACAATATCAAAGCAAAGTGGATATGTTGTCGGCAGATGATTTATTGCTGGGATGGCGGCTGTCCCGTGCGTTAGGTAATATTCAAGCAGCATATGAGTACGAAGCACAATTGCGTGCGAATTATCCTTATACCGAAGAACTTCAAATGATTACAACAGGACGTTTGTAATGACTGATAACCAACAACAAAACGAACAGCTGTCGGGTAACGCGGCACAAGAATTGGGGCAGAAATTGAAAAATGCCCGTGAAAAGCGTGGTTTTTCAATTGGAGAAGTGGCTGAGCGCCTGAAATTACCGGCCCGCCAAATCGAAGGATTGGAGAGCGGAAATTATGAAGGTTTGCCAGAACTTGTATTTGTACGAGGTTTTTTGCGTACTTATGGTCGGTTTTTAGAGTTGGATGACCAAGAGGTGGCCGGCTATCTGGACCGCATTATGCCGCAAGCTCGCAGCAATACTTATGCCGTACAGCGTGAAAAAAATTCAGACGGCCTGAATTATCAACAAACAACTGTGAAAAAGCCTTTTCCTGCATGGGTTATTGGTCTATTGGGAGTTGTGGCGATTGCCGGCGGTATTTATGCATGGCAAAGCAAATCACAGGCGGAAAGTGCAAAACAGGCTACTGAAAGCCAAGTGGGCTTAGGAGAGGTTGCAGAACCAAATCTGAAAGCTAGCAATGTTTCTGTAGTTGCCATGGCAAGTGAAGAGAGTGCTTCGGTAGCTGCGCCTGCAGCTGCTTCTGCAACTACTGCATCAGCAGCCTCTGAATCTGTGTCATCGGCATCAGCGGTAGCCGAAGTCGGTACGATTGCATCAAATGAGTTGGTCGTAAAGGTGCGTTACCGTTCGAATTTGGTAATTAAAGATAAAAATGGGCAATTTGTTATTAACCGTATTGTCCCAGCCGGTAGCGAACACCGTTTCCAAGGCGGTGCGCCTTATGATGTATGGATTGGTTATGCAGTTGGCGCAAGTGCCAATTATGGCGGTAACGATATTAATGTAGGTCAGCATATGGTGACTAAGAAAACTTCTTCATTCAAAGCAGGACAGTAAACCGTAATGAGTACTATGCCATCTCGCCGTGCCACTTATCAGGTAGAAGTTGATCACATTACCGTAGGTTCTGAATCTCCGGTCGTAGTACAATCGATGACCAATACGGATACTGCCGATGCGGCCGGTACGGCAGAGCAAGTAAAGGCTTTAAGTGATGCCGGTTCCGAAATGGTACGTATTACAGTCAATAGTCCGGAGGCTGCTTCCAAAGTAGCAGAAATACGCCAGCGTTTGGATGATATGGGATGCCAAACACCGTTAATTGGGGATTTTCACTTTAACGGTGAGCGTTTGCTTGCAGAGTTTCCTGATTGTGCAAAAGCTCTGTCAAAATACCGGATTAATCCAGGCAATGTCGGTAAAGGTGCGAAAGGCGATGAGAAATTTGCTTATATGATTCGTACCGCTGCCGAACACAATAAAGCAGTCCGTATTGGGGTTAACTGGGGCTCGCTGGATCAGAGTTTGGCCAAGAGAATGATGGATGCCAATTTGGCTTCGGCAAACCCCAAAAGCCCCGATGAGGTGATGAAAGAGGCACTCATCGTATCAGCGCTTGAGTCGGCACAAAAAGCCATTGATTTAGGCTTGCCTGAGAACAAAATTATTTTGTCTTGTAAAGTAAGCTCTGTACAGGATTTGATCCAAGTTTATCGTGATTTGGGGGCGCGTTGTCGTTTCCCGTTGCACTTGGGCCTGACTGAAGCCGGTATGGGCAGTAAAGGTATTGTTGCTTCGACTGCGGCATTGGCGGTTTTATTGCAAGAAGGCATAGGCGATACTATCCGCATTTCGCTAACACCGGAACCGGGTAGCTCTCGCACGCAAGAAGTTGTGGTAGCGCAAGAAATTCTGCAAACAATGGGTTTGCGCTCATTTACACCGATGGTAACTGCCTGTCCGGGTTGCGGACGCACGACCAGCACGGTATTCCAAGAGTTGGCTCGTGACATCCAGCATTATTTACGGGAACAAATGTCGGTATGGCGTTGGCAGTATCCGGGTGTGGAAAGTTTGAATGTTGCTGTAATGGGGTGCGTGGTAAACGGCCCGGGTGAAAGTAAATTAGCCGATATCGGTATCAGCCTGCCAGGTACAGGGGAAACCCCGGTTGCCCCTGTTTATGTGGATGGTGAGCGAAAAGTTACACTCAAGGGCGATAATATGGCCGAAGAATTTTTAGCCATCGTACAAGAGTATGTGGAAACCAATTACGGAGAAGGCGGAGCGAAACGCTCAACTAAACGTGTCATTCCGATTCAGTCTTCTTAATATGTAATACTGGAAGGCCGTCTGAAGCTGTTTATGCTTTCAGACGGCCTCAGACATAGATTTATTAAAGATTAAAGATAGTGTGATATGGGAAAAAAAATCCAAGCTGTAAAAGGCATGAATGATTTACTGCCGGTGGAGCAGAAAGATTTTAAATTAACCGCTGCTTTGTGGCAGAAATTCGAAATGACCGTGAATAATTGGACACGGCGCTACGGTTACAACCAAATTCGTACACCTATCGTAGAGCAAACAGGATTGTTTGTCCGCTCAATAGGCGAAGAAACTGATGTTGTAGGAAAGGAAATGTATACGTTTTCCGATTCTAACGACAAGCTAAGTTTGACATTGCGCCCCGAAGGCACGGCATCATGTTTGCGTGCGGTCGTTGAGCATAATCTGCTGTATAACGGTCCTATGAAGCTTTGGTATATGGGACCGATGTTCCGCCGAGAGCGTCCTCAAAAAGGGCGTTATCGCCAATTTCATCAGGTAGGTATCGAAGCCCTAGGTTATGAAGGCCCTGATATTGATGCTGAGATTATCGCCATGTGTGCAGATTTATGGTGGGAGCTTGGTATTTCCGATTTACTTAAATTGGAAATTAACAGCTTAGGGAACAGGGAGGAAAGGTCTGTCCACAGAGAGGCGTTAGTAGCATATCTTGAGCAGCATGAAGCCATTCTGGATGAAGACAGCAAACGCAGAATGTATACAAACCCTTTGCGCGTATTGGATACTAAAAATCCGGCGCTGCAAAAAATGGCAGATGAAGCCCCCCGCTTGAGTGATTATTTAGGCGAGGCATCTCGTGCGCACTATGAAGGCTTCAAAAAATTTCTTGACGGCTTGGGGGTCGACTATTATGAAAATCCCCGTTTGGTTCGAGGCTTGGATTATTACAACCAAACCGTTTTTGAGTGGACAACAGACAAACTAGGCGCACAAGCGACAGTATGCGGAGGCGGCCGTTATGACGGTTTGATTGAAGAGTTGGGCGGAAAATCTGCACCTTCTATCGGATTCGCTATGGGTGTAGAACGTTTGCTTTTGCTAGTGAAAGAATTTGGTAGTTTGCAAGTAGATGCGGCAGCAGATATTTATGCCATATATCAGGGTGATGGTGCTGCCTTGCAAGTAATGCGGTATGCACAAAAGTTACGTGCTGCAGGTTTTGATGTAATTCAGCATTGTGGAAGCCAGAGCTTGAAAGCACAGATGAAAAAGGCGGATGCCAGCGGAACTCGTTTCGCATTAATTGTAGCCGGGGATGAATTGGCTACAGATACCGTTACACTAAAAGATATGCGGGGCGAAAGAGGGCAAGTTACTATTGCCTCGGCAGATTTGATTAATACTTTACAAGGATGGAAACAGGCGTAAATGGCAACTCATATCCAAGATCAAGAGGAACTTGAGAACTTCAAATATTTTTGGAAAAGCTGGGGGCGGTGGCTGTTTGCAGCATTAGTATTGGCTGCGTTGGCTTATTTTTCCTATGTAATGTATCAACGCCATCAGTTTAACCAAAATCAGGAAGCGGCGGCAGTAATGGCTGGGCTGGTGGAAAAAGCTCAAAATAAAGGTGATGAACAAGCCATTAATGCCGATTTACAGCAGCTTCAGCAAAATTATCCGGCCAGTATTTCGGCAGCACAGGCAACCCTAATGGTGGCAGCCGCTGAATTTGATAAAGGCCGCTATGATGCGGCAAGTAATCATTTAAATTGGGTATTGAAAAATCAAAAAGCTCCTTTGGTTCAAGCTATTGCCGCACAACGTTTAGCCGTTGTGCAGTTACAAGAGAAAAAATATACCGAAGCATTGGCAACATTAAATATACCGGTGGATGAGGCGTTTATATCGCTCTTTTTGGAAACCAAAGGTGATGTTTATGCTGCGCAAGGTAAAAATAAAGAAGCTTTGGAGGCTTACGAACAGGCATTAACAAAGTTGCCTAAAGAAGCTCCAAACCGAGAATTATTGCAACTTAAAGCTGACCAATTTAAATAATTTTCCTGTGGTATTACTGTAAAGACAGTGTATTGCTCAAAGGAGTGCATAACAGGCTTGCAAAGAGATCATCTCATGCAAGCCCGTTGTGTTTTAACCTGAATTCATACGTTGAGAATATTATGAAACCCACTATTGCCTTAGTAGGCCGTCCGAATGTCGGTAAATCGACATTATTTAACCGTTTAACCCGAACAAAAGATGCATTGGTTGCCGACATGCCCGGTTTGACCCGCGACCGACATTACGGGCATGGTCGTATAGGCAGTAAACCTTATTTGGTTGTTGATACGGGTGGTTTCGAACCGGTTGTTGACAGTGGTATTCTGCATGAGATGGCCAAGCATACTTTACAGGCAATTGATGAGGCAGATGCCGTTATCTTTTTGGTAGACGGTCGTAACGGACTGACACCGCAAGATAAAATTATTGCCGATCGCCTCCGTCAAAGCCCTCGGCCGGTTTTCCTAGCTGTTAACAAAGGAGAAGGGGCCAATCGTGCCGTGCTGGCTTCTGAGTTTTATGAACTGGCTTTAGGTGAGCCTGTTGTGATTTCAGGGGCGCATGGAGATGGTGTTTATCATTTGATAGAAGATGTATTAGAACACTTTCCTGACGTCGAAGAGGAAGTTGAAGCCGCCAAGCATCCGGTATTTGCCGTTATTGGCAGGCCGAATGTAGGTAAGTCGACTTTAGTAAATGCCATTTTAGGCGAAGAGCGTGTGATTGCTTTCGATATGGCGGGTACGACGCGTGACAGTATCCATATTGATTTTGAACGAGAGGGAAAGCCGTTTACCATTATTGATACGGCAGGCGTTCGTCGTCGCGGCAAAGTAGAAGAGGCAGTAGAAAAGTTTTCTGTAATCAAGGCTATGCAAGCTATCGAAGCTGCTAATGTAGCCGTATTGGTACTGGATGCGCAGCAGGACATTGCTGACCAAGATGCGACTATTGCCGGTTTTGCGCTGGAGGCAGGGCGTGCTTTGGTAGTTGCCGTCAATAAGTGGGATGATATTGATGAGGATCGGAAAAACCAAGTAAAGCGTGATATTGCCCGCAAGCTGTATTTCTTGGATTTTGCCAAGTTCCATTATATTTCTGCTTTGAAGGAGAGGGGAATTGACGGCCTATTCGGCAGCATTCAAGCTGCGTATGATGCGGCAATGATTAAAATGCCCACGCCGAAAATTACCAGAGTATTGCAAAGTGCGCTGGAACGCCAGCAACCGCCGAGAGCTGGCTTGGTACGCCCGAAAATGCGCTATGCACACCAAGGTGGTATGAATCCTCCGGTAATTGTAGTCCACGGTAACTCTTTACAGCATATTTCAGATGCATATACGCGCTATCTGACACAGACTTTCCGTAAAGCCTTTAATCTGCAAGGTACGCCTTTGCGTATTCAGTACAATGTTTCGGAAAACCCATATGAAGAAGCAGCCGATAAGCCTAAGAAAAAACCTTTGCGTCGGGTGGCTTTAAGCAACCGTATCGAAAAGCGTGAAGGGCGTAAAGAAGAGAAGAGCCGTTTTAAAAAGAAAAATAAAGTCAGCATAAAAAAATTACAGGCTAAAAAATAGTTAACTATGCCGTCTGAAATCAGGAACTTTCAGACGGCATAGCTTTCTGACATAAGCGACTGCTGTGTTTATGTCGTTAATTTAAAAAAATGTAGTCAACCATCGGCTTTTATAGTGCCATATTGCCTTTGGAAATTGTGGTATGTATTTGGAAAAATACGCCCCGGGTGCTATAAGCCTATTAGCCGGCCATATCTGCAAACCTCGTTTATAGTTGAGGATAATCATAAATGTTTGCAAAATGCACTATAAAAGTGTTGGTAAAAATTCGCATTCAAGGCTACAATCAGACGGCAATTTCCCGAAACTTTTAAAACATAATAACGGAGTATAAAATGACCGCTAAAGGACAAATGTTACAAGATCCTTTCTTGAATGCTTTGCGCAAAGAGCATGTGCCGGTATCGATTTACTTGGTAAACGGTATCAAACTGCAAGGCCAAGTAGAATCTTTTGACCAATATGTGGTTTTATTACGCAACACATCAGTTACCCAAATGGTTTATAAGCATGCTATTTCTACCATCGTGCCGGCACGAGCGGTAAGCCTTCAGCATGAAAACCGCCAGCAGCAGGCTGCACCGGTTCAAGTAGAAACCACACAGCCGGCAGAATAAAAACAACTTGTGTTGAGTGTAAACAAAAATACCTTACTTAACGGTAAGGTATTTTTGTTTTTGGTATTGGAAATAGCCTCAATGAGTAAAGGCTATTTCTGTTGCACTTTAGAGTGTTTACAATTCTTAACTTTTAAATGAGAAAACGGCTAAAGCAAAGCTGGCAATCTGCAAGCATTGAGCATGCAAGGACTTATGCTATTAAGCATGAAAAAGCTCAAACGAAGAGAGTATTTTTTTCGTATCTTGTCAAGACTGGCAGGCCGTCTGAAATTACTTTATATTGTGGTCTGTCTCTTGTGATACTACTGTATCTTGTGTTTTAACCTCAGTCGGAAATTTGTTATGAATGCAGCCGCCAACCTTAAAGTAACCAAACGTGACGGGCGTTTGGAGGATATTAATCTCGATAAAATCCATCGTGTAATTACTTGGGCGGCAGAGGGGTTGAATAATGTATCCGTATCACAGGTGGAATTGAAGTCACATATTCAATTCTACAACGGCATCCGTACCGATGATATTCACGAAACCATTATCAAAGCGGCGGCCGATTTGATTTCTCAAGAAACACCCGATTACCAATATTTGGCCGCCCGATTGGCCATTTTCCATTTGCGTAAAATTGCCTATGGCCAATTTGAGCCGCCTCATCTTTATGAACATGTGGTGAAGTTGGTTGAGGCGGGAAAATACGATCGTCATTTGTTGGAGGACTATAGTCGCGAAGAATTTAATGATCTCAATGACTATATTGACCATGAGCGCGATATGTCGTTTTCCTATGGTGCAGTCAAACAGCTGGAAGGTAAATATCTGGTACAGAACCGGGTCACCCGTGAGATTTATGAAACTCCGCAGTTTCTTTACATCTTGGTGGCTATGTGTCTCTTTGCCAAATATCCGAAAGAAACCCGCTTGAGCTATGTGAAGAAATTTTACGACGCCACCAGCTTATTTAAAATTTCTCTACCCACACCGATTATGTCGGGAGTTCGCACACCGACCCGCCAATTCTCCAGCTGCGTACTGATTGAGTGCGACGATAGCTTAGACAGTATCAATGCCACTACCAGTGCCATTGTAAAATATGTTTCCCAACGTGCCGGTATCGGTATCAATGCCGGACGCATCCGCGGCTTGGGTAGCGAAATCCGCGGCGGAGAGGCGCAACATACCGGTTGTATTCCGTTTTTCAAAATGTTTCAGGCGGCAGTTAAGTCATGCTCGCAAGGCGGGGTGCGAGGCGGGGCAGCTACTTTGTTTTATCCGCTTTGGCATATTGAAGTTGAGAGTTTGCTGGTACTGAAAAATAACCGGGGTGTAGAAGATAACCGTGTGCGCCAATTGGATTATGGCGTACAAATCAACCGCCTGCTTTATACCCGTTTGATTAAAGGTGGCGATATTGCATTGTTCTCACCGCAAGAAGTACCCGGTTTGTATGATGCTTTCTTTGCTGACCAAGACGAATTCGAGCGCCTGTATACAAAATATGAGCAAGATCCGAATATTCGTAAACGTGTGGTGCCGGCAACCGAGCTTTTTTCTATCCTCATGCAAGAGCGCGCGGGAACAGGCCGTATCTATATTCAAAACGTCGATCACTGTAATACCCATAGCCCGTTTGATCCGCGCGTCGCACCTGTCCGCCAGTCTAATTTGTGCTTAGAAATCGCCTTGCCGACCAAGCCTTTGAACGATATTAACGATGAGAACGGCGAGATTGCCCTGTGTACTTTATCTGCCTTCAATTTGGGTGCACTGGAAAGTTTGGATGAGTTGGAAGACTTATCCGATTTGGCGGTGCGTGCATTGGATGCCTTGCTTGATTATCAAGATTATCCGATTAAGGCTGCCCGTATCGCAACCATGAACCGCCGTACTTTGGGTATTGGTGTAATCAACTATGCTTACTATTTGGCGAAAAACGGTGCTCGATACAGCGATGGTTCTGCATTGGGCCTAACCCACCGTACTTTTGAAGCAATCCAATACTATTTGTTGAAAGCATCTGTTCAACTGGCAAAAGAATATGGAGCTTGCCCACTGTTTCACGAAACTACCTATGCCCAAGGCAAACTGCCAATTGATACCTACAAAAAAGACTTGGACACTATTTGCCAAGAGCCTTTACAGCTAGATTGGGAGAGCCTGCGTGCCGATATCGTGAAATACGGATTGCGTAATTCTACGTTGACTGCACTGATGCCGTCTGAAACCAGTTCTCAGATTGCTAATGCAACCAACGGTATTGAACCGCCGCGCGGCTTGGTATCTGTGAAAGCATCCAAAGACGGTATTTTGAAACAAGTGGTACCTGAATTTGAGCGTTTGCGTAATGCTTATGAGTTGTTATGGCAAATGCCGGGTAATGATGGTTACCTGCATTTGGTGGGTATTATGCAGAAATTTGTCGACCAAGCGATTTCCGCCAATACCAGCTACGATCCCCAGCGTTTTGAGGGCGGCCGCGTGCCGATGAAACAGATGCTGAAAGACTTGCTCACCGCATATAAATACGGTGTGAAAACCTTGTATTACCACAATACCCGCGACGGTGCCAACGATACCCAAACCGACCTGCAGGATGACGGTTGTGCGGGTGGTGCGTGTAAGATTTAATTAGAAATCAAGTTGTTCGGGTGTGTGAATAAGGCTTCAAAGGATTAGGAAGCCTTGGCTTGTCTTATCTAGAGCTCTGGTTTCTCAGTTACTCAAAGCTTTATTTGCATATGTAATTTGTTATTTTTATAAAAATATTTATGCAAAAAATATTTGATCATTCTTGGTTGTCTGCCTTCTTTTTTATGGGCTTTTTAGCTTTAATAATCTTTATTGTATATAGAGCACAAAGTATTAAGGTTTCTCATACTAATAAAGAAGGGAGCGCAACTATATTTGAATATAAAAGTAAATAAGTTATACCTCTAAAAGATTTGAATTGGATAAATCATGTCCTGCGAACATTTAGTTATGTCATACAGCACTTTCAGTAAAGAAAAAAATAATGCATTGCTGGAGCCGATGTTTTTCGGACAGCCGGTGAATGTGGCACGTTACGATCAACAGAAATACGAAATTTTTGAAAAGCTGATTGAAAAGCAATTATCTTTTTTTTGGCGTCCGGAAGAAATAGATGTATCGCGCGACCGTATCGACTATCAAAATCTACCCGAGCATGAACGGCACATTTTTATCAGTAATTTGAAATACCAAACCCTGCTTGATTCGATTCAGGGACGTAGCCCTAATGTCGGTTTGCTGCCGTTGGTGTCGATTCCGGAGTTGGAAACTTGGATTGAAACTTGGTCTTTTTCGGAGACCATTCATTCCCGTTCTTACACCCATATTATCCGCAATATCGTGAACGATCCTTCAGTGGTATTTGACGATATTGTTGATAATGAATATATCATCCGCCGTGCGGAAGATATTGCCTGCTATTACGATGATTTGATCGAATATACCCAGTACTATAATTTGCTGGGTGAAGGGCGGCATCAGGTAAACGGTAAAACGGTTTCTATCAGCTTACGCGAGTTGAAGAAAAAACTGTATTTGTGCTTGATGTGTGTGAATGTGTTAGAAGCCATCCGCTTTTATGTATCGTTTGCCTGCTCGTTTGCCTTTGCGGAGCGGGAGTTGATGGAAGGCAATGCGAAGATTATTAAGTTGATTGCCCGTGACGAAGCATTACATTTAACCGGTACGCAGCACATGTTGAATCTGATGCGTAGCGGGGCAGATGACCCTGAGATGGCGGAAATTGCCGCCGAATGCGAAGGCGAATGTTTCGAGTTATTTAAAAACGCAGCGATGCAGGAAAAAGAGTGGGCCGAATATTTATTTAAGGATGGTTCGATGATCGGCTTGAACAAAGAGATTCTCAGCCAATATGTTGAATACATTACCAATCTGCGTATGCAGGCAGTAGGCTTACAGCCGGCCTTTGAGAAAGCCAGTCAAAATCCGATTCCGTGGATCAACGCTTGGCTTTCTTCCGATAATGTGCAGGTAGCCCCTCAAGAGGTCGAAATCAGCTCTTATTTGATCGGGCAGATTGATGCCGAAGTGAAAGTAGAAGATTTAGGGGATTTTGAGTTGTAAACTTTTTGAATAACAGGCCGTCTGAAACAGTTGTGGTTACGGCAGCTTTTCAGACGGCCTTTATTTTTATAAAAATTTATGTAGCCCGGATCTTGAAGCTATATTCAAATGATTCATTAAAACGTCATCGTTTTTTTATAATCTTTTAAGACGGTATTTACCATCTGAATCGTATAGGAAAACGATGCTTGATAAAAACACATTATATTTTTCTTCACCCGGTTGGCCTTTGCAGACCAAATGTCGGGTTTTGACTAAGAGTATGACCTTAATCACCACCAGCGATAAAATTTTTGAACTGCAAGCAGGAGAAACACTTCTGGAAGGTTTAGAGCGTACCGGCCATGAAGTGGAATACCAATGCCGTAGCGGCTATTGTGGCTCGTGCAGGATACGCTTGGTTTCCGGCAGTGTAAGTTATGATGAATTGCCGCTGGCTTTTATCGGACCTAATGAGATATTACCTTGCTGTTGCCGTGTGCGAGAGCCGATAACAGTTGATTGCCATACGGTTTTGAGGGAAAAGGATCTGTTTGAGCCGGAGTTATTTTCGGATTAGTAGAAATGGGTGTAAGGTTGGCTTTTAGATTTGACTATCTGTCGTAAAGATAGATTGGGCATAAATTTTTAAGCGCTTTAATCTTTGTGTCGGTAGCTATGAAAGCCAAGCCGGGAAATTTTCTATAACGAAAATAGGCCGTCTGAAAAAAACTATGTTTTCAGACGGCCTATGGTTAAGGTAGAAGAAGTTGTTGTCGCTAGCAAAGCAGAAAAGAAAAATGGCAGATGAAATAATCTGCCATTTTTTAGGGGGCAAAGTTAGCCTAAAGCTTTACGGGCTCCTGCAAACAGTCGGTACCAGCCTGACAGCTCGCCCCAATTTTCCGGAGTCCAGCTCATCTGTGCCGTACGGTAAACACGTTCGGGATGCGGCATCATGATGGTTACGCGTCCATCGGCATTTGTAACACCGGCAATCCCCTGTGGAGAGCCGTTCGGGTTAAGCGGATAGGTCTCGGTAATTTGGTTTTGGCCGTCTACATATTGTAAAGCGATATTCAGGCCATCTGAAACGTTGCCGCTCAGATGGTTGAAATCGGCACGACCCTCGCCATGGCTAACGACTACAGGCAGGCTGGAACCGGCCATTTCTGCCAAGATCAGGGAGGGTGATTTTGGAATATTCACCATGCTCAAGCGTGCTTCAAATTGTTCGCTGAGATTGCGTTTGAATTTCGGCCAGCCGGTTGTACCGGGAATGATTTCGGCAAGGTTGCTGACCATCTGGCAGCCGTTGCAGACACCAAGGGTAAGGGTATCGGAGCGGTCGAAGAAGGCAGCGAACATATCACGCAAGGCGGGATGGAACAAAATAGATTTTGCCCAACCCTCACCGGCACCTAAAACGTCGCCGTAACTGAAACCACCGCAGGCAGCCAGCATTTTAAAGTCTGCCAAGTTGGTACGACCGGCCATTAAATCGCTCATATGCACATCATAGGCATCAAATCCTGCACGGGTAAATGCAGCGGCCATTTCAATTTGGCCGTTAACGCCTTGTTCGCGCAGTATGGCGATTTTGGGTTTGGCACCGCTGTTGATAAATGGTGCGGCAATGTCTTCCGTTGTATCGAAAGTGAGATTGGTAAATAGTGTGCTGCGCTTATCATCTGCCAATAGGGCAAATTCACTGTCTGCACAAGCCGGATTATCGCGTAAACGCTGCATCTGGTAGGAGGTTTCGCTCCAAGCTTTTTGCAGATCGAGGCGGTTTTCGCTGAGTAAAACGGTATTGCCGTTTTGAATCAATAAGCGGTCACTTTGGTTGATTGTACCGATTGCATGTAAAGTTTCGCTGATACCGGCTTCTTCAAAGGCAGTTTGTAGAGCGGTGATGTGCTCGTTAGCTACTTGGATGACAGCCCCCAATTCTTCGTTAAAGAGTGTTCGTGCAGCTGCATCTTGTAACTTGTGGTTGGCACTATTGGCATTGGTTTCGGCAATCATTTCAGCCAAATCGATATTCAGGCCGAGATGGGCGGCAAAACTCATTTCGGCCAAAGTGGCAAAAAGGCCGCCGTCGCCGCGGTCGTGATAAGCCAGTAATTTGCCTTCGCTAACCATTTGTTGGATAACGCGGTAAAAGTTTGTCAGTAAAGAAGGCGTATCTAAATCAGGGGCAGTACCCGCTATGTTTTTCCATACCTGGCTGAGCGCACTGCCGCCCATGCGGCTGCGACCTCTTCCTAAATCAATGGCAAACAAGGTGCTGTCAGGGTAGTTTTTAAGTTCCGGGGTAATGGTTTTGCGTACGTCGGCCACGGGGGCAAATGCCGAAATAATCAGAGAAAGCGGCGAGGTAACTGATTTTTGTTCGCCGTTTTCCTGCCAAACGGTTTTCATCGACAATGAATCTTTACCTACGGGGATGCTCAGGCCGAGTGCTTGGCAGGCTTCTGATACAGCCTCTACGGTACGGTAAAGTTTTTCGTCTTCGCCGGGATTGCCGCAAGCAGCCATCCAGTTGGCGGAAAGTTTGATATTGCCGATTTTTCCGATATTAACCGAAGCAATATTGGTGATGGCCTCGCCAATGGCCATACGGCCTGAAGCGGGTGCATCGAATAAGGCGACGGTGGGTTTCTCACCCATACTCATGGCTTCGCCCTTATAGGTGTTGAACCCCATCATGGTTACAGCGGCATCGGCTACGGGCGTTTGGAATGGTCCTACCATTTGGTCGCGGTGGGTCAGGCCGCCCACGCTGCGGTCGCCGATGGTGATCAGGAAGTTTTTCGAAGCAACGGTAGGCAAGCGTAATACACGATAGGCCGATTCGCGTAAGTCATAACGTCCGGCATCGAATATTTGTTCGGCAGCAGCGGTTTTATTATCGCTGCGGGTGGTTTTGGGCGGTTTTCCGAGCAGAACATTCAAAGGTAAATCAACCGGATGGTTGTCGAACAAATCATCACGTACCTGTAGGTGGCCGTCGTCGGTAGCAGTGCCGACTACGGCAAACGGGCAGCGTTCGCGTTCGCAGATAGTACGGAAGGCTTCCAAATCTTTTTCCAAGATGGCTAATACATAACGTTCTTGGGCTTCGTTACACCAAATTTGCATTGGGGTAAGGCCGTGCTCTTCCAGAGGAATATCGCGCAGTTTGAATACGGCTCCACGACCGGCATCGTTCACCAATTCGGGGAAGGCATTGGATAGGCCGCCCGCGCCGACGTCATGAATCGAGATAATCGGGTTATTGCTGCCGAGTTGCCAGCAGCGGTCGATTACTTCTTGGGCACGGCGTTCGATTTCGGGATTGCCGCGCTGTACCGAGTTAAAGTCTAAGTCGGAATGGTTAGTACCGGTATCCATGCTGGATGCGGCGCCGCCGCCTAAACCGATAAGCATACCGGGGCCGCCGAGTTGGATAAGCAGGGCACCCTCGGGAATTTCGTTTTTATGGGTTTGTTGCGCTTGGATGTTGCCTAAGCCGCCGGCAATCATGATGGGTTTGTGGTAGCCGCGAATCTGGCCGTTATGCTCTTCTTCGAAAGTGCGGAAGTATCCCAAAAGATTAGGGCGGCCGAATTCGTTGTTGAACGCAGCTCCTCCGATGGGTCCTTCGAGCATGATATCGAGTGCGCTGCTGATGTGGTCGGGCTTGCCGTAAACGGGTTCGTTCGGATTGTATTGCTCCCAAGGCTGCGGAGCATCGGGGATATTCAGGTTGGAGACGGAAAAGCCCGTTAAGCCTGCTTTGGGGCGGGAACCTTTGCCGGTCGCACCTTCGTCACGGATTTCACCGCCCGCACCGGTAGCTGCTCCGGCAAAAGGAGCGATAGCCGTGGGGTGGTTGTGCGTTTCCACTTTCATGATGATGTGCGTTGGTTCTTCATGGAAGCGGTAGGCTTGGTTTTCGTTTGCGCTTGGGTAGAAACGTTCGATGGTAGCGCCTTCGATAACCGAAGAATTGTCTTTATAGGCGACTACCGTGCCTTCAGGGTGGGCATTATGGGTATCGCGAATCATGCCGAATAATGATTTGGGTTGCTTTTCACCGTCGATGATGAAATCGGCATTGAAGATTTTATGGCGGCAGTGTTCGGAGTTGGCTTGGGCAAACATCATGAGTTCAACATCGCTGGGGTTGCGCTTGAGGGCGCGGTAGTTTTCAACCAGATAGTCGATTTCATCTTCTGAAAGTGCGAGACCAAGGCTGCTGTTGGCTTCGACCAATGCCGCACGGCCGTTTTCCAATACGTTTATGCTACCGAAGGTTTGTGCTTCGGGATGGTTGAACAGGCGTGATGCGGTTTGAAAATCGGGCAGTACGCTTTCGGTCATGCGGTCATGCAGCAGATCTGCCCATTGTTGTTTTTCAGATTCGTTCAGACGGCCTGAAACCCATACGGCCATGCCGCGTTCGATACGCAGTACGGATGATAAACCGCAATTGTGTGCGATGTCGGTTGCTTTGGAAGCCCAGGGTGAAATAGTACCGATGCGGGGCGTGATCAAAAATAAATGCAGGCCGTCTGAAGCGGTAGGCGTGGTATTTACGCTTTCGGCTGCCAGTAGGGCCTGCAATTTTTCAACGGTTTCTTTTTCAAGTGGATCGGTACTATTAACAAAGTACCAGTATTCGCTATTGATTTCGGTGTGCGGTAAGCCGGCTGATGCGGCTTTTTGTATGAGTTTTTCAATACGGAAATCGGATAAGGCAGTAACGCCGCGTAAGGGCAAAACGACAGACATGGAATTCGGCTCACAAATGCGGTTGGAAAGAATTTGGATTGTACGCGAAATCGGCCTTTTTTGCTTGGGATTTTTCGGTGTCTGGCAATTGAATTCGGGCTTTCTTTGTGTTAACGTAACAGCATAAATTGCAAACAATTTTCTATCTGTTTTGATATCGTAAGGAAAGCTGCCATGAAAAAAATCGAAGCTATTATCAAGCCCTTTAAGCTCGACGATGTAAGGGAAGCTTTAACGGAAATCGGTATTACGGGCATGACTGTCAGTGAGGTGAAAGGGTTTGGCCGCCAAAAAGGGCACACTGAAATTTACCGTGGGGCAGAATATGCCGTCGATTTCTTGCCTAAGGTTAAATTGGAATTGGTTTTGAGCGATGATCAGGTAGAGAATGCCGTTGAAGTAATTGTAGAGGCTGCCCGTTCCGGAAAAATCGGAGATGGTAAGATTTTTATCCTACCTGTTGAGGAGGCCGTACGTATCCGTACGGGCGAACGTTCGGATGCGGCCGTATAAGCATATATTTGATTTTCCGTATTTTAAATATGCCGTCTGAAAATTTTCAGACGGCATGTTTTTAATCGGCTTTGATTAAGTTGGCGCAGAGCCCTCTTTGCGGGAGGTTGGTTAATGAAAGCCTTAGGCCGTGTAATGCGGCAATGCTTTCTACGATTGAAAGCCCTAAGCCGCTGCCTTGCTGGCTTTGCCCGGCCGGTCGGAAAAAACGCTCTCTAATACGGGGCATATCTGCTTGGGCAATACCGGAACCTTCGTCGCATACTTCTATGCTGTGAGGATTTAGAACAAGGCTGACTTTGCTGTTTTCAGGGCTGTAGCGGATGGCATTATCAAGGAGGTTTCGTATCATTAATTGCAATAGCACCGGGTTTCCTTCCTTCGGGCAGACATTCTCAAAACCGCAAGGGCATTCCAGCTTGAGTTGTACGCGCTTTTCACGGGCTTGGAGGTTCACGCTTTTAAGTGCCTGATGGGCGGTTTCCTGCCAGTTTATAGGCATGGGATCAGGAAGAGCCTGCATAGGGTCGAGACGAGACAGAATGAGGAGTTGCTCTGTCAGGCGATGGGCACGGTCTATACTTTCGCGGATGTGGTTTAGATGATGTTGTTGTTCATGTTCATCATTACTGATTGCCAGTACTTCCGTTTGGACTTTCAATGCAGCCAGAGGGCTGCGTAGTTCATGAGCAGCGTCGGATGTAAAGCGTTGTTCTCTTGCCAATGTAGCGGAAACGCGCTCCAACAGGCCGTTTAGTGCCCGTATCATCGGTAGGGTTTCGGTAGGTACGTTTTCGGATGCAGCTTGCAGACTTTGTGCATCGCGTGCTTGTAATTCTTGAGCCAGTTCGTCCAGAGGCTCCAAACCTTTGCGTATGCCGTATGAAATCAGCCAAAGTAAAGCAGGCAGTAATATAAGAGATAGCCCTAACTGTACCCATAAGGCATTAGTTAGTGTGGCAAAACGTTCTTTCAAATTTTGAGATACGGCAACGGTATGTCCGCTTTGAGGATCATGAAGATAGAGGTAACGCCATGCGTTGCCCTTCCAAAAGGTATAGTTGTTATGGAATCCCTCTGTTTGTCGGTACTCAATTTCTTTACCGTGCAGATTGGCCGTTAGTAAATGTCCTTGTTTGTTCCAGATAGCAAATCCGCTGTTATGGTCTTCATGAAAGCTGTTTTCTGGCAAACCGGCTCGTATAACGCTGTTTTCTTCCTGTTCGCTAAGCGGGCGGGATAGTTGTAGTAGTGAGCGAGCCAGTTGGCTCATTTGATGATCGGCCATTTCATTGATTTCATGCATGGCTATGGCCGCACTGCCGACAGCAGTCGCCAGCCATAATGCTAAGAGGCCGCCGCTCAAATAACTGATGAGACGGCGGCGGATACTGATTGTTGCTACGGGACGGCTCATTTAAGGCATCTCTCCGATTTTATAACCCAAACCGCGGTGGGTTTGAATGAAGCAGCTGCCGATTTTTTTGCGTAAATGGTGGATGTGTACTTCTACGGCGTTGCTTTCGACTTCTTGATCCCAACCGTAAAGTTTGTCTTCGATTTGTGCACGACTATGGATATGAGTCGGTTGTGACAGTAATAGTTCAAGTAGCATATATTCGCGCTGTGTCAGAACAAGTGGAGCACCGTGTAGGGTGGCGCTTTTTGCAGTGGTGTCAAGGCTGAGATTGCCGTAAGTTAATGCACTACTGGCACGGCCGTGGCTGCGGCGGATAAGAGCCAGCAGTCGGGCGGCAACTTCATCTAGGGCAAAAGGCTTGCAGAGGTAGTCGTCTGCTCCAGCGTTTAATCCGGCCAAACGGTCAGGTAGTGCGTCTCGGGCGGTAAGGATTAAAACGGGAGTATCGGATTTATTGGCGCGCCAATGAGCCAAAATATCCATTCCGTCGATATGGGGAAGTCCCAAATCCAATACGACGGCATCGTAGGGGGCTGCCGACAAGGCATCGCGGCCATGTTTGCCGTCTTTAAACCAGTCAACGATAAAGCCGTGTTTCAAAAGGCCATGGTATAGGCCGTCGCCGATATGACGGTCATCTTCAATCAATAAAATACGCATAATTTTTTTACTATACCATTCAAAAGTTGCCGACATGCATTCAGTAGGACAGACGGATGGGGTTGCAAAAGGAGTTAAGCCAGCTGAAAGTGCTGTTTTGCTAGTAAAGCAAGTAAGACTTAAAAGAATCTTAAGTTTAGGCGGTTTATTTTCAGACGGCCTGCTGTGTTGTTAGCGGGCCGTCTGATAGCTACTTTACTGGATTAGCGTAACGCGGGTAAGGTATTAAGGATAGCTGAAAGAGTTGCTTCGCCTAATCGTAGTGAGCGCTGGCCGTTCCAACCGAAATCATCATCCGGGATATTGTTGTTGTCTTTGAAAGGCATTTCCAAGGTATAAGCCAAGCATTTAAATTCTTCGCCTACCCATGAGGTAGCCATGCTGAGGTCGGCTTTGCCGGGCTTTGATTTCGGGTAACCGTGTTCGTCTTGGAAATCCGGGCTGGCTGCTTGAAGTGCGTTTTTGAAACGGGTTTCCAAATCGGCAATGCGTTGCGAGTAACTGGGCACGCCTTCTGTTCCGGCAACGAAAATATAAGGTATGCTCTCGTCTCCATGGATATCGAGGAATAGGTCTACACCGGTTTCGCGCATTTTATTGCGGACATAATATACTTCCGGGCTTTTCTCGATGCTGGGAGACAGCCATTCGCGGTTTAGATTGGCGCCGGCGGCATTGGTACGCAAGTTACCTAAAGCCGAACCGTCTGGATTCATATTGGGAACGATGTAAAAAGTGGCTTGGTCGAGTAGGGCGCGCGCAGTCGGATCCTGCGGATCAAGCAGACGGGCCAATAGGCCTTCTACAAACCATTCGGCCATGGTTTCGCCCGGGTGTTGGCGAGCCGTAATCCAAATTTTCAAATCGCTTTCGACTTGGTTGCCTATGGTAAGCAGGTTGATATCGCGCCCTTGCACGGTGCTGCCCAAATCATCGATTTGGCATAGGCCACTGCCTTGGGCATCACCTAGTAGGTTAAGGTGCTGTTCGCTGGAGTAGGGTTCGAAGTAGGCGTAGTAAATGCTGTTTGACAGAGGTGTATGCTCAATAGTCAGCACGCCGTTTTCATATTTGGTGGGGACGCGAAACCAGTTTTGGCGGTCGTAAGATGCACAGGCCTGATAGTCTTCCCAACCTTCCGGATAGGCTGAAGATGCTGCGTTTTCAAAGTGCATAATGCAGTTTTGGTAGGCAGCTCCCTGTAGGCGGAAGTAAAACCATTGGGCAAAGTCTGAAGCGTTGTCGGGGCGGAGCCGAAGCCGTATATTCTGAGGATTTTGCAAATCTACAACGGTTATCGAACCGGCATCGAATTGGGCACTGATTTTCATGTAAGTTTCACCATTTGATAGGCATAAAGCGTTATTGTACTGCTTGTGCCGTATTTTGACAGTAATTTGTTACCACCTTGATTGTATAAACGACGGTTTATAGGGAAATGATGATGTTGGCAGAGCAATACCGCCGATTGTGGATGATTTTCAGTGTGTTTTTGCGTTTGGGCTGTACGTCTTTCGGCGGCCCCATAGCACATCTGGCTTATTTTCATGAAGAATTTGTCCGAAAACGCCGTTGGCTGGATGAAGCGGAATATACCGATTTGGTAGCGTTGTGCCAGTTTTTACCCGGACCTGCAAGCAGTCAGGTCGGCTTGGCTTTGGGGTATCGTAAGGGCGGATACGCAGGTGCTTTTGCCGCTTGGTTGGGTTTTACTATGCCTTCGGTGCTGATTTTGCTGCTGTTTGCTTTAGGTATGGTAAAGGGGGGATTATTTAATGATACGGTGTTGCATGGTTTGAAAATTGTGGCTATGGCTATTGTGATTCAGGCCTTGTGGCAGATGGGACAAAAAAACTGTAATACAAGAGCCAAATTTGCCGTGATGTTGATTGCTGCGGTGTTGATGTCAGTTTTTGTCTCGGCATGGATGCAGTGGCTGTTGATTGTATTTTCCGCGCTAGCGGGGGCGTTATTGTTTAGACAGCCTGAGCAAAAAAGGCCGTCTGAAAAGAGAGTGTGCAGTCGTGGATGGGTCTGGCTGGCAACCTTGTGTTTATGCGGGGTGGTTTTGTATGCTGCTGCTGTTTGGCTGGGGGGCGTTTGGCAAATTGCCGATATTTTTTATCGTGTCGGTGCAAGTGTGTTTGGCGGCGGGCATGTTGTGCTGCCTATGTTGCAAACGGAGCTGGTGTCGACAGGTAAATTATCGGCAGATTGGTTTTTAGCAGGTTATGGTTTGGCACAGGCTGTGCCGGGGCCATTATTTACGCTGGCGGCATTTTTGGGTGTGGCCGCTTTGCCGCAAATGCCTTTATGGGGAGGGGTGGTTGCGGTGGTTGCCATTTTTGCACCTTCGTTTTTTCTCGTATTCGGTGTTTTGCCATATTGGCAGAAGTGGCGGGAAACTGATACGGCCCGGGCTGCTTTGACAGCAGTCAATGCGGCGGTAACGGGATTATTGTTGGCTGCTTTATATCGGCCTGTGTTTACTGAAACGATTGGTTCGGCCGTTGATATCGTATGGCTTGCTCTTGCTTTGTGGGTGCTGGTGCGCTTCAAACTTCCGGTTTGGTTGGTGGTGTTGGCGGGCGCATTGGCAGGTTATTTAGTTGGAGTGCTGGTAGCTTGATGATTTACCTATTTCAGTCATTAAAATGCCGCCGAAACATTTGTTGTTGCCGGCGGCATTTTGATAACTATATATTTAAGTTAGGGTAAGGCCGTCTGAATTTCTTGGCGCAATTTGTTTAGGAATCTTCCTTGACGAACATAAACTGCTGCATTTTCATAGTTTTGCTCTGTAAAAGCCGAGACAAGTTTTTGATACAGACTGTTTTGCTCATTATTGATTTCGGTATCAAGTTTTAGTAGGGCGGTTTCATTCTGATCGGCACGGGCATCTTCCAGGGCTTCTCGCCATTCCATCTGTTGCATTAAGAATTCAGGGGCGAAGGCGGTGTGTTCGGGAGCATCTGCATCAATATTATGTTGTTTCAGTAAATAAGCGGCTCTATCAATGGGAGATTTTAAAATCCGGTAGGCTTCGTTGATTGTTGATGACATCATCATTGCTTGCTTTTGTTCGAATACTGATGCGGAGGAAAACTTATCAGGATGAAATTTAGCCGCCAAGGCATGATATGTATTTTCAAGGGCTGTGCTATCAATATCAAACTGGGCAGGCAGTTGGAAAAGTGTGAAATATTGGTTCATGCTCATGATGTCGGTATCGGTAGTATGGCTATTGTATCAGGCCGTCTGAAAATTTTCAGACGGCCTGTATTGGATTTCAGGGTTTATTTTGTAAAGATTAAAGTAATGACGCTTCGTTTTCAAACGTGGAAGCTTTCACCGCAGCCGCATTCGTCTTTAACGTTCGGATTTTGGAATTTAAAGCCTTCTTGCAAACCTTCTTTGGTGTAATCCAGTTCGGTACCGTCAAGGTAAACGTGGCTTTTGGGATCTACAAATACTTTAACACCGTGGCCTTCGAACACCAAGTCTTCAGGTTGGATTTCATCTGCAAATTCGAGCGTATAGGCCATGCCTGAGCAGCCGCTGGTTTTTACGCCTAAGCGGATACCTTCGCCTTTGCCACGTTTGGTTAGAAAGCTTTGAATGTGCTGGGCGGCATTTTCTGTCAGGGTAATCATGGTTTATCCTTTGAAAATCATAATGATTTAAAAATTTTTAGACGGTTTGGTTTTTATTGTTTTCATGGTGAAGCTGTTGTTTTGCCCAATCGATAGCCGTTTTTATCGCTTTGTATGCTTGCGGGCTGTTTCTCCAACAAGATGATCCGGTTATTTGGGAACCTTGCTCTAATACATGCTCAATATCTGCATTAGCCAAGGCTTCAAGATTATCCAGCCCCATTTGTTGCAAGCGTTGCAAAATAGTAGGCCCAATGCCTTTTTGTGCCAATAAATCGCGTTGTTCTTCCAGAGTAAACGGCATTTTTGATTTTCTTTAGCTTTTGAGGAGTTAATCGGGAAAATTTAAAACACACCGTATTGACAAATTTTGCTAAATCAGCTTGCAATGTACTATTTTATAAATACAGCTTAAAGGGCTTGATTGGGCAAGGATTGGTGTATGCGGAGGATAGCTATCCTCCGCAATTTGCCGGGCAGGCTTTTTAGCCTGCGAGCTTATTCACCTTTTTTCTTTTTATAGTCGGATACTGCAGCTTTAATTGCATCTTCCGCTAAAATCGAGCAGTGTACTTTTACCGGAGGTAGCTCCAGTTCCTCTGCGATTTCACTGTTTTTAATCGCCATGGCTTCGTCCAAGCTTTTGCCTTTTACCCATTCGGTAATTAAGGAAGAAGAAGCAATAGCAGAACCACAGCCGTAAGTTTTGAATTTTGCATCTTCGATAATGCCGGCTTCGTTTACTTTGATTTGCAGTTTCATTACGTCGCCGCAAGCAGGTGCGCCGACCATGCCGGTGCCGACGTTATCGTCATTTTTATCGAATGATCCGACATTGCGGGGATTTTCGTAGTGATCAATCACTTTGTCGCTATAGGCCATGGTGTGTTTCCTTATTTAAAATTTGATAGATTTTTTGTTTGGCCGGCCAAAGGGTAAATTTCAGACGGCATGTTTTACGGATGGTGTAATATTAATGTGCAGCCCATTCTACGGTATTCAAGTCGATACCGTCTTTAAACATTTCCCACAAAGGTGAAAGTTCGCGCAGTTTGCCGATTTTTGATTTGATCAGTTCGGCGGCAAATTGTACTTCTTCTTCGGTAGTCATGCGGCCGAAAGTGATGCGCAATGATGAATGTGCCAGCTCGTCGTTACGGCCGAGTGCGCGCAATACGTAAGAGGGTTCGAGTGAGGCGGAGGTACAAGCCGAACCGCTGGATACGGCCAACTCTTTCACTGCCATAATTAGGCTCTCACCTTCAACAAAATTGAAACTTACATTCAAATTGGTGGGAACGCGTTGTTCCATATCGCCGTTGATATACACTTCTTCGATACCTTCGATGCCTTTAAGGAAGATATCGCGTAATTTCAAAGCATGGGCACGGTCTTGTTCCAATTCTTCGCGGGCTAAGCGGAAGGCTTCGCCCATACCGACGATTTGATGGGTAGGCAATGTACCGGAGCGGAAACCTCGCTCATGACCGCCGCCGTGCATTTGCGCTTCTAAGCGAACGCGGGGTTTGCGGCGTACATATAATGCGCCAATACCTTTGGGGCCGTAGATTTTATGTGCGGACATTGACAATAAATCTACTTTCGCCTCTTCAACGTCAATCGGGGTTTTACCGCAGGCTTGCGCTGCGTCAACATGAAAAATGATTTTCCGTTCACGGCAGATTTCGCCGATGGCAGGAATATTTTGGATAACACCGATTTCGTTGTTTACCCACATTACCGAGATCAGGATGGTATCTTCGCGGATAGCCGCTTTCAGCTCTTCCAAATCCAACAGGCCGTTTTCTTGAACGCCCAGATAGGTAACCTCGAATCCTTCGCGCTCCAGTTCGCGCATGGTGTCCAAAACCGCTTTGTGCTCGGTTTTAACGGTAATCAGATGCTTACCTTTGCTTTGGTAAAAATGAGCGGCACCTTTAATCGCCAAATTGTTGGATTCGGTTGCGCCGCTGGTAAATACGATTTCTTTGGCGTCGGCATGAATCAGTTTGGCAATTTCCGCACGGGCATTTTCTACTGCTTCTTCAGCAGTCCAGCCGAAGCTATGGCTGCTGGATGCAGGATTACCGAATTGTTCGGTAAGATAAGGAATCATTTTTTCAGCTACCCGTTTGTCTACCGGAGTGGTGGCGGCATAGTCGAGGTAAATAGGGGTTTGTACGGTCATGGCAGTGTTCTTTCTTTGTTTTATTCGCTGTGGAATGTGTTTGTTGGGGACTTTCAATCAATATGGGTGAAAGTGACAATATGTTTGGTGGTTTCAGACGGCCTTTGCTGGTTTAAAATGCTTTGCAGGGTCACGCTGCTGAGATAATCATTGATGGTTTTGTTTAAATTTTCCCACAAATCATGGGTAAGGCATGGGGCGCCTTCATGGCAGTTGGCGCGGCTTTTACATTGTGTGGCGTCTAGGGTGTCTTCGGCGGCGGCAATGATTTGTGCGACATTAATCTCGGAAGCTTCGGCAGCCAAAATATAACCGCCGCCGGGGCCGCGCACGCTCTCTACCAAATGGGCGCGGCGCAATTTGCTAAAGAGTTGCTCCAAATAGCAAAGCGAAATATGCTGCCGTTCGCTGATGGCGTTTAGTTTGACAGCGCCGTTTTGCGCATGCATGGCCAAATCTATCATCGCTGTAACGGCGAAGCGTCCTTTGGTAGTCAGTTTCATAAATCTCAGGCCGGTTGTTGTTTTTAATTGTTTGGAGATTTTAGAATATCCGAGTGAATTAGTCAACAATAGCGGGATAGGTGATTGTTTTTTCTTATCGGTATGATTTTATTATAATTATTATGCTACTTTGTTGCCTTTAAATTTGACTGAAGATTGACTGAAGATATTGTGTTTACGGCGCATCATTTTTTAAAGAGGAAGGTCGGTTCTATTCGAAGCTGTTTGGCGCAGTAGGGATATATTTGTAGTGCTTTGTTATAAATTTCTCAAAAACAGTCGGCACAATATGTATTTTTATGTTAAAGTTTGGTTTTAATAATATAGGCAAATTTATTGTGCCTTTTGGGGCTGTTTCAGTTTGAACATACGACATTTTTCAGCATCTATTTGGTGCGGGTTCGTTTTTTGGCGGACAGGTCGGTGCTTAAGCAAAACAGCCCTCAATTTCGTTTACAGGAAGAGATTCAATGCAGTCTTGGCAATTACCCGAGCATATCGCCGACATACTGCCCTCTGCCGCACGGGAGTTGGAAAGTGCAAAAGAGCAGCTGTTGGCTTTATTTCGTGTGCATGGTTATGAATTAGTGCATCCGCCGATGATGGAATACAGTAACTCGCTGTTGACTCATATCGATGCGGGTTTGTCGTTGAAAACCATTCGGGTGGTTGATCAGCTTAGCGGCCGCCAATTAGGTATGCGTGCAGACATTACTCCGCAAGTGGCGCGTATTGACGCACATTTACTTTCTGCCAATAACGGTATCAACCGTCTTTGTTATGCGGGTACAGTACTGCATGCGCGTCCCGATGGCTTTTTAAGTACACGAGAACCTTGGCAGGTGGGAGCCGAATTGTACGGTTTGGAAGGCATTGAGGCTGATATCGAGCTGATCGACCTGATGCTCAAAAGTTTAAATGTGGGTCGTGTGGGTGCTCTGATGCTTTCTCTCGGGCATATTGGTGTCTTCCGTGCGTTGGCAGGGGCGGCTGAATTAAATGAGCAACAATCGGCGCAGCTGTTGTCACTGATGCAAAATAAAGATGCCGAGGCAGTTAAAGCCCAAGTAAACACTTGGAAACTAGACGGTATGTGGGCGAAGGCTTTTACGTTACTGCCGACATTATATGGTGATCGTGTGGTATTGGATAAGGCGCGCGCTCTTTTGCCTGATTTGTTTGCGGTAGGTGCAGCGCTGGATGATCTGAAAGCAGTATGCGATGCCTTTCCTGCACAAGATGTTCATATTGATTTATCCGAATTGCGGGTAGATAACTATCATACCGGCCTTTTATATGCCGCTTATGGAAACGAATGCCATGATGCAGTTGCCCGTGGAGGACGTTATGACGGTTTGGGCGAATATTTCGGCCGTGCACGTCCTGCAACCGGTTTTAGTTTTGACTTGCGAACTTTTATCGGCCGGTTACCCCCCGGAGAGCGTATGCCGGTAATCGCCGTAGCAAAAGAAGATATGGCGGCTGCAAGGGAAACTATTGAGAAACTGCGTGCCGAGGGACATTGTGTCGTGATTGATTACGGTATCGTTTCCAACTCATCAAGTGATGTCAAAAACCGTTTGACATCTGAAAACGGCAAGTGGGTTGTTGTTCCGAATACTTAAAACGGATTGTAGTTTAATTGTTGGTTAAAAAATTTAAGGTGTTGAAATGGTAAAAAATGTTGTTGTAATCGGCGCCCAGTGGGGTGATGAGGGCAAGGGTAAGATTGTCGATTGGCTTGCAGAGGAAACCAGTGGTGTTGTTCGTTTCCAAGGTGGTCATAATGCAGGGCATACTCTAGTAGTCGGCGGTAAAAAAACCATTTTGCGTTTGATTCCAAGCGGAATTTTGCATGAAAAATTGGATTGTTTTATTGGTTCGGGTGTAGTAGTCAGTCCGGAAGCTTTGTTGGGTGAAATCGACGAATTGAACGCGGCAGGTGTAAAAAATGTAGAAGGCCGTCTGAAAATTGCGCCGACCTGTACCGTTATTTTGCCGTATCACGTTGCACTTGACCAAGCTCGAGAGGCTTCTCGCGGAGCTGGAAAAATCGGTACGACCGGGCGTGGTATCGGCCCCGCTTATGAAGATAAAGTTGCCCGCCGCTCTATTCGGATGGTCGATTTACTTGATATGGATAAACTGAAAGCCAAGCTGGAATCGGTATTGACTTATTACAATGTCCAATTACAACATTTGCATGATGCCGAACCGGTAAAATTTGAAGACGTAATGGCCGTCATCGAAAAAGTCGCTCCACGCATTAAGCCGATGTTGGCAGATGTATCGCGTACGCTTTACGATAAAAATCAAAAAGGTGAAAAGTTACTGTTTGAAGGTGCTCAGGGTACTTTGCTGGATATTGATTATGGCACATATCCTTATGTTACTTCATCCAATTGTTTGGCTGGTGCGGCTGCAGCAGGTGCAGGCGTACCGCCGCAAATGCTGAATTATGTGCTGGGTATCGTTAAGGCGTATACCACACGTGTTGGTTCTGGTCCTTTTCCCACCGAGTTGTTTGATGAGGTGGGAGCCGGTTTGGCCAAGCGAGGCAATGAATTCGGTTCGGTAACAGGCCGTGCCCGTCGTTGCGGTTGGTTTGATGCTGCTGCTTTGAAACGCTCTATCCAAGTAAACGGTATTTCAGGTATGTGTATTACCAAGTTGGATGTAATGGACGGTATCGAAAATATTCAAATTTGTGTAGGCTATGAGTTGCCAAACGGTGAAAAAACCGACATTCTGCCTTTCGGTGCGGATGCAGTGGAAGCATGCAAACCGATTTACGAAACTTTGCCGGGTTGGTCGGAATCAACCGTAGGTGTGAAAAGCTATGATGCGTTGCCGGAAAATGCCAAAGCATATCTGAAGCGAATCGAAGAGGTTTGCGGTGCTCCGATTGCGATTGTGTCTACCGGTCCTGATCGAGAGGAAACGATCGTGTTGCAGCATCCGTTTGCTTAAAAGCATATAATGGCTGCTTAAAAACCAAGGCTGATTCACTCGGCCTTGGTTTTTTAATTGCCTAAAGAAAAACAGCCCTGTCGATCATTATCGGCAGGGCTGTTTGGCTATATGATAAAAATTATTTCAGCAGATGGGCAACACCGGCTTTTTCTTCTTCCAGTTCATTTAATGTAACGTTGATGCGTTCACGGCTGAAATCATCGATTTCCAAATCTTTTACTAATTTGTATTCACCGTTTTCGCAGGTTACCGGGAAACCGAACATAGTACCTTCGGGAATGCCGTATGAGCCGTCTGAAGGCACGCCCATGGTTACCCATTTACCGTTGGTACCCAATACCCAATCACGGATATGATCGATAGCGGCATTTGCAGCAGAGGCGGCAGAAGAGAGGCCGCGGGCTTCAATAATAGCAGCACCGCGTTTGCCTACGGTCGGCAGGAATACATCGGCATTCCATGCTTGATCGTTGATCATTTCTTTTACGCTTTCACCGTTAATGGTGGCGAAACGGTAATCGGCATACATGGTAGGAGAGTGGTTGCCCCATACGCACAGTTTTTCAATATCAGCCACTGCTTTGCCGGTTTTTTCCGCGATTTGGCTCAATGCACGGTTGTGATCTAAGCGCAGCATGGCGGTAAAGTTTTTGGCGGGCAGATCCGGAGCTGATTTCATAGCGATATAAGCATTGGTATTGGCAGGGTTGCCGACTACCAATACTTTCACGTTACGGTCCGCCACTTTATTGAGTGCGGCACCCTGAACGGTGAAAATTTCGGCATTTGCCTGCAGCAAATCGGCACGTTCCATACCTTTGCTGCGTGGGCGAGAACCGATCAAGATGGCGATTTGCGCATCTTTGAAAGCTTCTTCAGGATTATCGGTAGTGAACATGCCGGCCAACAGGGGGAATGCACAGTCTTGCAATTCCATCATGACGCCTTTTACGGCATTTTGAGCCTGAGGCAGGTCGAGCAATTGTAAGATGACAGGTTGGTCTTTACCCAACATTTCGCCACTGGCAATACGGAACAGAATAGCGTAGCCGATTTGGCCGGCTGCACCTGTAACGGCAACACGAACGGGTGATTTCATACCTAAATTCTCCTGAATGATTTAGTGGTGGTTAAGCGGGCTGGAACAATACGTTTATTAACGAAGTATTAGTTTTTAATACCTTTGAAACAGCCTGTTTGATGCGTGGATACTGCTTGAATAAGGCAGAATACCGCCATGGCTTCAGTAGCATGCCGCTATAAATTATTCATATGGCATGATTTGTAAAGCGAGCCAGAGTAAGAGCCTTAACGGTGCTTATCATACCAAATTTACCGCAGGGGGCAATATTATTTTGTAATCGTTTGGCTTTTTTTATGAGTTGGCTGGATTTGCGAATATATTTTTGAGCTATACGGCAATGTTTTTTAATATGAAAACATTATTTTGATTATCTTTTATTTATTATTTTTTATGATGGGGTTTGGATTTCACTGACATTTTTAACAGAATCTTCATTATCCCATAAGCTTTGCTGGCAACCTTTGGGAGTAAGATGGCCTACGCCGATGCCTATGAGGCGGTAAGCGGTATCTTCTGGGGAGGATACTCTTCCTGCTAATTTGTATGCGGCTTGATAAAGGGCTGCGGCGTCGGGCAATACCGAAGAATAAGTATGGGAGCGGGTAATCACCCTGAAATCAGTGGTTTTGAGTTTTAATGTGATACTGCGGGCCTGCACCTGTTTTCGGGTGATTTGTTGCCATAAATCTTGGGTAAGGTAAGGAAGGTGAGTCATGATGCCCGTTAAAGATAAATCTTCCGGAAGGGTAATTTCAGTAGATATCTGCAGGCGCTCGCGGTTGGGTTTGACCGGCCGCGGATCTTCGCCGCGTACCAAATCATAGAGTCGGTAACCGTAACGACCGAAGAGATGAAGTAACTCTCCGCGTGTTATTTTACGGAGATCGCCCGCTGTAAACAGACCAAGGGAGTGCATTTTTTTTAAGGTAACTTTGCCTACGCCTGGAATTTTGCCCAAAGGCAGGGTTTCTAAAAATGCTTCTATTTTTTCCGGAGGTAGAACAAATTGGCCGTTTGGCTTGCGCCAGTCGGAAGCGATTTTGGCTAAAAATTTATTCGGGGCAATACCGGCTGAAGCGGTCAGCCCCGTAGTCTCGAATATTTCGGTACGGATACGGCGTGCCGTCTCACTGGCATAAGGGATATTTTGCAGGTTGCTTGTAACGTCGAGGTAGGCTTCATCAAGAGACAACGGCTCAATGAGATGGGTATAGCGGGCAAAAATATCGTGTATTTGTTTGGAGGCTTCACGATAAAGGTCGAACTTAGGTGGAATATATATGGCTTGGGGGCAGAGCCGTTTGGCAGTGCTTACAGACATAGCGGAATGCAGGCCGAATTGGCGGGCCTCATAGGAAGCCGCACAAATAACGGAGCGGGGGCCTTCCCAAGCAACGACAACCGGTTTGCCTTTTAAATGCGGTTGTTCCCGCAGTTCTACCGAGGCGTAGAAAGCGTCCATATCGATATGGATGATTTTTCTGGTCTGCATCTTATGTTAAAAGCTAGGAGCGGTATGGGAAGGTAAGTGTAGCTGAGATTATAGCTTGCTAAAATCGGATAAAAACAGCTTTTCGGTAGGTTTGTACGGATTTGCCTAGGGGGCTGGATTTTATTGTGGAGTAAGGTAAATTGGAGTACGAAAGTTGCTTTTTATTATACAAGGCCGTCTGAAATATTTTCAGACGGCCTTGTATAAAAATTTTTAATAATTTGTCATATGTTGCGATTTCTCTGAATGCTTCCGGCTCCAACGTCGGCAACTGCGAAGAAGCGGGGATGCCGCCAAAGTGGCAGCGGCCAGCAGCAGGGTTACCATTAGAGGTAAAGGGCGCAGCCAAATATCAAAATCAAACCAATGAATTGCAAGTATTGCAATCAGGATGGTAAAAACAGCGATATAGATGATGCTGACTGCCGGCAATAATATTCGGGCAATGATGTATCGCATGTCATAATAGCTTTATACTGAGGTGAGTGATGCAGGGTGGCGCTCAATGTCCAAGCTGCCTTTTTATTTGAGTTTATTATAGAACTTTGGCTTTAAAATACAGTTAGGCTTTGGCAAAGATACGGCTATGGGAAATCAATTTAGGATAATGGCTATGGAATATTTTGATATAAGCTGTTGAATAAATTTGATTTTAATAAAAATTCATACGGCATGAACCGCCGTTGTCCTGCCGTATGATGTAGAGAATTTTAAAGGTATTTGGTTTGATATTTTAAGCGTTGACCGGTTTTAGGGTGAGGTTTAGATTTTCTTGTTTTACTTTGAACAGTAAATCGATATTGGGGTGTTTGCCAGGGTTGGTTTCTGCATCCGCTACGTGTTCGGCAAAAAGCGATAGGCCGTATTCTGCTGCTTCCGCATTGAGTGTATTACTAAATTTTTCAGCCAAAGCATTGTATAGTTTGAGTGAACCGAGTTTGCCCGGAGCAGCGGGAATGTGGTGGATAACATTCCCGGCATTGTCGGTGATATTCAGGCCGCTTAGATGGTCGATGGAAGGAAGGGTAGCGAGGTTTTCTTGAAAGCTCATGTGTTTTCCTTTTATTTTAAATAATTGTACTGTTTTGGGTAAGGGTGGTAGAAATTTACAGGCCGTCTGAAAGTTTTCAGACGGCCTTACCAAATTAGCGGGTACCGAAAATTTTATCGCCGGCATCGCCTAAACCTGGGATGATGTAGCCGTGTTCGTTAAGGTGGCTGTCGAGGGCGGCCGTGTAGATGGTAACGTCCGGATGGGCATCGTTAACCAGTTTTACCCCTTCAGGTGCCGCTACTAATACCAATGCTTTGATGTTGCGGCAGCCTTTACTTTTGAGCAGGTCGATGGTGGCGACCATTGAGCCGCCGGTGGCCAGCATGGGGTCAATGATCAAGGCCGGGCGCTCTTGCATGCTATCGACCAGTTTTTCAAAATATGGAACCGGCTGAAGGGTTTCTTCATCACGTTGCAGGCCGACTACGCTTATTTTAGCGGTAGGAATCAAGTCTAATACACCGTCAAGCATGCCCAGGCCGGCACGCAGAATCGGTACGACGGTCAGTGTTTTTCCTTTGATACGCGATCCTTCGAGTTCGCCGCACCAGCCGTCTAGGATAAAGGTTTCGGTTTCGAAATCACGACTGGCTTCATAAGCCATCAGACGGGCAAGCTCTTTGGTAAGGGTACGGAATTTGTAAGTGCTGCAATCGGCTTCACGCATCAGGGTGAGTTTGTGTTTGACCAATGGATGGTCGATAATGGTGATGTTCATGAATCTGACTTTCTCTGTTATTTTCAGACGGCATTATGAATAAAATTTGGTACGGATTATAATGTTTTTCAAGTTTGCTTGTGAATATGCAAGCTGTAAAAAAACCTGCTTGCGGCAGGTTTTTCGGGCTTAGGCTTTTAAAATATCTTGCAGTTCGCCTGCTTCATACATTTCCATCATGATGTCGGAACCGCCGATAAATTCGCCGTTTACATATAGTTGCGGAATAGTCGGCCAGTCGCTGTATTCTTTGATACCTTGGCGTACTTCGTCGTTTTCCAATACGTTTACGGTAACGAAGTCGTTACAGCCGGCTGCTTGCAGGATTTGTACTGCACGGGAAGAGAAACCGCATTGGGGAAATTGTTTGGTGCCTTTCATGAATAAAACGACACGGTGTGTGGTAACGACTTCTTTGATTTGTTCTTGAATGCTCATAGGTATTCCTAGATGGTAAGGGGTTGCGGGGAGCGTGTAGCGGGGATCCGCTCAACTGCTTTTTTCCAATACGGCGGCGAAGAAGCCGTCAGTTTGGTGGCAGGCGGAATCCAACCGTAAGTATACACCTGTATCCAACCCGATTTTATAGTTACTTAGTAGGGCAGCGCAATCGACAACATGCCATTGCGGATGTTTTTCTAAGAAACGGGCAATCTGCATTTCGTTTTCTTCGGGTAGGATACTGCAGGTGGCGTAAACCAATCTGCCCTTTTCGTTAACAAGTTTTGCAGCTTCGGTAAGAATCGAGGCCTGTTGCTCTTGCAGGGCAGCAACGGTATCGGCGGATTGCCGGTATTTGAGATCGGGATTACGGCGTAATGTGCCGAGGCCGGAGCAGGGGGCATCAACCAATACACGGTCGGCTTTGCCTGAAAGACGGTTGATCCGTGGATCGGTTTCACTACTGATACGCTCGGGATGGATATTGGTCAGCCCGGCCCGAACCATACGGGGTTTGAGATTGGCCAAGCGTTTTTCGGCAATGTCGAAAGCATAGATACGGCCCTTGTTAGCCATCATGGCACCGATAGCCAAAGTTTTTCCGCCCGCTCCAGCACAGAAATCCACGGCTATATCGCCGCGCTTGGCACCCAGCAGTAAGGCCAATAATTGGCTGCCTTCGTCTTGCACTTCCAGCGTGCCGTCAAGAAAGCGCGGGTGTTTGTTGAGGGCGATTTTATTTTTCAAACGGATTCCCCAAGGTGAATATGGGGTGGCTTCCGCATCCAAGCCCTCGGCTTGCAACTCGGCAAGTATTTTTTCACGTTTGCCTTTAAGGGTATTAACGCGTAAGTCTAGCGGAGCCGGCTGGTTGACGCTACGGCCGAATTTGAGAATATCTTCTTCAGAATAGTGTGTGCTTAATTGTTCGATCAGCCATTGCGGTAATTCGGCGGCGGTATTAAGGCCGTCTGAAAACTCGTTTTTACGGGCTTTTAGGTTACTTAGAAAGGTTTTTTCGTCTTCATCCAACAGCTCTTCAAGCTGGCTGATATTCATGCTGCGGCCTAAAACTAAGGCAGCTAGCGCGGCTTTTTTTGCTTGAGCATGGGGGCGGCGTAAGGCGGAGGAGATTTTTTGATAATGGCGGAGTGCGGCAAACGCGGTTTCCGCAATTTCATGGCGGTCTGCACGTCCGAGTTTGTTGTGCTGGCGGAAATAGGCCGATACGACTGCATCGGCAGGTTGTTTGAAGGTTAGCATTTCCGCCAGTACGGCGGAGGTGTGTTCGAGTTGGTTAGCATTCATAGTTGGTTTTTACATCGGACTGATGGCGGAATTATACGCGATATTGGCTGATAAGGGTTTCAGACGGCCTATTTTAAGAAGTGGTTATAAAAACACCGTATCCCGTTAGTAGGATACGGTGTTGAGGGAAGGGAAATAAATTTAAGGATTAACGGTTTGGCCGTTGATTTTGATGGAGGTTAGTTTCAGATCATAGGTTTTGCCATCGTCTGTATAGCTGATTTGTGCAGGAATGTTGCCCAAAGCAGGTGCGAATGCATATGTGATGGTATCCTCGCCGCGGCGGACACGGTAACGGCTTACATTGGCATTTCGGCCGCCGATTTTTACTTGCCCGCTGCCGATCTTATTTAAGTTGCCAACGCTATATAGTTTTTTACCGTTGGTAATCTTAAGGCCGGCAGGCAGGCGGGCATCGTTGGCAGCCAGTTGCCATGCGAGGGTAAACAAGTCCATAGTCGGACCGGATACGTTTTCGGTTTTTTGTTCGCCTACTTTGCCGTAGGTAACTTTGCCACCGCTGAAGCGTGCCTCGGCATAGGGTTTACCGCCGCGTATATCTTTATAGTAGCTGGGGCGCAGGGTGTTGCCTGAAATGGTGCCGCCTGATTCGAAGCGGATACGGTAAAGCGGTACTTTGATGTTGGAAACCACCGTGTAACTGTTGCCGCTGCGGTTAAATGTCATAGTGGCAGGAATACCGTAGCTGCCTGAATATTGTAGTTCTGCCGATTGGGGCAGTTCTGCCGCCAATGCCGGCGTAACTGCTAATACGGAGGTAGCCAAGATAGTGCTTAATACGGTTTTGCGGTTCGACATAGGTTTTCCTTTTCCTATTGTGAGGATGGTGTTAGGCCAAAAGAGGGGTTTGGCTGTGCTGCTGTTCTGTACGGATAACGCGGTTGCCTTGGATACTTAGACGGCCGGCGGCAAAGTCGTCAACGGCTTGGGGTAGAAGCCGGTGTTCTACTTCCAGTACGCGTGCGGCCAAATCATCGGCTGTATCATGATCTAAAACGGGTACGGCGCCTTGGGCAATAATGGGGCCGCAATCAAGCTCGGGGGTAACGAAGTGAATGGTACAACCGGCAATACGGCATCCGGCTTCTATAGCGCGCTCGTGGGTGTGCAGTCCGGTGAACGAGGGCAGCAGCGAAGGGTGAATATTAATCAAGCGGCCTTCATAATGGCGGCAGAATTCGGGAGTGAGAATCCGCATAAAGCCTGCCAATACTACCAAATCGGGTTGATAAGCATCGATTTTTTCCATCATGGCTTTATCGAAAGCCAAGCGGTCTGCAAAGGCTTTGTGGTCGAGGCTGTCGGTCTGAATTCCACGGCTTGCCGCCCATGCCAAACCGGCGGCTTGGGCATTATTGCTTAATACGGCGGCAATTTGAATGTTCTGAATGTCGGCTTCGACAATGGCTTGCATATTGCTGCCTCTGCCGGAAATTAAAATAACGATATTTTTTTTAGATTGCATTTTTTCAGACGGCCTTTTAAGCGGATAGCTGAATAAAAGTTAAAATTAAGGGGTGCGCCGGTTTGAAACAAGCGTTTTAGCTTAATTTAACGGCTTTTTAAATCTTTGTGGTGGTTTATTGTAATCGAAATGCATTGGATCGATGAAGTAAATCGGAGAGTGAGATTGCGTAATAATTGAAAGAAGTAAAGTTTGCGAAGGTTTGCCACATTGAATGGGCCGTCTGAAAGGCATCTAAATTGCAACTATTTTTCAGACGGCATGAGATATTTTTCTACAACCAGTTTGCCCAAAGAGGGTGCAGCAGGCCGTAGGCCAGATAAAACATCATTACGGCAATCAGGCTATCGAGAATCCGCCATACTCTTTCGCGCTTGAACAATGGTTGCAGCAGGCGGCTGCCATAACCTATGCTGATGAACCAAATGCCCGATGCTAAAACGGCGCCGATAAAAAAAGCAGTTTTATCTGAGTGGCTTAAGTTTGCAGCACTTCCTCCGATTAATACGACTGTATCTACATAGGCATGCGGATTCAGCAGAGTGAGTGCCAGAGCAGTTGCCGCAGTGCGTAATGCGGAAACTTCGTTGGCAGACGCAAAAGCCGCGGTCAGTTTGTTTCCGCCACGCAATGCCCGTTTGACGCTCAGTAAACCGTAGGCCAGTAGAAAGAGCCCGCCTGCCAAAGAAAGCCAGTTACCGGCGACGGGGTTGCCCGAAAGCAATAAGGCCAGCCCGAATACGCCGGCACCGATCAGAATAACGTCACATAGCCAACAGAGGATAACCACCACTCCGATATGTTGTCTGAGAAGCCCTTGTTTCAAAACAAAAGCATTTTGTGCCCCAATGGCGACAATCAGGCCGCCTGAAATCAGAAAACCGTTGAAAAAAGCGTTCATGATAAGATTTTGATGTATGGATGGGGCGCATTGTGTGGTATATAGCCGCTTTTCGCTACAAAGTACATTATTTTTCAGGCTGCCTGAAAAATATTCAGGATTAAAAATATGAATTGGGATTTTAAACAATGGTCGGCATTATCGGCGGCGGCAGATTGCGGAAGCTTCGAACAGGCTGCCGGTATCTTGGGGATTACCGCCTCGGCGGTTTCCAAGCGTATCCGTGAATTGGAGGAAGCTGTCGGAGCTGTATTGCTTACCCGCAGCCGCCCGTGCAGGCCGACGTCGGAAGGGAGGCGGCTATTGCGTTATTGGCGGCAGATTCAAGGGTTGCAGCAGTCTTTAGAAAGCGAATTACAGGCGAGGCCGGCTGTATTGTCGTTGGCGGTGAATCATGATTCGCTGGATACCTGGCTGCTGCCGGTGTTGGCGGAAACAATCGGGCGGGAAAATATGTTGCTCGATATCCAGGCAGACGATCAAGACTACACCTTGCAGCTTTTGGCTGAGGGGCGCGTAACGGCGGCTGTTAGCAGCTCCTCCGAGCCGATAAAGGGGTGCGAAGCGCATTTAATCGGAGCATTGCGTTACCGCTTGACGGCCTCTCCCGATTTTGTTGAAAAATGGTTTTCAGACGGCCTCACTATTAAGGCTTGCAAGAAAGCTCCTTTATTGATGTTTAACCGAAAAGACGATTTACAAAACAGCTTTTTACATCAGCATTTCGGTATAGATGCCGCAATATGTCCTGTTCATTATATTCCCGCCTCTTATGCGTTTACCCAAGCGGTTTATCTTGGACTGGGCTATGGTATGCTGATGGATGTGCAGATTGCAGAGGCTATCGGGCAAGGACATTTAATCGACTTGTGTCCGGGAGCTTATTTGGATGTTCCGCTTTATTGGCATTGTTGGCAAATGCAGCCGCCGCAATTGGCCCGCCTGCCCCAATTGATACGTGAAGCAGCAGCGGTATATTTGGTTTAGGCATTTGGGTATCGCAAAACTAAACCGGCTGATTGGATTGAAACCATGTCTGGTTTTCAGACGGCCTCGTTCATAAACCATATAAGCGAAAGAATTTATACAGATTGTTTATAAGGGATGACTGTTTTAAACATTGCACGGAATGCGTAGAGGAGCATTTAGAGATAAAAAAATCTTTTTCTTTGATATTTTAAGAATAAAACCGCCTGAAACAGTCAGGCGGTTTTATTTAAATAAAGGATACAGATTATTTGTCCGCACCCACTTTAACGAGTTTTACATCAAACACCAAAGTGCTGTTCGGGCCGATTTTGTCGCCCATAGCTTGCTCGCCGTAAGCCAGTTTGGCAGGAATAAAGAACGTATATTCGGCACCTTCTTTCATCAGCTGTACGCCTTCAGTCCAGCCCGGAATCACTTGGTTCAGCGGGAAAGTAACGGGTTTGTCGCCGTGTTGTTTGCTGCTGTCGAATACCGTACCATCAATTAAACGGCCTTCGTATTCAACGCTGACGGTATCGGTTGCTTTAGGTTGGGATCCGTTACCTTCGGTTTTTACGATATATTGCAAGCCTGAGGCAGTAGTTTTAACACCGGGCTTGGTTGCATTTTCTTTCAGGAAGGCTTCGCCTTTGGTTAAATTGGTTTTGGCATCTTCAGCTTGCTTGGCTTGAGCTTTTTGTTGCTGTTCGGCCAAGAATGTCATCATTACTTCTTGTGCTTGTGCTTCGCTCATTTTCGGCTCTTTACCATCGATCATGGTTTGGATGGCTTCGTTAAAGAGCTTGAGATCTACTTCGCTACCTTGATCTTTCATTTGTTTCAGAGTGCGACCGATATCGATACCCATTGCGTAACTGGCTTGTTGGATAGGCGTACCCAAAGATGAACCGGCAGCTTGGGTGCTTGATGCCGCGCTACCTGTCGCAGCTTGGTTTTCTTGTTTGCAGGCTGTTAGCGAAAGGGTGGCGGCAATAATGGCGGCACTGATTTTTAGGGTTTTATTCATATGATTACTTCCTGAAATTTAAAAATGCAAAGAATAATTATAGGCGAAATTTACGTTAATATGGATTAAGGCCGTCTGAAAAATGAAAAGGTATTTCAATTTCAGACGGCCTTTCAGAGGGTGGTTTACTGCTTATTTTTCTTTATCTTCGGTTTCTTTTTTCGGAGCCGGTTTTTTAGCTGCCAACCCTAAAGACTTCTGCCATTGGGCAGGTGATTTAACCAATTCTAATGCTTTACGCAGTTGGTCGTCTTTAGCAGGGTTAGGAATACGGCGGGAGCCGATATCCTCTTCTTTGTCGTTTTTCGCAGATGAGGCGGCCTCTTCTACGGGCGTGCTGTGCTCTAAAGTACGGCCGCTGACTTCATTGCCGCCCAAAGGGTTGCCGATATGGCCGACCAAATCTGCTTCGCGACTCTCGTAAGTACGCTTTTTATCCACCACTTCTACATCGGGCACGATACCTTGGGCTTGGATGGAGCGGTCGTTCGGCGTGTAGTAAAGCGCGGTAGTCAGCTTAACCGCACTGCCGTTAGATAGGGGAAGAACGGTTTGCACCGAACCTTTGCCGAAGCTTTGCGTACCCACGATAACGG
This sequence comes from Neisseria sp. S1, assembly GCF_048060015.1. NCBI lineage: Bacteria > Pseudomonadati > Pseudomonadota > Betaproteobacteria > Neisseriales > Neisseriaceae > Neisseria > Neisseria sp. S1. The sequence goes on from NZ_JBLUPI010000005.1 coordinate 141,290, forward strand.
CACGTTTATGGTCTTGCAGTGCACCGGCCACGATTTCGGAAGCCGAAGCCGATCCGGAGTTAATCAATACGGTGAGCGGAATAGATTTTAATTCGGCAGGCAAGCCGGCTAAAGGATCTTTGCCTGAAGCCAGCATGTAATCTTCAGGATTTGCTTTTAATTTCATGCCGTCTTTACCGTTGCGGCCTTTGGTGCTGACTACCGCCGCATCTGCGGGAAGGAAGGCGGCGGATACGCCGACTGCTCCGTTGAGCAGACCGCCCGGGTCGTCACGCAAGTCTAAAACCAAACCTTTTAACGGTCCGCCGTTTTGTTTTACCAGTGCTTTGGCGGATTCGTTTAATGCCGGCACGGTACGCTCTTGGAACTGGCTGATTCGGATATAGCCGTAGCCCGGCTCCAGTAAGTGGTGGCGGACACTTTTTACTTTAATAATCGCGCGGGAGAGCTTAACAACGATGGGTTGCGGAGCATCTTTGCGGGAAATGGTCAAGGTGATGGAAGTGCCGGGTTTGCCGCGCATTTGTTTAACAGCTTCGCTGACTGTCATACCACGTGTGGAAGTATCGTTGATTTTAACAATCAAATCTCCGCTTTTGAGGCCGGCACGCTCAGCAGGAGTGTCTTCAATAGGAGCAACAATTTTGATAAAGCCGTCTTCCGCGCCAACTTCCATACCAAGACCGCCGAATTCACCACTGGTGGATTCTTTCAAATCAGCATAGTCTTTTAAGGTCATATATTCGGAATGAGGGTCTAATCCTGCCACCATTCCCTTCATAGCACCTTCGAGTAACTCAGCGTCTGTTTTGTCCTGATAATAATTGGCTTTAATCTGGCCGTATACTTCGGCCATGGTACGGATGGATTGAACCGGCAAAGCTTCTTTATTTTTATCGGCATTGGCGGCATAACTTTGTATGCTGAGGCTCAGAATCACGCCGCTAAAAGCACCGAAAGTGTAGAGGGCGGCTTTTTTTAAAGTAGATTTTCCCATTGGTTTGATACTTTCCTTTTATTTCGGAGAAGGATTCGGAGGGTCCGATACTCAAATTGTACGAACTTTATTTGAATTGACGGTAATCGGCAACTTTATAGAGGGTAAAAAAACGCTAACTGTCCACTTACCGATATTATCTGACCCAAGACAACGGGTTCATGGCTTGTTGGCGGTGGCGTATTTCAAAATATAGCCCCTGTTCACCGCTCGGTAGCGTACCGCTGGTACCGATACGGCTGCCGGCAGAAATACGGCTACCGTTGCCGACGGCTATATTGCTAAGGCCTGAATAAACACTCAGATAGCTGTCGCCGTGATCGATAATGACGATATTGCCGTATCCGCTGAGCGAGCCTGCATAAGCAACCGTGCCTGAAGCGATGCTTTGCACCGGCGCAGGGGCAGTTGCAAAAAATACGCCGCGCCAATTCCCGCCGCTGGGGCGGGCCTGGCCGAACCGGCCGCTGATACTACCGCCTACAGGGCGGCGCAGGCGCCCCTGCATGGTACTGAAGCCGCCTGATACGGTTTGTATTTCAGCCGGCGCTTGTAATGCGCGGTCTTCCGCGGTGAGGGTTGATTGGGGAATAGGGCGTGAAGTGGTTGCGACTGTTTTTTTATCGTTATTTTTAGAATTTGATTGCGCGGTTGCGCGGCCTTTTTTCGCTGCTTCCACCCGCGCTTTATTCGCAGCGGCGATACGCGCTTCGGCAGATTTTTTACGCGCAGCAGCTTCTTGACGGCGCTTTTCGGCATTACGGCGGGCGATATCGGCTAAAAGATTGTTTAGCTTTTGTTCGTCCGCACGCAATTTTGCAATACGTTGGGTTTGGCTGTCTATTTGGGCCGAAAGCCGGCGGCTTTCTTGTTGGGCACTGGAATTATTGCGGTTGAGTTTGCCTAGTGCTGCCTGTTTTTGCGCTTTTAGTTTGTTTAGGCGGGCTACTTCGGCATCAATCGCCGCTTCTTGGCTGCCCAAGGCTTGTTGTTGGCTAATCAAGTCATTGATAACTTTTTGGTTAGCTTCGTTAATATAGCGGGTATATTGTAAATAGCGTGCTTTTTGACCAGGCTCGGCGTTTTTCAAAAACAGCATAACGGCATTGGGTTGGCGGTTTTTATAATGTCCCGCAAGCAGGCGGGATACTTGTGCTTTCGCACCGCTTACTTCTATTTTCAGACGGCCTAATTCGTTTTGCAGTGCTTGCAGTTTTTCCCAAGCGGCACGTTGCTTTTTATTGACTTCATTTAATTCTTGTTGTGCTTTGCTAAGGGCGGCACGGCTTTTTTCCAAGGCTTGTTGGGCGCTTTTTTGTGCCGCTTGTTTTTCACGCAAATCTGCTTGTGCCGCACTGATGGCTTTTTGGATTTCCTGCAAATCTCCGGCCGTTGATTCGGGAGCGGCCGATACGGGCAGGGACAAGCCGATTAGCACGGCAAGCAATAAAGGTTTTAACAACATAAATCAGGCAGTGTGAATAAAAGTAAAAACGGTTTGATTATACTGATTTACCTGAAAATCTGAAAGCATGGGGTGCAAAAGCCGCTTGTATTCTTTTTATAACCGATAAAATGGCAGGTAATGAATCGGAAGTTACCAAACAAATGTTCCGGAAAAATGTGACGAGGCCGTGGAATGGTTTTAAATTGCCAAGAGGAATGTATACCGTGTCAGCGTGAAATTTTCAGACGGCATTTTAGAGAAGGGCTGTTGGCAGTTACTCTTGCAAAAGCAGTATTCTGCCTCTATATTTCGGCGCAAATATAGGAAAATAACGCATTATGAATTTATCTGATCATTTTCTGATAGCCATGCCCTCTATGGAGGATCCTTTCTTTGAAAACAGCGTTGTCTACATCTGCCAACACGACGAACAAGGTGCGATGGGCATGATTATCAACAAACCTTCACCGGTAACTATGGATTTGGTGTTTGCAGCATCTGAACATGAGGTACCGGATCGCTTCAAGCATGAATGGGTGATGATGGGCGGGCCTGTGCAGCTTGACAGGGGGTTTGTCGTACATACGCCTGTCGGTTCATGGCAAAGCAGTTTGCAGGTTAACGAGAATGTGGCCATGACTACGTCACGAGATATTATTGAAAACCTTGCCAAACCGGAGGCGGTTGAGCGTGCGGTGGTAAGTATTGGTTATTCCAGTTGGAGCAAAGGCCAATTGGAGCGCGAGCTTGCGGAAAATGCCTGGCTGACGGTACCTGCCGACAGCCGTATCCTTTTTGAACTGCCTTATAACCAACGTTATGATGCGGCGTTGGCAAAACTGGGGATAAGTGCTACGGTATTAATGAGCGGAGCCGGGCATGCTTAGTGCGAAAAAAGGAACGACTTTGGCATTTGATTTCGGCGAGGCCCGTATCGGTGTGGCGGAGGGAGACGCAGAAGTAGGGATCGTTCATCCTTTGGTTACCGTTAGCGGCGACAGTAATGCGGCCAAGTTTGATGAAATTGCCCGTTTGATTAAAGAATGGCAACCGGTTCAATTGGTAGTAGGACTGCCGACACACAGTGATGGCACCGAGCATGAATTGACACGCTTAAGCCGTAAATTCGGACATCGCCTACATGGTCGTTTCAAGCTGCCTGTATATTGGGTAGATGAGAGGATGAGCTCTCTTTATGCCGAGAGCCTGTTGGCGGAAGCCCAAGTATTTGGCCGCAAACAGAAAGCTGTATTGGATCAGGTGGCCGCCCAGGCGATATTGCAAGGCTTTTTTGAAGGTGGTGCCATTGAATACTTTAATGGTGCGGAACCGGAGGAATAAGTTTGAGAGAAAGTGCGATTGAGGCAGGCTTGAAGGAAACAGGATTTGGCTGAAATCTTACTACTTATCTTTTACTCGAATGGTTTGAATTTCAAAGTAAAAGCCGTCTGAAATTTATTTTCAGACGGCTTTTACTTTTTATAAAATTTAACTGTTGAATCGTTATATTTATTTGTTTTCGCAGTGCATTTAGCTCTTTTCCATTCAATCAACTATAATAAATTTACATCATAGACAATGGTGATTTTTTAATTTAAAGCCACTTTAGGAAGCACAATTATGAATATCATTGGTATTGCCATACGCACGACTAATCAAAATAAACAGGCCGCGCAAGATATGACTGCACTTTGGCAACAGTTTTTTGCGGAACACATTTTGGAAAAAATTCCCAATAAGTTAAACACACATATTGTTTCTATTTATACAGATTACAAAAGTGATTACACGGGTGCTTATACAGCAATTTTAGGCGCAGAAGTCAACAGCCTGGACACCATTCCTGAAGGTATGGTTGGGCGCACATTTCCCGAACAAAAATTTCAAACTTTTCTTGCCAAAGGATGTATGCCCGGTGCAGTTGTAACAACTTGGCAAAGTATTTGGCAGCAAGATGAACAATTAAATCGTGCCTATACTTATGATTATGAACTGTATACTGAACGAGCACAAAGCGGTGAACAATCAGAAGTACCTATTATGATTGCAATCAAATAGGTTGGCATTGATTTGCATGATTGTCCAATACGATGCCGGTAAGTATATTTTAATGGCGAAGTTTTAGGTAGCACTGATAACAATATATATCTGATTAATATACCGGGCTTAAGTAGCGTAATTATTAATAAAACTTAACGGCCGGAAGCAGTTTGCGCGGGGCGGTATTGCTCCGGTTTAGGATTGGTTTTGAAAGCACGCTTGGCGGCTTGGAAAATACTTTGTCGTCTACGATGTTGCATCATTATGCTCCTTTCATTGTCATTGTTTTACCTGTGCGCTCTTAGGCTGCAAATTGTCAGGCTGTCTTATCGGAGAAGTTGGGTTTTGATTTGATAAGACAGCATTTGTATTGATATGTTCCTTATGGTATTTAAAATCAACAAATATCAACGTATTGATTACATAAAAATTATAAATTGTGCATATGACTATATGATGAAAGCGGCAAATGATTTGAAAAATGTTTGGATAGAGGAAATAAGCTTGTGAAGGCTAAACCACAAATTGAAAGGCCGTCTGAAATAATTGTTTCAGACGGCCTCAAGTTAAATACGGTATTGGTTATTCTTTAAGTGTAGCTTGAAATAAACCAAACCAAATCGCCTTTTAAGGCCATAACCATGCCCATACGCGCCGCCCTTCGCTTTGTAAAATCATAATGGTGCGACAGGCTGCTGCGGTCGACATGCTTTCCAAGCCAACTCCTTTAGCTGCTAATGCGGCATTGATTTTAGGATGCAGAAATAGCTGTTTCTCTCCTGTACCGACAATCACCACTTCGGGTAGGGGTGTTGACACATGGTTTAAAAAATCGTTTTCGGTGAGGTCGGCCGGTTGGCGGTTTTCTAAAATTTGTACGCCGTTTTCGGTAAGGATGACGGCTTCGGTATAAACATGGCCGTTTACTTCCAAATGGCCGGAACTATGGGCGGTAATATTATACCCGCCGCTTTGGCGGTTTTCTTCGATCAGCATGGCGGTAGTCCGTAAAATCAGGTGCAAAAACAGATAAATTCGGGTAGGATAAAGCCCTTTTATTTTAGAGCAATAATACGTATCCATACTAACACACAACGGCTTAAGGAGACACGATGAAGCCTATCAATATCGGTATTTTGGGTTTGGGAACAGTCGGTAGCGGCGCTGTCGGCGTTTTGCGCAATAATGCAGCAGAAATCAGCCGCCGTTTGGGCCGTGATGTGAATGTATTGATGGTAGCTACGCGCAGCGAAGAAAAAGCCCGTGCGGTGTGTACGCCTGAAACAAAGGTGACGGCAGACCCTTTTGATGTGATTAAACACCCTGAAATCGATATTGTGGTGGAGTTGTTCGGCGGAACCGATATTGCCAAAGATTTGGTCTTGCAGGCGATTGAAAACGGCAAGCATGTGGTAACCGCCAATAAAAAGCTTTTGGCCGAGTACGGCAATGAAATTTTTGCTTTGGCCGAACAGAAAAACGTGATGGTGAACTTTGAAGCCGCCGTGGCAGGCGGTATTCCGATTATTAAAGCTTTACGTGAAGGTTTGTCGGCTAATAACATCCGAACGATTGCAGGTATCATCAACGGTACAAGCAATTTTATTCTCAGCGAAATGCGCGAAAAAGGCAGCGATTTTGCCGATGTATTGAAACAGGCTCAAGCGCTGGGTTATGCCGAAGCTGATCCTACTTTTGATATTGAGGGACATGACGCAGGTCATAAAATTACCATCATGAGCGCATTGGCTTTCGGCACGCCGGTCAATTTCAATGCTTGCTATCTGGAAGGTATCAGCAAACTGGATAGCCGTGATATCAAATATGCCGAAGAGTTGGGTTATCGTGTGAAGCTGTTGGGTATTACCCGTAAAAGTGAAAAAGGTATTGAATTGCGGGTACATCCGACCTTAATCCCCGAATCCCGTCTTTTAGCCAATGTAAACGGCGTAATGAATGCCGTGCGCGTAGATGCCGACATGGTTGGCGAAACTCTGTATTATGGTCCGGGCGCAGGTTCATTACCGACAGCCAGCGCCGTTGTGGCGGATATTATTGATATCAGTCGTTTGATTACCGCCGATTCGGGTAACCGCGTACCGTACTTGGCCTTCCAAGCCAGCGAAGTGAAAGCACAAAGAATGCTGGATATGGATGAAATCATCAGCAGCTATTACTTGCGTGTTGAAGCAGACGATAAACCAGGTGTGCTAGGACAAATTGCTAATTTGTTGGCAAAAGAAAACGTATCCATCGAAGCATTGATTCAAAAAGGTGTTATCGATAAAACCAATGCCGAAATCGTTATCTTGACCCACAGCACCATTGAAAAACAAATTAAAAACGCCATTGCCGAAATCGAGGCTTTGGACAGTGTAAATACGCCCGTTGTAATGATCCGCATGGAGAGCCTGCATGACAAACGAGGCGAATAATTCCAAAAATACCGAAAATACCGAAGAGCAGCGCCGTAAGGCTAAAGCTAAAATCCGTACCATACGCATTTGGTTTTGGGTAATACTCGGCTTGCTTGCAGGTACGTTTTTCTTATCACAATGTGCTATGTCCAAGCCGCGTGCCAAGCAAGCGATTTACGAATCGTGTGTAAAAAATATTCCATTTTCCGAAAAGTGGCAGGCTGATTTGAAACAACATGGGCTTGCCGATGAAAAAGGCCGTTTAGTTACCCAATATTGTGCCTGTATGTGGGATGAACCACTGGATAAGCTGACTGAAAAGCAGTTGCGATCGTTTGGTAAGATCAGCCCGCAAGAGCAGTTGGAGTTATTGGGCGGAGCTTCTGCTTTTGAAGCACGAGACCGCCAGTGTATTGCAGGTTTGGGTACTGAATAAACATACGATTATATAAAATGCCGTCTGAAAAATCGGTTCAGACGGCATTTTTTATGTTTTGCCAAGTTATGAGGTTGTTTAAGCATGATTTAAGGTATCGAAATTAAAATTTGAGTCATGGATTTGCTATAAATTACATAGAGTAAAATGATATTTCGCAAACGGATATTTTACTACTATGTAGTTTAATAGGTTGGCTCAAATAAATGGGTATAGAAAATTCTTTTTTATTACATGATATTGCTGCCTTAATTAATAATAAATGATATCTATTGATGTATATATGGCAATTTACGGGTGGATAAACAGTGTATTTATTTCGCTTTGAAAGCGGAGTATGATAATACGATTAATTACTCGGGAAGTGCGCTATGAAAGTATTGTTTATTGCCGATCCGATGGCCGGTTTCAAAACCTATAAAGATACTACTTACGCCATGATGCGTGAAATGGCTAAGCGGGAATGGCAGCTTTACCATACCCTCAGCAGCGAATTATCAATACACAGCGGTATTGTGAAGGCTCGGGCGGCTTCCTTTGAGTTTATCGGTGCCCAAAATGATCACGACAAAGCTTGGTTTTTAACAGAAGAGGTGCAAGAAAGCGCATTAAAAGATTTTGATGCGGTGATTATGCGCACTGATCCTCCTTTTGATATGCAGTATCTTTATAGCACCCAGCTGCTTACACTTGCAGAGGCACAAGGAGCAAAGGTTTTTAATAGCGGTCAGGCGATGCGCGATTTCAATGAGAAATTGGCTATTTTGAATTTCAGCCGTTTTACTGCTCCGACGTTAGTTACCACACGTAGTGCGGATGTGCGTGCTTTTCTAGCCGAACACGGTGATATTATCGTAAAACCTTTAGATGGTATGGGCGGTATGGGTATTTTCAGGCTTACACAGGCTGATCCCAATATCGGCAGTATTTTGGAAACACTAATGCAGCTAGATAGCCGTACCATTATGGCACAACGTTATATCCCTGAAATTGTGCACGGAGACAAGAGGATTTTAGTAATTAACGGCGAAGTCGTTCCGTTTGCATTGGCACGGATTCCGCAAAACGGTGAAACACGCGGTAATTTGGCTGCCGGAGGGCGCGGTGTGGCACAAAAACTCAGTGATCAGGATAAGAAAATTGCCGAAACACTGGCTCCGGAACTAAAACGGCGCGGAATTTTATTGGCCGGATTGGATGTTATCGGCGATAATCTAACTGAGGTGAATGTAACTAGCCCGACGGGTTTCCAAGAAATTATGAAGCAGAAAGATTTCGATGTAGCCGCAATGTTCGCCGATGCAGTAGAATCGGCATCCAAAACCGTGTAGGCCGTCTGAAAACAGTTTTCTCATTATAATTATTTTATCTGTCGCTTTTCTTATAAATAAAGAAGCAATAGTTACAGAAGAAAGCAGGAATTATGTCTGAACAAGATTATGCCGAACAGCTGAAAGGTAAGCGAGGTTTCCGCCGTATTGTGAATGCCGCAGGCTATTCTCGAGACGGTTTGACTGCTGCTTACCGTTATGAAAGTGCCTTCCGTCAGTTGGTGTGGCTAAACGGTATATTGATTATTTTGGCTTTTATATTGGATTTCGGCCCGGCCAGCCGTATGATTTTAGTCGGTGCATCCTTTTTGTCGTTGATTGTCGAGCTTTTGAATACTGCTATTGAGGCGGCTGTCGACCATACGTCTACAGCAAAGAATGAATTGGCTAAACGCGCCAAAGATGCCGGATCTGCCGCACAAATGTTGAGCATGACGTTAATGGCTATTTTATGGCTGATGGCTTTATGGCGGGAATACGGTTTTAATATTTTTTAAACCTTTTAGGCTGCAAGATTTTATAAAAGTAGTTACAATGCTTTTTTAGTATATGTCCGTAAAGGGCAATGGTAAGTAACCCGAAAGGAAACCACCATGAAAAAATTATTAGCGGCATTGGCTTTAGCCGGCATGTTTCAAACAACCTCTGCAGCGGGCATCGAAATCGATGATGCTTGGTCACGCACTACCGTACAAGGTATGAGTATGGGAGGTGTATTTATGGATATTGAAAACGATGGTAAAACTGATGATGTGTTAACTGGTGGCAGTACCCCCGTAGCTGAAAAAGTAGAGATACATACCCATGTAAACGATAACGGTGTTATGCGTATGCGTGAAGTTGAGGGTGGTTTGGCTTTGCCTAAAGGCGGTGAAGTGAAATTAAAACCGGGTGGCTATCATGTTATGTTGATGGGGCTTAAGGCACCTTTACAGGCAGGGCAAAAGTTTCCGCTTACTTTGAACTTTAAAAATGCCAAATCGCAAACTGTAACGGTAGAAGTAAAAAATCTGGCTGCGAGCCAAAATACCCAGAAGCAACATGGGGCACATCATCATTGATATCATCTTTTAGAGATAAGTAAATATAAAAACATGCCGTCTGAAAATTTTCAGACGGCATGTTTTTATATGGTTTGAATGAAATAGCCCGGCATTTATACTTATCAAATATTCTGACTCATCATGGCCAAGCGTGCTTGGGGCGGCAGTAGCAATTCATATGCGGGGATTCCTAAGGCATTTGCCATTTTCTCTATATTTGATAAGGCAATATTCCAACGTTTGCGTTCTATTGCCGAAACATAAGTCCGATCAAGCCCGCATTGTCTGGCCAGCTCTTCTTGTGACCATCCTTTATTTACACGAAATAAACGTATATTGTAGGCTAAAACAGCGCGTAAGTCGTTTTCATCGGGTAGCTCGGCAGGGATTGTCAGTTTGTTGGCCATAGTAGTTTAATCTCTATATGTATTGTTTGCTTTAACGGATTTTACTTCACATATAGGCAAATGAGAAGTGCGATTTGAATGAAAATTTGTTCTAAGAAAGTAAGGGAAGTATAAACATGCAAACGATAACAAGGCCGCCTGAAGTTTTTCAGACGGCCTTGATGATTGATAAAAACAGCTTGCCTTGGTTATTTATCCAAACCGTTTTGCACCATTTGGGCCGCTCTCAAAACGGCACGGGCTTTATTTTGGGTTTCCTGCCATTCAGCTTCTTCATCCGAATCAGCCACGATGCCGCCGCCACTTTGTACAAATAGGGTTTGATCTTTAATCACTGCCGTACGGATGGCGATGGCTAAATCCATATCATTGTTGAAGCTCCAGCAACCGACCGCCCCTCCGTAGATACAACGTTTGGCAGGCTCAAGCTCTTCGATGATTTCGAGGGCGCGTACTTTTGGGGCACCGGATAATGTACCGGCCGGAAAGGTTGCAGCCAAAACATCCATATTAGAAATGCCGGGCTTGAGTGTGCCTTCTACATTGGAAACAATGTGCATCACATGAGAATAACGCTCTACAACCATTTTTTCGGTTACGTTGACTTTACCGGTTTGGCTGACGCGTCCGACATCGTTACGCCCCAAATCAATCAGCATAACATGTTCGGCAATTTCTTTAGCATCACTGAGCAAATCTTGCTCTAATGCCGCATCCTCTGCGGGAGTTTTGCCGCGCAGGCGCGTACCGGCAATCGGACGGACAACAATTTGATTGCGTTCGCGTCTTACCAAAATTTCAGGAGAGGAACCGACAATATGGAAATTACCGAAATCGTAATAAAACATATAGGGTGACGGATTGAGCGTACGCAGTGCGCGGTAAAGACTGAGGGGGTTATCAGTATATTTCAACTTCATCCGCTGGCTGGGTACGACTTGCATACAGTCGCCGTTTAAAATGTATTCGCGGATTTTACGAACATAGCTTTTGTATAATTCTTCGCCTATTTCATGCTCCGGATTGGCGGCTGTGCTACCCAAAGAAAGAGGAATGGCACAGGTTTGCCGTAATTCAATACGCAGGCTTTCCAAGCGTTCGCGCGCTTTTTGATAACTTTCGGGTTGGGAAGGATCTGCATAAACAATCAGGTATATTTTTCCGCTTAGGTTATCGACAACAGCCAGTTCTTCGGAAAGCATCAGCAATATATCGGGCGTACCAATGGTGTCGGGTTTATTATTTTGGCGGAAACGATGAGCGAAGTGCTCGAAGTGGTATATGGTTTCATAACCGAAATAGCCAACCAAACCGCCGGTAAAGCGCGGCAGCCCCGGAATCTCCGGTGTTTTAAAACGATTGTGAAAGGCTTCGATAAAGTGAAGAGGATTACCTTCGTAATGCTCAATTGCCTCACCGTCTCGATAAACTTCAACTTGTTTGCCGGAGGCTTTCAGGTAAGTACGGCAGGGCAAACCGATAAAAGAGTAGCGGCCGAAACGTTCGCCGCCTACGACAGATTCCAATAAGTAAGTGTAAGGGCGGTTGGCAAGTTTGAGGTAAAGTGAAAGCGGGGTATCAAGATCGGCCAAAAGCTCTTGTACCAGAGGAATACGGTTGTAACCGGCTTCGGCCTGTTGTTGGAACTGTTGCAGCGTAATCATGTTTCAAACAGCCTGATGTAATGTAAATTTATCTTGGCGAGTATAGCAGTTTTTAGATAAAAGTTGGAAAAAGGCCGTCTGAAAATCATGTTTCAGACGGCTAGGGGTAGTTAGGTAAACCTGATGTTATTCTTCGGGCATCTCGCCGTCCGTATCATCCAGCTTACCTTCCGTAATTTCCATATCAACGCCTACGGCAGAGCGGATTTTCGCATCAATTTCGTTGGCGATTTCAGGGTTTTCCTTCAACCAAATACGTACGTTATCTTTGCCTTGGCCGATTTTTTGGCCGTTGTAGCTATACCATGCGCCTGATTTTTCAATAATATTGTGTTTTACACCGATATCGATCAATTCACCTTCCCAGCTTACGCCTTCGCCATACAGAATATCGAATTCAGCTTGGCGGAAAGGGGGAGCGACTTTATTTTTGATAACTTTTACTTTGGTTTCGTTACCAATAACGTCTTCACCTTTTTTAATTTGGCCGGTACGGCGGATATCCAAGCGGACGGATGAATAGAATTTCAACGCATTACCGCCGGTAGTCGTTTCGGGGCTGCCGAACATTACGCCGATTTTCATACGGATTTGGTTGATGAAAACAACTAAGGTATTGGTTTTTTTGATATGACCGGTGAGCTTGCGTAAGGCTTGGCTCATCAGCCGGGCTTGCAAGCCGACGTGGCTATCGCCCATTTCGCCTTCGATTTCTGCTTTGGGTACCAATGCGGCAACAGAGTCGACCACAACCATATCCACACCACCGGAGCGAACCAGCATATCGCAGATTTCCAGCGCCTGCTCACCGGTATCAGGTTGGGATACGAGAAGGTCTTCTACTTTTACCCCGAGTTTTCGGGCATAAATCGGGTCGAATGCGTTTTCTGCGTCAATAAACGCACAGACGCCGCCGTTTTTTTGGCACTGTGCGATTGTTTCCAAGCAAAGAGTGGTTTTACCTGAAGATTCGGGGCCGTAAATTTCTACGATACGGCCTCTGGGCAGGCCGCCTACGCCGAGAGCCAAATCCAATCCGAGCGAACCGGTGGAGATGACTTCGAGATTTTCATCTTTGTGGCTGCCGTCCATTTTCATAATGGAACCTTTGCCGAAGCTTTTTTCAATTTGTGCAAGGGCGGCGGCTAGTGCTTTACTTTTTTCGTCTGACATATTGGCTCTCGTTGGGGTTAAATATTTTCTTATTTATTATCTCATAAAATAAGAAAAAGTATACAAAAAATTTACTTTTGTTTTATTTTGATGAAATTTTCAAATCGCTTTGGTTGCATATTATCCGCTTTAAAATAAAAAACAGCGATATTGTCAAGCCGCATATTTATATGCGACTGTATATCCAATGCTTGATTTTCTGCGTTCGGCCGATATTTGTAAAGTTGCTTTTCGGTCTTTATCCGCTTAAGCCGTCTGAAAAATTAACCGATTATTATGGGAAGTAATTTTTCAGACGGCTTACTATTTTAGGTAAGGCAAACTGCCTGTGTGATTGTACGGGGGATAATATGCTTTATTTTCCTTGCAGTTTCTTCAAAACGGTTTTTACGGTTTGGATGCGTGTATCAATATTGTCCATGACTGCTTCTACCCGTAGTTTGTCTTGCCCGGCAAGACGGTAGTTTTTATTGTTTTGGATCAGTAGGATGATTTCCGTAGGATCAATAGTGTGGTTTTTGCCGAAGGTGAGGGTTAAGGCATCGCTGTTTGCATCAATGGCATCAATACCGAGGGCTTTGGCTTCAAGGCGTAGGCGGTGGCTTTCGAGTAGGGTTTTAACAGGTTGCTCGGGGAGTCCGAAACGGTCGACAAGCTCTTCGTGTATGGTGTTGATACAGGCTTGGTTATCACAAGCAGCCAAGCGTTTGTAGAGTACGAGGCGTTCATGGATGTCCGGACAGTAGCTTTCGGGCAGTAGTGCGGGGCTATGCAGTTTGATATCGGTGGTTACGCCGAGAGGGGCGTCCAAATCAGGTACGCGGCCTTTTCTAAGATCACGCACGGCTTGTTTGAGCATTTCGGTGTATAGGGTAAAGCCAACTTGCATCATTTCACCGCTTTGCCCTTCGCCGAGAATTTCGCCGGCACCCCTAATTTCGAGGTCTTGCATGGCTAGGGTAAATCCGGCTCCGAGTTCGTCGGCAGCAGCAATGGCATCTAAGCGTTTTTCGGCGTCTTTGGTGATGTATTCGGGTGTGAGCAGGTAGGCATAAGCCTGGTGATGGCTGCGTCCTACGCGTCCGCGTAATTGGTGTAGCTGTGCCAGGCCGAATTTGTCGGCGCGGTTAATAATGATGGTGTTGGCATTGGGTATGTCGATACCTGTTTCGATAATGGTGGAACAGAGCAGGATATTGAAACGTTGTTGCAGGAAGTCGCGCATGACTTGTTCCAGTTCGCGTTCCCTTAATTGTCCGTGAGCAACGCCGATGCGGGCTTCGGGTAGGAGTTCGGCGAGGCGCTCGTGCATGTTCTCTATGGTGTCGACTTCATTATGTAAGAAGAAAACCTGTCCTCCGCGTTTGAGTTCGCGCAATACGGCTTCGCGCACGGTGGCCTCGCTGAAGGGTTTGACAAAGGTTTTGACGGCGAGGCGGCGGCTGGGTGCGGTGGTAATCAGCGAAAAGTCACGCAAGCCGTCCAAAGCCATACTGAGGGTGCGCGGAATCGGGGTGGCAGTCAGGGTAAGTATGTCGACATTGGCACGCAAGCGTTTGAGCTGTTCTTTTTGGCGGACGCCAAAACGGTGCTCTTCGTCAATAATAACCAAGCCCAGGTTTTTAAATTCGATATCGGGCTGAACGAGTTTGTGGGTGCCGATAACGATGTCGACTGTTCCATCGGCCATGCCTTGCAAGGTTTCTTTGGTGGCTTTGCTTGTGTTGAAACGGGATAGTTGGGCAACTTTTACTGGAAAATCGGCAAAGCGGTCGGCAAAATTTTGCGCGTGTTGTTCGACGAGTAGCGTGGTGGGGGCGAGCACTGCCACTTGTTTGCCACCCATCACGGCAACAAAAGCGGCGCGCAGTGCCACTTCGGTTTTACCAAAGCCGACATCTCCGCACACCAGCCTGTCCATCGGTTTGCCTTGGGTAAGGTCTTTCAATACGGCGGCGATGGCAGCGGCCTGGTCTTCGGTTTCTTCATAACCGAAGCCGTCTGCAAAAGCTTGGTAATCGACTTCATTCAGTTCGAATTTATGACCCTCTTGCGCGGCTCTTTGTGCATAAAGGTTGAGCAGTTCGGCCGCGGTATCACGGGCTTTTTCGGCAGCTTTGCGTTTGGCTTTACTCCAGCTGCCGCTGCCCAGTTTGTGCAGTTGTACGTTTTCGGCGGAGTGTCCGGCATAGCGGCTGATTAGGTGCAATTGGGATACGGGAACATACAATTGTGCTTCATCGGCATATTCCAGCAACATCATTTCACTGTTGCCTTCTCCCAAATCCATATTGACTAAGCCCATGTAGCGGCCAATGCCGTGATCTTCGTGTACAACGGGGTCGCCGATATTGATCTCGGCCAGGTCACGTAAAAGGCCGTCTGAAACGGCGGTGTGTTTTCGGCGCCGGTGATTGCTGCGTGCTACATATTGATATAGAGCGGACTCGGTAATCACCGCTATCTTTTTATCGGGCAAGCAGAAACCGAAAGACAGCGGGGCAACGGTGAGCATCAGTTCCGCACTATCGGAAAGGAAGCTTTGCCAATCGGCGGCGAGTTTGATTTTAAGACCGTGCTGCTGCATAAAACCAAGCATGGTTTCCCGCCGCCCAAGGCTTTCGGCACATAAGAGAATACGGCCGTCGAATCTGGCTTGAAAATCTTTTAAAGCTTCAAGAGGCATATCTGCCTGGCGGTTTACCGCGACGTTGGGCAGAGTATGGGTAGGGCTGTCGATATCGGGTTGGATTTGAGGGTAGGTTTTCAGACGGCTGGAAAACTCGTTATCACTGAGATACAAATGCCGTGGATGCAAAGGCGGATAAGTTTCGTCGCCTTGTGCCATGGTAAACCGTGTTTTTACATCTTTCCAAAACCGTGTGGCTGCCGCATGTACATCGCCGATACAAACAACAATGGCTTCTTCTCCTGCATAATCAAACAGGTTGGCACACTCTTGTTCGAAAAAAAGCGGCAGGTAGTATTCGACGCCCGCACCGAAATGGCCTTTGCTGACACTTTTATAAACCGCTGCTTCCGAAGGATCGCCCTCGATTTCTTCGCGGAAACGGGTACGGAAGATTTTTTGCGCTTCGTTATCGGTTGGGAATTCATGAGCAGGCAGTAGGCGGATTTCGCTTACGGGAGAAATCGTGCGCTGGCTGTCGGGATCGAAGGTTTTGATGCTGTCGATTTCATCATCAAACAAATCCAAGCGGTAGGGCATTTCGCTGCCCATTGGAAACAGGTCGACTATACCGCCGCGTACGGCAAATTCGCCGCTTGCAACCACATTGCTCACACTGTTGTAACCTGCTTCGACCAAATTTTCACGCAAGGCGTTGATATCGAGTGTTTGTCCGGTTTTCAGCCAAAAGGTGCGCGCGCTCATAAACGATGCGGGAGCAAGTTTCTGCATGGCGGTGGCAACCGGTACGAATAAAACATCGGCTTGACCGTTTTTCAACTGCCATAATGCCGCCAACCTTTCCGAAACCAAATCTTGGTGCGGTGAAAAGCGTTCGTAAGGAAGGGTTTCCCAGTCGGGTAAGAATACGCATATATCATGGGGTTTGAAGAAACGCCATGCCGCTTGGAGCCGCAAAGCCTGTTCCGTATCTTGGGTAAGAATGATTTTTAACGGCTTACCCGGTAGGTTTTGTGTGAGATATAAGGGCAGGCTGCCACGGGAAAGACCGGGCCAGAAGGTTTTTTGAGCGGGAGCGGGAACGGTGTAATTCATAAATAGCAGTGAAGGCGTATTGTAGGTGCCGTTTAGATATATTTTCAGACGGCCTCGATTGCAATAAAGTTGTATTTTAACAGTTTTCTTTTGTATCGAAAGCTGGCGGAATGTTGGCGGCTAATGAGCGGCACAGCTTGGTGTAAAGTAGGGCCGGATGGGGGCGTTTTAAAGGCAGACATTCGGGCAATTTTTCATCGGGCAATGCCGGCATAGCAAAATGAATCTAAGATATATTGCAATGCCGTCTGAAAATATTTAAAAGCATTTGATGTCCGGTTCGGATTTGCATCGACTATGTAAGCCTGATTCAGAATCAGCCGCGCTTCAATATTTTCAACAATATTTCCAGCCATTTGCCATAAGGCGGGGCAAGCCAAGAGGCGGTGTTGGCTTTGGCTTGGTAAAAAACAGGCTTGAGATGTGAAAACGTATCAAAACCGGTTTGTCCATGATACGCGCCGATACCCGAAGCACCGATTCCGCCGAAGGGTAAGTTTTCTTGGGCGGCATGAAAAATCGTGTCATTCACAGAAACTCCACCGGATACGCTTTGGCGTAATACGTTTTCGATTTCTCCCTTGTTTTGCCCGAAAACATACAGTGCCAAAGGCCGTGGGCGGGAGCGGATATATGATAGCGCATGACTGGGTGTTTCATAAGTCACCAGCGGCAGTAGCGGGCCGAATATTTCCTCTTGCATGAGTGCGGTTGTATCGGGGGCATTTCTGATCAGATGCGGCGGCAGACAATTGCTGTTTGCGGATACCGTACCCAATGCCTCGATTTCCGCACCGGCGGCTTGGGCTTCGGCAAGCATGGCTTTCAGACGGCCGGTTTGTTTTTCATTGATGATGTGGGTGTAATCGGGATTGTTTTCATAATCGGGATAGTGCTGCCGTACCCAATGGCGTGCTAGAAGGGTAAATTCATCAACGCGGTTTGGCGGCAGTAAAACATAATCGGGAGCGATACAGGTTTGCCCGGCGTTGAGTAGTTTTCCCGCCATAATGCGCGCGACAGCGTGAGGTAAGTCGGCATCGGGCAGCACCAATGCCGGTGATTTGCCGCCTAATTCGAGCGTGACCGGCGTGAGATTTTCAGCGGCGGCCTGCATAACTTTTCTGCCGATTTCTGTTGAGCCGGTAAATAGCAAATGATCGAAAGGCAGGGAACAAAACGCAGCGGCAGTGTCAGCCCCGCCGTTGATAACGGCAACTTCATCTTCTGCAAAATATTGCGGTACGGTTTCTGCAAGCCATTGGGCAAAAGCGGGAGCAAATTCGGATGTTTTAATCATAACGCGGTTGCCTGCCGCCAGTGCGCCGACCAACGGTCCGGTGGTAAGAAACAACGGATAATTCCAAGGAGCGACTATGCCGATAATACCCAAAGGCTGTGGAATAATTCGGTTACGGGCAGGCCAAAACCACCAGTCTGTAGCAACTTTCCGCGGCTTCATCCAACGACGGCCGTGTTTGAGAGCATGACGGATAGCAGCCAGAGTAGGAAAAACCTCCAATAGAGCGGTTTCGTACCGGCTGCGGTTGCCGAAGTCTGTACAGATAACTTTAACCAACGCGGCTTCGTTGTCCCGCACCATGTGTTCCAGCCGTTGCAACCTTTGGGCACGCAAAGCCCAAGCTACATCGGTTTGCATCCGTGAGGCTTGGAAAATTTCGTTGAAGCGTTTTTGTAAATCGTTATTATTCATTTTATTTTATAAGGTTTGCGATACTTCAGACGGCCCGCAGTATCCAAACATCATTTCAGCTCCACCGTATCTATTATGGTTTGCGGCCTATTTTGATTTGGTATAAGCCGCTTATTGCGAAACAGGCCGTCTGAAATTACCGCTTACAAACCCAAGGCATCGGCATGGAATTCGATATGCGTACCGATAAAGCTGGCTACAAAGTAGTAGCTGTGGTCGTAGCCGGGGCGGAGGTTATATTGAACGTGGAAGCGGTTGGCACGAGCGGCGGCTATAAATTTTTCCGGTTGTAATTCATGCGGATAAAATTCATCGGCATCGCCTTGATCAATCAGTATCGGCAGCGGGTGTGCGCAGCGTTTAACAAGTGCCGTACTGTCGTAGGCCAGCCAATTTTCAGTTTGGCCGCCCAAATAAGCTGAGAATGCTTGCTGTCCCCAAGGTGTTTCACTCGGATTGACGATCGGTGCGAATGCCGATACGGCGGCATAGCGCGTGGGATTTTTTAGTGCGATTTGCAGGGCACCGTGTCCGCCCATGCTATGACCGGAGATACTGCGTTGGTCGCTGACGGGAAATTCGGTTTCAATCAGGGCCGGCAGCTCGTGCGTAATATAGTCGTACATTTGATAGTGTGCGACCCAAGGTTTTTTGGTGGCATTCACATAAAACCCCGCGCCTTGCCCCAAATCATAACGGTCGTCATCAGCAATATCGCTGCCCCTCGGAGAAGTGTCGGGTATAACCAAAGCCATTCCCCATTGTGCCGCATAGCGTTGCGCCCCGGATTTGGTTGAGAAATTTGCATCGGTACAGGTTAGCCCTGAAAGCCAGTAGAGAACGGGAACGCGGTAACCTTGCAATGCTTGCGGCGGCAGGTAAATGGAGAAAGTCATCTCACAGCCGTTTGCATTCGAATAATGACGGTGACGCTCATGGTGGCCATTGAACATTTTATGGCGGCTAAGCAAAGTAGTAGGCATAACGGGACTTTCATGAAAATAAAAATGGCTGTTGTGCCGTATTGAAAGAATACAGAGGCGGAACGGCCTGATGATTATAAAAGTTTTTTTACTTTTTCGGGAAAAGATCAGCCGGTATGGGCCTGTTTTTGCAGCGGTGCGGCCGCACGCCAACGAGGTTATAATATGCTACTTTTTATTTGCTTGTTTGAAGTCTATGCAGAAACCTACCGATGCTTTTAACCGCCTGATTGATGCCTTGAAAATATTACCCAATGTCGGCCCGAAATCGGCACAACGTATGGCATACCAACTTTTGCAGCACAACCGGAGCGGTGCGGCCGAATTGGTTGAAGCGTTGCAATATGCCTTGAAACAAGTACGCCATTGCGCCGGTTGCAATACGTTTTGCGAACATGAATATTGCGATATATGCGCCGATGAAAAACGCGACCACCGCCGTTTGATGATTGTGCATATGCCGGCGGATGTGGCGAGTATGGAGGCGGCGCATTGTCACGACGGCTTGTATTTTGTATTGATGGGACAGGTTAACCCCGTGCAAGGGATGGATTTGAGCCATATTGCATTAGAGCGGCTGGTAGAGCGGCTGAAGGAAAGCGAAACCGAAGAAATCATTATCGCCACCAATTTTACAGCCGAAGGCGATGCGACCGCCTATATATTGTCGGAGCTGTTTAAAAACCTGCCGTATAAAGTAAGCCGTTTGGCACGCGGGATGCCTTTGGGTGGCGAACTGGAATATGTGGATGCGGGTACGTTGGCGCAAGCGGTATATGAGCGGCGTTTGTTGAAAGAATAATACCGGTTTAGAGGTAAATTCATTGAAAAGGCCGTCTGAAAATATGTTTTCAGACGGCCTTTGGGTTTGTTGTGACTTTAGCGTCGTGCCAATACGGCGTTGCTTAGATAACTGCGAATGCCTTGGGCGATTGCATTTGCACTTTGCTGGCGGAATGAGGCGCTGGCCAATAGTTTTTCTTCGGTAGGGTTTGATAGGAAAGCCGTTTCTACCAAAATAGAGGGAATATCCGGGGCGCGCAAAACGGCGAAGTTGGCTTGGTCAACGTAACCTTTATGCAGTTTGTTGAGCTTGCCCAGCTCGTCCAACACCCTGCGGCCGAGTACTAAGCTGTCTTTGATTGTAGCCGTTTGGGTCATATCAAGCAGAGCGCTGTCGACTTGTTTGTTTCCCACTTTTTGTACGCCGCCGATTAAGTCGGCATTATTTTGCGTTTGCTCGAGAAAGCGGGCGGCCGCACTGGTCGCGCCGCGTGTGCTGAGCGCATAAACGCCTGTGCCGCGTGCCGAAGGGCTGGTAAAAGCATCGGCATGGATAGACACGAAAATATCCGCTTTAAGTGATCGGGCTTTGGCGACACGCACGCCTAATGGGATGAAAACATCTTCATTACGCGTCATATAGGTTTGGTAGCCCATAGCGTCCAATCGTTTTTTGGTTTCGCGGGCAATTGCCAAGACAACGTTTTTTTCACGTAGGCCGCTGGGGCCGATAGCGCCCGGATCTTCGCCGCCATGACCGGGATCAAGCACGATAATCGGTTTGCGGTTACTGCGGCGGGTATCCGTAGGCGGCGGAGTGTCGACAATAGCGGGTTGGCGGTCTTGGACAGGGGGGACGGTGCCGCCGCTACCCGTGCCGTCGCTGCGGATGCGGCCTTGCGTATAGTCTTCGAGCAGCGCCATTAAAGGATCGTTTGCTTCGGCGGCAGCCGCTACGGCAGCAGATGGGTAAAGGTCGATAACCAAGCGGTTTCGGAAATTAGCGATCGGTGCCAGAGTAAATACTTGCGGGTTGACCGTTTGTTTCAAATCAATCACAACCCGTACGGTAGTCGCGGTATTTTGTCCAACCCGTATGTTGGCGATATAAGGGTCGCTTTTTTGAACTTTGGTATTGATGCTTTGCAATACATTGTTTAATGTCGAACCCTCGATATCCACTACCAAACGGGACGGGTTACTTAGGGTGAAGTGCTTGTATTTGAGCGCTTGGGAGGCTTCGAGCGTGATACGGGTGTAGGCGTTGGCAGGCCAGATGCGGACAGCTACAAACTCAGGAGCGGCTTTTGCCAGTGCGCCTAATGGTGTAACTGTGAACAACAAGCCGGCGGCACTGCTTAAAACGCGGCGGCGGGTAATTGGTTTGACCATACTTCTAAACTTTTTCTGCCGATATCGGTATGTGCGGTTAGGGTGAGGGAGCGGCCGTCGCCTGAGCGTTTGAGGGCGGCGGTAAGGTCGGCAGGCGGTACGAAACCTTCTGCCTGTTGCGGCCATTCGATGAGGCATATGCTGCGGTTGTCGAATAATTCATCTAAACCGGCATCATCCCATTCTTCGGGGCTGCCAAAGCGGTAGAGATCGAAATGATGAAGGGTAAACCGCTCAAGCGGATAAGATTCGACCAATGTATAGGTAGGGCTTTTAACTGCGCCTTGATGGCCGAGTCCGCGTAATAGGCCGCGGGTAAAGGTAGTTTTGCCGGCACCGAGATCACCATCCAGATAAATCACCAGAGGCGCCGTCAGGCCGGGCGCCAAGCTGCCGCCCAGAGCCAAAGTGGCCGCCTCGTCGGTCAGGTAGTGTGTTATCGGAGTGGATGCTGTCATGGTATGTGCCTTGCCGGGCAACCCCGGTAAATATTTCGGAACAAACGCTAATTATGCGGTAATTGTAACGGTTTGCAAACCTTGTAAATCGCTAAATTTGTTTAAATAGACTAAAAAATACCTGATTTTTCATGATTCGGTCATATTTTAGCGGCTAAAACTATTGTTTGCTTTGTTTTGCGCCCGCAGTGGCGGCGTTTGTTTCGGGTATTCGGAAACGGGAGTACAATACGATGCCTTAGGGGGATAAGCTTCATGCCGTCTGAAAAATAAGATGGCAGGCTTTTGCCAGATATTGATTGTTTGGGAAGCATTTGGTTTCATAACATTGGATTTTTAGCTTTTCCATTAGGCTGGATAATGATGCGAGCTTCTTGAATAATTGTTGTAATGTAAAACACTTTTTAATCGGATATTTTGGTTGAGTAATGAATAATAAGCAGCGTCCTATCGGTGTGTTTGATTCTGGCGTGGGCGGCCTTACCAATGTGCGTGCATTGATGGAGCGTTTGCCGATGGAGAATATCGTTTATTTCGGTGATACGGCCCGTGTGCCATATGGTGTGAAGTCCCGTTCCACGATTGAATCTTTTACCGCTCAAATTGTTGATTTTCTTTTGCAAAATGATGTTAAGGCCTTGGTGATCGCCTGTAATACCATTGCTGCCGTTGCAGGTCAGAAGGTGCGGACAATGGCGGGTAACATGCCGGTATTGGATGTGATTACGGCGGGGGCTGAGGCAGCGCTCAATACTACGCAAACCAACTATATCGGCGTTATTGCGACAAGCACTACGGTAAACAGCAACGCATATGCCCGTGCTATTCACAGCCGCAATGCCGATACGCGGGTGCAGTCGCAAGCGGCGCCTTTGTTGGTGCCTCTGGTAGAAGAAGGTTGGCTTGACCATGAGGTAACGAGGTTAACGGTACGCGAATATCTCAAACCTCTGTTGGCAGAAGATATTGATACGCTGGTGTTGGGTTGCACGCATTATCCATTATTGAAACCCCTTATCCGTAGGGAAGCACCCGGTATTGCATTGGTGGATTCCGCCATCACAACAGCCGAAGCGACCGCACGTGCATTGGCTGAAGCAGACTTGCTTAATACCGATAACCCGGCGCCCGATTACCGTTTCTATGTTAGTGATATCCCCTTGCGCTTCCGAACTATAGGCGAGCGTTTTTTAGGCCGCAGCATGGAGCAGATTGAAATGGTTTCATTGGGTTGATACGCCTCGCCGAGAAATTATTTTTCAGACGGCCTTCCGGTTTGACGGAAGGCTGTTTTCTTTTGTAAATTAAGTGTTTGAATAAGATTAAGGATTCGAATTGTAAGAGGTATTTGTTGCTTACGTTAGAAATAATTTGAACTTTTTACTCTAGAGCCTTTCTGAAAGATACATGTTAACAAAACATGTCGTTTCTCAAATTTTAAATGAAGAGAGGATTTTTAGTTATGAAAAAAATCGCCGTATCCTTATCAGTATTGGCTTTGGTTGGCGTTGCTGTAGCCGCTCCTACTATCCAAGTGCAAACCGAATCGGCACAACCGGCTGTTCAAAGTGCTTCTGCTGCTTCGCCAGCTGATGTTCTGAATGGTCAAAATTTGCAAACCGAAGCTTCTGCCGCTGATGCTTCTGGTGCGGCTTCTTCAGTAGAAGCACCTGCAGAAGGTGCTTCGGTTTCCGCCAATTAATAGAAATTCACAAAAACCGCCAGAAATATTCGATTTCGGGCGGTTTTTTTATTAAAACATGCAAGTGAGAAATTTTTTAGACAATTATGCGGTTGATTTTTTACAAGTGCATAACGGCTGTTAACCCTGATCGGTCTATGATTCGTTCCAACACGGCAGGGCAATATGCACCGCGGTGCTTTCACTAAATATTAGGAGTATCACCATGAAAAAATTCACCACTTTTGTTTCTTTATTGTTTGTTTCCGCAGGTCTCATGGCCGCACCGATGAAACAGCCTGTGCCGCAAGATGCGCCCAACGGCAAACAGCCGGTTGCCCAGCAGTTAAATAAGCAAGCTCCTAAAAAGCATGGGGCAAAAGAAGCGCATGGTAAGAAAAAAGAACATCATCAAAAAGAAGCCCGCCACGGCAAAAAAGAGCATGGAAAAGAACATGGCAAACAAGAGATGAAAGAGCAGCGCGCCAAACACCAAGGGGCGGCTAAAGAACCCGTTTCTTTAAAACCTGCCAACTAAATAGAAAAATTAGGAAGCAATCGGAAATTGAGGTTCTCGGATAACCCATTTTTCAACCGGGCTTAAATATACGCGATCTGAATAACAAATCTTGAGAGGCCGTCTGAAAAAATTTCAGACGGCCTGCTTATTGGTATAGAAATATTCAGCAGACAGAGAAACCCATTTATTTCATTCCATGAATTTACAGGGTTTTTTGTTTTGTGATTTGGATGCTATCAGTTAGAATAAGCACCAATTTTTCACTTTCAGACGGCCTCATTCCAACCGGCGTAACATGCCGTCTGAAAAACGATTGTTTATTTCAAGCAGAGAGCAATATGGCCCAATATGTATATTCTATGCTGCGCGTGAGCAAAGTAGTTCCGCCGCAGAAAACCATTATCAAAGATATTTCATTATCATTTTTTCCGGGCGCTAAAATCGGCCTTTTGGGTTTGAACGGTGCGGGTAAATCTACCGTGTTGCGGATTATGGCCGGGGTAGATAAAGAGTTTGAAGGCGAAGCCGTGCCGATGAGCGGTATCAAAATCGGCTATTTGCCGCAAGAGCCGGAACTTGACCCTGAAAAAACCGTGCGCGAAGAGGTAGAAAGCGGCTTGGGTGAAGTGGCCGATGCGCAAAAGCGTTTGGAAGAAGTTTATGCCGCTTATGCCGATCCTGATGCCGATTTTGACGCTTTGGCAGAAGAGCAGGGGCGTTTGGAAGCGATTATCGCCGCCGGTTCCAGCACAGGCGGCGGTGCCGAGCATGAATTGGAAATTGCGGCAGATGCCCTGCGCCTGCCCGATTGGGATACCAAAATCGGCGTATTATCTGGCGGTGAAAAACGCCGCGTGGCTTTGTGCAAATTGCTGTTGTCCAAACCCGATATGCTGTTGTTGGACGAACCGACCAACCACTTGGACGCCGAATCGGTAGAATGGCTGGAGCAATTCTTGGTGCGCTTCCCTGGAACGGTAGTGGCGGTTACGCACGACCGCTACTTCCTTGATAATGCCGCCGAGTGGATTTTAGAGCTCGACCGCGGCCACGGTATTCCTTGGAAAGGTAACTATTCTTCATGGCTGGAGCAAAAAGAGCAGCGTTTGGCCAACGAAGCCAAATCCGAGGCTGCCCGTATCAAGGCTATGAAACAGGAATTGGAATGGGTTCGCCAAAATGCCAAGGGCCGCCAAGCCAAATCAAAAGCCCGTTTGGCGCGTTTTGAGGAAATGAGTAATTACGAATACCAAAAGCGCAATGAAACACAAGAAATCTTCATTCCTGTGGCTGAGCGTTTGGGTAACGAAGTGATTGAGTTTGTAAATGTTTCCAAGTCATTCGGCGATAAGGTACTGATTGACGACTTGAGCTTTAAAGTGCCGCCCGGTGCGATTGTCGGCATTATCGGCCCCAACGGTGCCGGTAAATCGACCCTGTTCAAAATGATTGCAGGTAAAGAGCAGCCTGATTCGGGTGAAGTGAAAATCGGCCAAACCGTCAAAATGAGCTTGATTGACCAAAGCCGCGAAGGTTTGCAAAGCGATAAGACCGTATTCGATACCATCGCCGAAGGCCGCGATATTTTGCAGGTAGGGCAGTTTGAAATTCCCGCCCGTGCTTACTTGGGCCGTTTTAACTTCAAAGGCAGCGACCAAAGTAAATTTGCCGGCAATCTTTCGGGTGGTGAGCGCGGCCGTCTGCACTTGGCCAAAACCCTTTTGGCGGGCGGCAACGTATTGTTGCTGGACGAACCCTCCAACGATTTGGATGTAGAAACCCTGCGTGCCCTTGAAGATGCTTTGCTGGAATTTGCCGGCAGCGTGATGGTGATTTCGCACGACCGCTGGTTCCTTGACCGCATTGCCACACATATTTTGGCATGCGAAGGTGATTCGAAATGGGTGTTCTTCGATGGCAACTATCAGGAATACGAAGACGATAAAAAACGCCGTTTGGGTGAAGAAGGTGCGAAGCCGAAACGGATTAAATATAAACCGGTAACACGTTAAATTTATTTTAAAAGGCCGTCTGAAAATTTTCAGACGGCCTTTTTAATCATAAAAAGCGCGGTGAATAAACCTTTGTGTTTTTAAGTCGAAGGGCATTGGCTAATACGGATACCGAACTTAAAGCCATAGCGGCTCCGGCGATAATCGGATTGAGCAGGCCAAATGCCGCCAGCGGAATGCCTAAAATATTATAGATAAATGCAAAAAATAGATTTTGTTTGATATTTTTCAGCGTGGCGCGAGAAATTAACAGGGCATCAACCATTTGGTTGACTGAGTGCTGCATCAATGTGGCGGCGGCGGCGGATTCCGCAATATCTGCTCCGTTTTTCATGGCAAAACCAATATTGGCAGCAGCTAATGCAGGTGCATCGTTAATGCCGTCTCCCACCATGGCTACGGTTTGGCCTGCCTGGCGTAAAGCTTGGATAGCGGCTGCTTTTTCACGCGGAGTCATATTGCCTTTGGCATGTTTGATAGCTAGTTTATTTGCAATATAAGATACCACCTCCGGGCGATCACCGCTCATTATATGAATATCGATATTTTTCTCCCGAAGACGGCGGATAGCTTCGGCAGTGTCTGCTTTCAATTCGTCTGCCAATGCAAATACACCGATAGGGCGGTTATCGGCGGATACCGCAACCAAACTCGAAATCTGCCAAACGGCATCCGTGTCTTGTGGCGGAGAGATACCGCACCATTCCGGCTTGCCAACACGAACCCTACCATATTCCGGAACATCGGCGGAAATACCCGCTCCGGCCTCTATCACAATATTTTCGGCTTCAGGAATATCCAACTGCCGTTCTTTGGCTGTCTTAACCACTGCATCGGCCAAAGGATGTTTGGCATATTGTTCGACTGCCGCAGCAGCACGGTAAAGGCTGTTTTCATCATAAATACTGCCGGGTGCAAGCCATGCGGCGGCAACTTGCGGACGGCCTTGTGTGAGCGTGCCTGTTTTATCAAGCACGACAGTATCGACACGGGCGGCTTCTTCCATGGCGGCAGCGTCTTTAAACCAGATACCGTGCTTAACCGATTTACCCATTCCCACCATGATGGCGGCAGGCGTCGCCAAACCGAGTGCGCACGGGCAGGCAATCACCAAGACGGCAACGGCATTCATCAGGGCGTTTACCCAATCGGATGTAAGATATCCCGTGATGACAAACGTTAACAGCGCAATACCGACTACTGCCGGTACGAAAACGGCTGCCATTTTATCCGCCACACGGGCTATAGGGGCTTTACTGCCTTGTGCTTCGGCCAGTGCGGCCATCATATCGCCCAATAGGGTTTGGCTGCCGAAATGTTCGGCTCGGTAGGTGATGCTGCCTCCAGTTATCATAGCGCCTGCCAATACCCTACTGCCTACGGTTTTTGCTTCGGGATTGGATTCTCCCGTAAGATGGCTTTCATCGGCCCAGCCATTGCCGCTTTCCACAACGCCATCTGCGGCTATGCGCTCTCCCAAACCGGCACGGATAAGTTCTCCGGTGCGGACTTGGTTTAAGGGTAAGGTTTGCCAACTGCCGTTTCGCTCCACATTGACTTGTTTGGGTGTAAGGGTGAGCAGTTCGCCCAAACTGTTGAGGCTTGCTTTTTTTGTACGCTGTTCTAAAAACTTACCCAAGCTGACAAAGCCGATAACCATCACACCGGCTTCAAAATAAACATGGGCTTGCGTGCCGTGGCCGGACGGATGGGCGAACAAAATAAATGCGGAATACAAATAAATAGCAAGCGTGCCGAGTGAAACCAAGACGTCCATATTGGCCAAACCGCCTTTTACCGATGCCCATGCGCCACGATAAAAGGGTATGGCAAGCCAAAGTTGGACGATGCTGGCCAAGACAAATTGCCATATAGGCGGCAGCATCCAATGATGCTGCCCGAGCAGCATACCGGCCATGCCGATGATAAACGGGATATTGATGGCTAACAGCAGCCATAGGTGTAAATGGGAGGGATGTTCGGCAGCCGTATTAGTGGTTGGCCCGCTTTCGGTTTGCAAAGTAGCCTCAAAGCCGGCTTGGCGGATAATGGCGGCGATGGCCTCATTATTGCTGATTTCGCCGTCAAAAGTAACGACGGCTTCTTCACTGGCGAAGTTGACGTTTGCTTCGCTGATAAAATCTTTTTTGTTCAGCACTTTTTCAATTCGGCTGGCGCAGGCTTGGCAGGTCATGCCGCTGATGCTGAAACGGGCTTTTTGCTGCATAGTCGCTCCGTTGGCGTGAGCCGTTTTTTAACGGCAGAATGCGGGAATACGGAAGCGTAGGCTGAAATTTTTTTATAAATATTCCGAAATGGAAAATGCTTTAGATTCGGCCGCGCTTTGTAAGTTTTGCGTGCTGCCATTCTGTATTGGCATTACCGCATTGATAATCCGAAAAGATGGTTTTCAGACGGCCTGTAAGTTTTTTGACAGGCCTTCCGAATATGATATTTAAATTTAATTAGGCAGGGGATTCATGCAGGCAGAGATGCGTCGAACCCGGCATTTTCAATTGCTTCAATTAGTTGGGTTGTATCGGTTTTACCTTCCGCGATATTAATAACGGCACGGCCCGAGGCCAAGTCTACTTGTACTTTTTCCACGCCTTCTATTGCTTCAAGTACGCGTGTAACACTGTTAACACAACCGCCGCAAGTCATGCCTTCGATATTTAAGGTAACCGTTTTCATTGTGTTTTCCTAAAAAATGTTTTCAGACGGCTATACTATAAACCTTTACGCGGGGTTAGGGTCAAGAGGCCAGAGAATTGATAAGTGTTCCGCAAACTTTAAGATAGGGCTGATAAGGTATTCAAAAATAGCAGTCGTTTTCATATAACCGGTATGGCGTAGATGACTTATTTTGCAAAGTTTGTCTTTTAAAAAATGCCGTCTGAAAATTTTTCAGACGGCATTTTTTTTAGTAAGGCTCGGGATAAGTGCCTTTTATCAAAATGTTTTTATCTACGTCGGCAAGATTTCGATGACCGGTAAATGCCATAGTGATATCCATTTCTTTATAAAGTATTTCCAACGCTCGGGTAACGCCTTGTTCTCCGTATGCGCCCAAACCGTAAAGATAAGCGCGGCCTGTCATAAAACCGCGGGCGCCAAGAGCCCAGGCTTTGAGCATATCTTGGCCGCTGCGTATGCCGCTGTCCAGCCATACTTCGGTTTTGCTGCCGACAGCCTGTACGATATTGGGCAGGGCGCGGATGGTTGAAAGCGCGCCGTCGAGCTGGCGGCCTCCGTGGTTGGATACAACAATGGCATCTGCACCGTGTTTGACGGCCATTTCCGCATCTTCGGTATCTAAAATACCTTTGATGATCAGCTTCCCGCCCCATAAATCTTTAATACGGGCAACGTCGTCCCAGCTTAAACGGGGATCAAATTGTTCGGCTGTCCATGAAGACAACGAGGAAACATCGGTAATGCTTTTTGCATGGCCGACGATATTACGGAAAGTACGGCGTTCGGTATTGAGCATGCTTAAGCACCACTCCGGCTTGGTGGCCAAATTGAGCCAATTTTTCAGGGTGGGTTTCGGTGGGGTGGAGAGGCCGTTTTTAATATCCCTGTGGCGTTGACCGAGTATTTGCAGGTCGGCGGTGAGAATTAAGGCGGAACACTGTGCGGCTTGGGCGCGGCGGATAAGGTTTTCCATAAACTCGCGATCGCGCATTACATATAATTGAAACCAGAAGGGTGCCGAGGTGTTTTCGGCAATATCTTCGATTGAGCAGATCGACATGGTGGAGAGCGAAAAGGGGATGCCGAATTTTTCTGCTGCGCGTGCGGCCAGAATTTCGCCGTCGGCGTGCATCATGCCGGTTAGTCCCGTAGGAGCGGTTGCCAAAGGCATGGTATATGTTTGCCCCAACATGGGGGCAGACAGTGAACGGCCCTCCATATCAACCAATACTTTTTGACGCAGTTTGATGGCTTGGAAATCATCACTGTTTGCCCGGTATGTGGATTCCGTCCATGAGCCTGAGTCGATGTAGTCGTAAAACATTTTCGGCATTTTGCGCTTGGCTACACGGCGTAAGTCTTCTATACAGGTAATTTTACTTAAATCTTGTTTCATAGGTTCCGCCTCTCTAAGATATCTCCGGCAGGCTGCCGATATGGTGTGATTGTATCAGGGTGAGAGTAATTCTAAAAAATACTGTTTGTAGTCAGGACGTATTTTGAAGTTGGGATATCATATCCTTTTAAAACAATGCCGTCTGAAAGATTATTCAGACGGCATCGGCTTTAAATCGGGCTTTATTGTGCTTCTTCAATCCATGCTTGTTGGATGGCTTCGAGAATACGCTCGCCGCAACGTGAGGGATCGTCATCAAAATCAGGTAATGCCAAAACCAGTTCGCGCAATTGGGTAAAGCGGATGGTTTGAGGGTCAATATCATTATGATTGTCGTAAAGCTCTTCGGCTATGCGTTGGGTGTCAGTCCATTTCATGGCATGTTTTCCTTATGGTTTGGTGTGTTTGTATATTGTAGCAAATAGATGGCGCCCTACATAGGAAATAGATCTAAGCCGTGTTAAGCTGCCGGTAACTGGTGAAGGCAGCCGCGTTTGTAAAGCCCTTAAAATTTTGATGATTAAACGGGTGAAATTATGATTAAAGTAGTTTATACCTATCGTACTAAAACAGAGGATTTAAACGAATTGATGGAAAAGTTTGCCCGCTCGGCTTTGCCGCAGTTCGATTCACAACCCAATAATTTAAAAATCGAGATGAGCCGCCGTGATGAGGGCAGGGATACTTATATTCGTTTGGATATTTATTATAACTGTATAGAAGATTATCAAGTCCGCAACCGGCAAGAGCGAAGTTGGCCGCAGTGGCAGGAAATTTGGTTCAATCCTGATAATAAACATACGGAGGTATCGGTAGAGGTTTACGAGGTATTGCATACCGGTTGAATTTTCCTATGATGTAATAAAAATCCCCGGTTTTTCCGGGGATTTTTATTTGCAATCAAAGATGAATCAGTGCTGCTCGGTATGCTCGAGTGAAGAGTGATGAAGAATAATACGGATACGGCCGTCATCTCCCTTAATAAACTGCCAAGTTTTATCAACGGTAACACCATGGCCGTCTTTATTGGTGAAATGTACTTTACCCATGGTGGTGGCGGTATTGCCGGAAATAAAAAGCGCGGCGTTTTCAGGTTCGCATTTGGTCCAACCCTTGAGAGCGAATCCTTTATCGGTAGGAAAGTTTTTATTACCGCCCACGAAGTAGGATAGAGCGCCTTCAGGAGTGGTACGGAATGTTTGTGGTTTTACGGATAATGTGGGTTTGAATAAAACCGGACCCATATCGTAGCCATATAAATCTTCGATGGCTTTTTGAGCTGATTTTTCTGCTGCTTTGCGGCCTCTTTGCTCATATGTGTTGCCGATATCCAATAATGAGCGACACCATTGGTTTTGTGCGTTTAAGACTTCGTTTTCCGAAATGGTTTTGTTAATAATACTGTGGGGTTGAGCAACGGAAGCAAGGTTTTCGGCCGGTGCCGCATAAGCGGGAATTGCAAAAACGGCCGATAGGAAAAGCAGAAAAACTTTTTTCATAGACATATTCCGTGAAATATATTTTCAGAAGTAATGAAGTAATAAAGAGTTATGACTTTTCTGCTATTGCGGTATATATGATGAAAACAGTCAGGAGAATAAATTCTTTATTTCCGTATTTTCGTTAAACAGAAAACATAGTTCTACCTCAAACTACCTGGAAAATGTATCATGGCTACTCTTGTTAAGGTTTGATTTAAATCAGAAACGGCCTGCATTAAGCAGGCCGTTTTTATTTGGAAAGGTTATTCAGTTTCAGAAACTGCCGGTTCCAAACGTCCGTTTAAAGCGGCATCCAGTTTTTCTTTATCTAATGCGTTTTCCCAACGGGCAACAACAATCGTGGCACAGGCATTACCGGTAAGATTGGTTAGGGCTCGGCACTCGGACATAAAGCGGTCGATACCCAAAATCAAAGCCATACCTTCTACCGGCAAACCGGGTACTACCGATAAAGTTGCGGCCAGCGTAATAAAACCTGCTCCGGTAACACCGGCAGCACCTTTTGAGCTCAGCATGGCAACCAACAGTAAAGTGATTTGATGAGTAAGTGTAAGTTCGATATTTAGAGCTTGTGCAATAAATAGGGCAGCCATAGTCATGTAGATATTCGTTCCATCCAGATTGAAAGAATATCCGGTGGGTACTACCAAACCGACCACGGATTTTTCACACCCGGCACGCTGAAGTTTCTGCATCAGGGTAGGTAAAGCGGCTTCGGAAGAGGATGTTCCCAGCACCAACCACAATTCGTCTTTTATGTATTTAATCATTTTAATGATCGAAAAGCCGTTGTAGCGGGCAACTGCTCCTAAAACCACTAATACGAACAAAAGGGACGTAATATAGAAAGTAGCAACCAGTAAAAGCAGATTGCTGATAGAGCTGATACCGTATTTGCCAATTGTAAAAGCCATGGCACCGAAGGCACCGATCGGAGCGGCTTTCATCAAAATGGAAACCATCTTGAATACAGGGGCAGACAGCTCTTGCAGAAAATTGATGACCGGACGGGCCTTGTCGCCAACAGAAGCAAGTGATATCCCAAATAAAACGGCAACAAAAAGCACTTGAAGGATATTACCATCGGTAAGCGGGCTGACAATTGTTTTGGGAATAATATCCATCAAAAAGCCGGTAATCGTGCTTTCATGGGCCTTTTCCACATATTCGGCCACTTTATCCGCTTTGAGGGTATGAGGGTCGATATTCAAACCAGCGCCCGGTTCGATAACATTGGCCACTACCATGCCCACAATCAATGCCAGTGTGGAAAATGTTAAAAAATAAATCATGGCCTTGCCTGCTACCCGGCCGATAGATTTCATATTATTCATGCCCGCAATACCGGTAACCACCGTTAGGAAAATAACCGGGGCAATAATCATTTTAACCAGTTTGATGAAAGCATCTCCTAAAGGTTTCATGCTTTCGCCGATATCCGGATAAAAATGGCCTAATAGGATACCGAGAATAATAGCGAAAATAACTTGCACATAAAGAATCTGGTAAAACTTCTGTTTGCGCAGCGGTACGGTATCATTCAATTCTGTCGGATCAATATTCAACATGATTTGAGGGTCCTCTAAGTACAATCTTTTACTTTTCTATATTTGGATTTGGCCGGCAAACATTGCTGTCAACCAAGTTGAGGCCTTTCCAAAGCGGTATCAATTGATTGCGTATGCCGGTAAATTTGAATGCCGTTTTGATAAAGCCTCAAGTAGAATTAATCTACTCCTTAATTTTCGGTAACACAAACAGCTAAAATGTAAAGAAATAGGTTTTATAATCAGTTCATTGTAAATATTGAGAATTAAATTTCGATTCGATTGGGCGGATATAGCCCGTAAGTGTTGCTTGGGCACCTCATGCCAAACTATCGGATCGGTAAAGAGGTTAACTATCTAAAAAGTTTTTGAGTCGAAAAGATATCGGATGTCTCTTTGTGTCGGCATCAGGATATTTCATTTATACTTTATCTTTTTAAACCGTTTTAAGCTATGGTGCGGATAAATCAACCGGACTCCCCTCGGAGTGAATTTTTCAGAGGAATGAAAGACTGCTTGCCGATATTGGTAGGCATCTTGCCGTTTGCATTGATTTTGGGGGTACAAGGTGGTCAAAAAGGAATGACCATAGTGGAAATGCCATTGATGGCAGGCTTGAATTTTGCCGGAGGCTCGGAATTCGCTGCGGTAGGCTTGTGGCAGCACCCATTACCGATTGTATTGATTTTGGCCGTTACCTTTATGATTAATACCCGGCATATTTTGATGGGTGCTGCATTGGCTCCTTATATCCGCCATATGCCGATGAAAAAAGTATTGCCGTTATTGTTTGTCATGACTGATGAAAGTTGGGCTATGGCTTTTGCAGATATCACCCGCCGAAAGGCCGCCGGTTTGCCTGCTTTCAGCCTATTTTATTATTGGGGGGTGAGTATAGCCCTGTACGTGGTATGGATCATCTTTACCACGCTGGGTACCGCCATAGGTCCCTCGCTTGGCAATATTGCGTCATGGGGGTTTGCAATGGCTTTTCCCGCCGTATTTTTAGTGTTGCTAAAAGGCATATGGAAAGGCTGGTATGCAGCCCGCCCATGGTTGGTTAGCCTCTTGGTTGCGGCTTTTATTTATCGTTTTTCAGACGGCATTTGGTACGTGCCGGCAGGAGCGGTTGCCGGGTTGGCGGCAGCTTACTTTTGGGCGGAACCGTCATGATATCGCTTGATTCGTTGATAACCATATTGGGCATGCTGGCGGTTACGTACACTACGCGCTTGATCGGTTTTTTTGCTTTGAGAAACCGTTCTCTGAGCCCGAAAGCGGCAGCAGTTTTAGATGCGGCTCCGGGCTGTGTACTAATAGCCGTAATAGCGCCTTATTTCGTGACCGATAAACCGCATGAATTAGCTGCTATGGCGGTAACGCTCTGTACAGCACGATATTTCGGTATGCTGCCTACGGTTTTGGCAGCTGTTGGATCAGCTGCTTTGTTTGGCCAAGTATTCGGGTGAAAATTAAAAATCTACAATGAAGAAAACTAAGTATTGCCTATCAAAACTTTTGATTTATTTAAGAAATGGTTTATGCCCCGACTTTGTATACGGTTGCTACCTAAATGTGAAAAGAAAATCTTAACCGGTTAATTTTTAACCGAATAATGTGGGTTATCTCATCAATGAGATAAATCAGTAGGGTATAGAAACTAATAAAAAGCAGCCATAAGGTTGCTTTTTTATATCCGCAGGAGAAGTGGTTAACGCTTAGTTAATTAGCTAGTAGCAAATTGCTTTTCCACATCGGTGAGCTTTTTTGCATAATATCTAACGCTGTAGATGTTTCAAAGATAGGGATATTTTTTAGATGCTTTCGTCATATGGAAGAATATCCGGCCAAACTGGGCAGACGGCTTGAATGGATTAAGCCAAATAGAGGAGCAGAAGTTAAATGATAGTTAAAAAATAAAAAAGCCCAAACGATTGTTTGGGCTTTTAAAATTTTAAAATTTGGCTCCCCGACCTGGGCTCGAACCAGGGACCTGCGGATTAACAGTCCGTCGCTCTACCGACTGAGCTATCGGGGAAGAAGCACGCATTATAGCGTTGATAAAAAAAGTGTCAATCAATTCAGCGAAATTTTTTTATGATTTTTAAATAAAAATTTGAATTTTAAAATAATTTATTTTTCTAGGTAGTATTCTTAATTTTTGTGGCCAGTATTGGGCTATTTGATTTTTCAGACGGCCTTATTTGTAATGGATAAGAGCGCTTCTTAGTTAGTAGTGGCGACAACAAACAGTGATTTCCGTATAATCGCAGCCGGAAAAAAGAATATGGAAATTTTATGGTAGGTATTTCTTATCAGCAGCAACTAGCAGAAAAAAAAGAATATATTCGAAAATTATTTGAGGATTTGGCAACTCCCGAATTGGAGGTGTTTGAATCACCCTCAAAATACTATCGTATGCGTGCAGAATTCAGAGTATGGCACGAGGGGGAGGTGTGTTTCTATGCGATGTTTGAACCGGGTAAGAAAGCAGGCGGCGCATCTTTAATCCGTTGCGATCAATTTGATACCGCACACAGTAGTATTAATGACATGATGCCTAGATTGATGGCTGCTGTGACCGATAATCCTGTACTGAAAAATCGTTGGTATGCGGTTGAGTTTTTAGCGACTTTAAGTGGCGAAATGCTGCTTACGATGATTTACCATAAAAAGCTTGATGAAGAATGGCTAGCAGCCGCGCGGGCTTTGCAAGAAGAGCTTGGTATATGGATTATCGGCCGAAGCAGAGGGCAAAAAGTAATCTTAACTCAAGATTTTGTTACCGAGCGTCTGCAAGTGGGAGAGCACGTATTTGTTTATCGTCAGCTGGAAGGCGGTTTTACGCAACCGAATGCGGAAGTATGTCAAAAAATGCTGGCATGGGCTTGTGATTGTGCCGAAGGCTTGGGTGGAGATATGCTGGAGCTTTATTGTGGAAACGGTAATTTCACTTTGCCTTTGGCAACCCGATTCAAGCATGTATTAGCAACCGAAGTGTCGAAAACTTCGGTAAATGCGGCCTTATGGAATATTCAGGCCAATGATTGCGATAATGTGCAGATCGTAAGGTTTTCTGCCGAAGAGTTTACCGAGGCGTATACGGGTAACCGTGCATTCCGCCGGTTGCAGGAACAAGGTATCGCATTAGCTGATTATGAGTTTTCAACGATTTTTGTTGATCCGCCGAGAGCCGGTGTGGATGATGAAACTTTAAAATTGGTCGCACAATTTGAGAATGTGATTTATATATCCTGCAATCCTGAAACCTTGCATGATAATTTGGTGAAACTGAATGCTACGCATACTATCGAACGCATGGCTTTATTTGATCAGTTTCCGTTTACCCACCATATCGAAAGCGGCGTGTTGCTGAAAAAGCGTTAAAATTAATATTATATTTTAATGAACAATGCCGTCTGAATTTTCAGACGGCATTGTTTTCATGCAAGATACTTTTTATGAGGATGATTTGTCATCGGCCTTACGCGCCCAATATGAAGCCAGCAGAGAGCCGGAAATATTATGCCATACGCTGAATAAGGCACTGGGAACTGCTGCCAGAGGGGTGAAATAGGCTGCAGCCAGTGCGGCGCCCAAGCCTGAGTTTTGCATGCCGACTTCGATGGAAAGGGTTTTCTGGGCATCATAAGGTAATTTGCACAGCTTTGCGGTTAAAAAACCGAGCAGGTAACCGATACCGTTATGTAATACTACTACAGCAAAAATCAATAAGCCGCTTTCGATAATTTTAGGCTTACTGGCGCCGATAATTGCACCGATAATCAAAACGATAGAAAGCACCGAAACCAAAGGAAGCAAGCCGTTGGCGGCTTCTGTTTGTTTTTTCAGAAGCATATGTGCCAAAAGCCCTAAAACAATAGGCAGCAATACGATTTGGAGAATCGATACAAACATAGATGTGGCTGAAATTTCCAGCCATTGATTAGCTAATAAGTAAAACACCGCAGGTGTCAATATCGGAGCCAATAATGTGGAAACCGAAGTAACGGCTACCGAAAGCGCAACATTACCGCGTGCCAAATAGGTAATTACGTTAGAAGCGGTACCGCCGGGACAAGAACCAACCAAAATCACCCCGATAGCAATTTCTGCAGGTAGATCCAGACCTACCGCAAGCGCATAAGCCACCAATGGCATGATTATGAATTGGGCAGCTACGCCGATTAAAACAGCTTTGGGGTGTTGGCCGAGAATTTTGAAATCGGCAGGAGAGAGCGTCATGCCCATACCAAACATAATAATGCCCAATAGCCACGGAATATAAGGTAAAGCCCATTTAAATGTTTCGGGAAAGAGGAAACCGATTAAAGCAAATAAAGCGGCCCATACTGCAAAAGTGCGGCCGACAAACTGGCTGAATTTCAATAAAGCATTCATAAAAACGATAAATAAAATAAAAGAAAAGGTGTAGCTTACGCCGAATCGGGCAATTATAAAAGCATTGGATATATACCAATTTGGTGAAAATGGAGTGAAAGCGTAAAATATTGCCCCTAAAATATTAGGGTATGAATATGACGCAAAAAGTAATTATCAGCGGTCATAGCAGTGGATTAGGTAAGGCATTGGCTACTTATTATGCGGAAAAAGGCGCGGCTGTCTTGGGTATTGCCCGCAGAAAATCAGCAGATTTGATGGAAAATATACAGCAAATCAGTTTGGATTTAAGTGATACGGCGGCTTTGCAAAATTTTTGCCAACAACCCGTATTGGCGGAATTTACCGCAAATGCGTCCGAAGTCATTTTGATTAATAATGCGGCTACAGTTTTGCCTAATGCATTGTTAGGCCGGCAAAATGATATGGAGATTGCCGCGGCGGTAGGCTTAAACATTACCGCGCCTTTAATTTTGAGCAATATGATGATACGGGCAACAAATGGCCGCGCATTAAAAATTATCCATATCAGCAGCGGAGCTGGGCGTAAGCCGTATCCGGGATGGAGCGTATATGGGGCAACCAAGGCCGCACTTGATCATCATGCATTGTGTGTAGCGGCAGAACAGCATGAAAATGTGCGGATTGCCAGTATTGCCCCCGGCGTAGTGGATACCGATATGCAGGCGCAAATTCGTAGCGCCGATGAGTCGAGTTTTCCAATGAGGCCGTACTTTGAAGCTTTAAAAACAGAGGGTAGTTTGGTCGGGCCGCGGCAAACCGTAGAAAGAATTGCAGCTATGATCGAAGATAAAGACTTTGGCAGGTATGTACTTGCCGATGTGCGTGATTATTGCAGCATAAATAAATAATACTGAATAATATAGAGAAGCTAATATCGTTTCAGACGGCCTTTAAATTCAGATGCCGTCTGAAATAATATAATTGTTTGGATTTGGAAATAATCATGGTTCAAGATTTTCAAGAAGCATTAAAGCAATTGGGCAAACAAGCCAAGCAGGCAGCTGAAGAACGTGCAAAAGTTGAGGCAGAGGCAAAGCGCAAAGCGGCTGAAGAAATAAGTTTTGCCCAGGCTGTCGGCGGTGGGGTAGTTCCTTTAAAAAACACCAACCGTTATATGCCCCCGCGCGATACTAGCCCGATCAAGCCCCGCCAGAAGCAGGATACAGGTTTATCCCAAGAAGATTATTTTTATGTGGGCGACAGTTTATACGAAGACGATGTGCCGCCAACATTCAGTAAAAACGGACAGGGAAAAAATGATATCCGCCGCTTGCAAAGCGGGCATTGGCCCGTAGTTGCCGATGTCGATTTACACGGCTATACACAGGAAGAGGCCCAACAAGTATTGAATGAGTTTATTGAATTTTTAGCTGCCCGCGGTGTGTGCGGTGAAATTGTGCACGGCAGCGGTTTGGGTTCGTCGGGTTATAAACCGCGTTTGAAAATGCTGGTACGCCGCTGGTTGATGGCTCACCCTGATGTATTGGCTTATGCCGAACCGCACAAAGGAAATGACGGTGCGGTTAGGATATTGATACGCCGCCGTAATCGCCATCAAGAAGGATAAACAGCAGAAATTCTGGATTCCGAATGACAAACAATGCCGTCTGAATGTTTTCAGACGGCATTTATTTTTGGAAATATTCAAATTAAGACTGTATTTTAGAGAGGGCTTAATAAGGTCGGTAATTCGTTTTGGCTATTTTTATTTACCCGTTTTAACAATTTGAGCCTTAACTCCAATCCAGACGCTTTTTTATGGGTTGTAATGTTCAAAATGTGTGAAAATTATTTTCTATTTAGAAAAATATAAAAGAGAATTTAGATTCTGGTTGTTGAAAAGTGAAAATAATTCACAAATTAATGATTAAAAAGATACTTTTTTATAGATTTTATCAGCAGTATATTTGCCAGAATTACAGTTTGCTGATACGATTTGCAATCATATTGCCGTTATTGCGGCTGCTATATTCAGATGTTTTTGAAAACATGGAGTTTTGCAGCTGAGTGATGGTTTCGCTATTCTGATGCAGCACCCCGAGAGCAGCCGTCCGCCAGTAGAAATGTTCGGTTGCAGTTCACAAACGAAAATGAGCGGTAGTGTTTGAGCTGCCGCATCCATAACTCATCAACTGAAGGGATAATCATGTCTACCCAAACCAACGATGTTCATGACATTGATCCGATTGAAACCCAGGAGTGGCTTGACGCGCTGAGTTCCGTTTTGGAAAACGAAGGCACCGAGCGCGCCCATTTCCTGCTGGAAAACCTGGTGAAATATACCCGTCGTCGCGGTGTACACTTGCCATTCGACGCCACTACCGCCTACTTGAATACCATTCCGGTCGGCAAAGAGCAAAAATCACCCGGCAATCAGGAGCTGGAACACCGAATTCGTTCGATTATCCGTTGGAATGCCGCCGCTATGGTGTTGCGTGCCGGTAAAAAAGATTTGGAATTAGGCGGCCATATCGCTTCGTTCCAATCCGCCGCTACACTTTATGATGTAGGTTTCAACCATTTCTGGCGTGCCAAAGGTGATGATGTTGAAGGCGATATGATTTTCGTTCAAGGCCATTCTGCACCCGGCATTTACGCCCGTGCCTTCGTAGAAGGCCGCCTCACTGAAGAGCAGTTGGATAACTTCCGCCAGGAGGTAGACGGCAAGGGTTTGTCTTCTTACCCGCACCCCCATTTGATGCCTGACTTCTGGCAGTTCCCCACCGTGTCTATGGGCTTAGGCCCCCTGATGGCGATTTATCAAGCGCGCTTCCTGAAATATTTGGATTCGCGTGGCTTGAGCAAAACCAAAGGGCGTAAAGTGTGGGTATTCTGCGGCGACGGCGAGATGGACGAACCGGAAAGCCAAGGTGCTATCGCATTGGCTGCCCGTGAAGGTTTGGACAACCTGATTTTCGTGATCAACTGTAACTTACAACGCCTTGACGGCCCCGTACGCGGTAACGGCAAAATCATTCAAGAGTTGGAAGGCAACTTCCGCGGTGCCGGCTGGAACGTATTGAAAGTGATTTGGGGCAGCCGCTGGGATGCTCTTTTGGCGCGTGATACCGATAACGAACTCAAAGCCCGTATGGATGAATGCTTGGACGGCGACTACCAGACTTATAAATCCAAAGACGGTGCCTACGTGCGCGAGCACTTCTTCAACACCCCGAGTTTGAAAGCCATGGTGGCGAATATGTCCGACGCTGAAATTTGGGCGTTGAACCGTGGTGGTCATGATCCTCACAAAGTATATGCAGCTTATTACGAAGCCGTGAACAACCCCGACGGCCGTCCGACCGTGATCTTGGCCAAAACCATTAAAGGTTACGGTATGGGACATGCCGGAGAAGGTCAAAACGTTGCACACCAAGCCAAAAAAATGGATACCGAATCGCTGAAACAATTCCGTACCCGTTTTGACATTCCGGTAACTGACGAGCAAATCGAAAGCGGCAACATTCCTTACTACCGTTTCCCTGAAGACAGCGAAGAAATGCGCTATCTGCGCGAACGCCGCAATTCATTGGGCGGTTATCTGCCTCAGCGTAATCCGAATACCGAAGCATTGCCTGTACCTTCGCTGGACGCATTCGATGCACAACTTCAAGCCAGCGGCGACCGTGAGTTCTCCACTACCATGGCGTTTGTGCGTATTCTGAGCACCCTTTTGAAAGACAAACAAATCGGTAAACGCATCGTACCGATCGTACCTGATGAAAGCCGCACTTTCGGTATGGAAGGTATGTTCCGCCAATACGGTATTTGGAACCCGAAAGGCCAGCAATACACCCCGCAAGACAAAGACCAGCTGATGTTCTATAAAGAATCGGTTGATGGTCAGATTTTGCAGGAAGGTATTAACGAACCGGGCGCAATGGCTGACTGGATTGCCGCGGCAACCAGCTATGCCAACAACCATTTCGCCATGATTC
Organism: Neisseria sp. S1; assembly: GCF_048060015.1. NCBI lineage: Bacteria > Pseudomonadati > Pseudomonadota > Betaproteobacteria > Neisseriales > Neisseriaceae > Neisseria > Neisseria sp. S1. The sequence continues at coordinate 183,038 of NZ_JBLUPI010000005.1, forward strand.
CGTTCTATATTTATTATTCAATGTTTGGTTTCCAACGTGTCGGCGACTTGGCTTGGGCGGCAGGCGATATGCACGCACGGGGCTTCCTGTTGGGTGGTACTGCAGGCCGTACGACCTTGAACGGCGAAGGTTTGCAGCACGAAGACGGACACAGCCACATTCAAGCTGATCTGATTCCGAACTGTATTTCTTACGATCCGACTTACTCTTATGAGTTGGCCGTGATTATCCAAGACGGTTTGCGCCGTATGTATGTAGAAAACCAAGATGTGTTCTACTACATCACGTTGATGAACGAAAACTACGCACATCCTGCCTTGCCTCAACGCGAAGGTATCGAAGAGCAAATCCTCAAAGGTATGTACCTGCTTAAAGCCGGCGGTAACGGTGATAAGAAAGTACAGTTGATGGGCTCCGGCGTGATTCTGAATGAAGTAATCAAAGGTGCCGAATTGCTGAAAAACGATTTCGGCGTAGATGCCGATATTTGGTCGGTGCCTTCGTTCAATCTGCTGTACCGCGATGCCATTGAGGCCGAGCGCTTCAACCGTCTCAATCCGTTGGCAGATCAACAAGTACCGTTCGTGACCCAACAGCTGAAAGGACACGAAGGTCCGGTAATCGCATCTACCGACTACATCCGTAGCTTTGCCGATCGCGTACGCGCTTATATCCCGAATGATTACTATGTTTTGGGTACCGATGGTTTCGGCCGCAGTGATTCACGCGCCAACTTGCGTGATTTCTTCGAAGTAGACAGCCGCCATGTTGCCGTTGCAGCATTGAACGCTTTAGCCGAACAAGGCAAAGTCAGCAAAGAAACCGTACAACAAGCGATTGAAAAATACGGTATCAAAACCGATACCGCACCGAGCTGGAAGCGCTAAAACGCATAATTTTCAGACAGCCTTTTCCTTTTAATGAGGCCGTCTGAAAACAGCCTGAAATCAGATCGTTTTAACAAATAAACCGGTATGCAAGCCAAATAAGCTTGCTGCTGTTAAAGGAAAGCACGATGAGCCAAATCGTAGAAATCAAAGTACCCGATATCGGCGGTCATGAAAATGTCGATGTGATCGATGTAGCCGTTAAGGTTGGCGACACCATTGCCGCAGATGATACCCTGATTACCCTCGAAACCGACAAAGCCACTATGGATGTACCTTCTGATACCGCAGGAGTGGTGAAAGAAGTGAAAGTAAACGTAGGTGACAAAGTTTCTGAAGGAAACGTTATCGTTACCGTAGAAGCTGTCGCCGGGGATACAGCTGAAACCCAAGCTGTAGAAAAAGTTGAAGAGCAGCCGAAAGCCCCTGAACCGGCGCCTGCCACAGTGCCTGCCGCACAGGCTAATACGCCTGCATCTACTGTTAAAGTAGAAGTACCCGATATCGGCGGTCATGAAAATGTCGATGTGATTGCCGTTGAAGTAAAAGTAGGCGATACCATATCGGCTGACGACACTTTGATTACATTGGAAACCGACAAAGCCACTATGGATGTGCCCAGCACGGCTGCTGGTGTTGTGAAAGCCGTTTTCATCAAAGTAGGCGACAAAGTATCGCAAGGCACTGTGATTATCGAACTCGAAGCTGAAGGTGCGGCAGCGCCTGCTCCTCAAGCGGTTGCCTCTGCATCTGTTGCCGAAGCATCAAAGGCTCCCTTATCTAAGGCTCCCGTATCTGTTGCGGCTCCCGCTGCAACTTCGGCGGAGGTAGCTCCCAAAGCTGCTTTTGGCAATACGCCTGTTAACGAAGCGGCATTTGCCAAAGCACATGCCGGTCCGTCGGCCCGCAAACTGGCGCGCGAGCTCGGCGTAGATCTGAGCTTGGTCAGCGGTAGCGGCTTAAAGGGCCGCATTATCGGCGAAGACATCAAAGCTTTTGTTAAAGCAGCCATGCAGGGTGGCGCCGGAAAAGGCGCACCGGTTGCCGCAGCTGCATCTTTGGGCGGAGGTTTGGATCTGCTGCCGTGGCCGAAAGTGGATTTCAGTAAATTCGGCGAAATCGAAGTCAAAGAACTTAGCCGTATTAAGAAAATTTCCGGCCAGAATCTTTCCCGCAACTGGGTGGTTATTCCCCATGTTACCGTGAACGAAGATGCGGATATGACCGAGCTGGAAGAGTTCCGCAAGCAGCTGAATAAAGAGTGGGAGCGCGAAGGCATTAAGATGTCGCCCTTGGCATTTATCATTAAAGCTTCCGTAACTGCATTGAAAGCTTTCCCCGAGTTTAACTCTTCGCTGGACGGCGATAATCTTGTTCTGAAGAAATACTACAACATCGGTTTTGCGGCTGATACGCCAAACGGTTTGGTTGTTCCCGTGATTAAAGATGTCGATAAAAAAGGCTTGAAAGAAATTTCTCAAGAGTTGACCGAATTGTCGAAAAAAGCACGCGAAGGCAAGCTCAAACCACAGGAAATGCAAGGTGCGTGCTTTACTATTTCCAGCTTGGGCGGTATCGGCGGAACAGGGTTCACTCCGATTGTAAACGCTCCCGAAGTCGCTATTTTGGGTGTGTGCAAATCGCAAATCAAACCAGTATGGAACGGATCCGCTTTCGAACCGCGCTTGATGTGCCCGTTGAGCCTGTCGTTCGATCACCGCGTTATCGACGGTGCGGCCGGTATGCGTTTCACAGTATTCCTGGCGAGCCTGTTGAAAGATTTCCGCCGCGTATTGGTATAACAAGGATCATTCAGACGGCCTTATTTGAAGGTAGGGCCGTCTGAATACCGATTTCAAGTGGTTTATACCGCTTGTCCGAAAGGTAAAACATGAGTTTGATTGAATTAAAAGTACCCGATATCGGCGGCCACGAAAATGTAGATATTATTGCCGTGGAAATCAAAGCCGGTGACACGGTTGCTCTCGAAGACACCTTGATTACTTTGGAAACCGACAAAGCCACCATGGATGTGCCGGCTGATGTGGCAGGTGTAGTGAAAGAAGTTAAAGTAAAAGTAGGCGACAAAATTTCCGAAGGCGGCGTGATTGCCGTGCTTGAAGCGGCAGGAGTCGAAACGGCTGCGCCTAAAGCCGAAGAAAAAGCCGCTCCGGCAGCTGTTGAACAACCAATTACCGCCTCACCGGCACCGCAAGCCGCACAATTTGCCGGTTCAGCCGATGCTGAATACGATGTTGTTGTTTTGGGCGGCGGCCCCGGCGGTTATTCGGCGGCATTTGCGGCGGCTGATGAAGGCTTGAAAGTTGCCCTTATCGAACGCTACAACACTTTGGGCGGTGTCTGCCTGAATGTCGGCTGTATTCCTTCTAAAGCGTTGTTACACAATGCCGCCGTAATCGATGAAGTACGTCATTTGGCTGCGAACGGCATTAAATATCCGGAGCCGGAGTTGGATATCGATATGCTGCGTGCTTACAAGGAAAAAGTAATCGGTAAGCTCACCACTGGCTTGAGCGGCATGGCAAAAGCCCGAAAAGTGGATGTGATTCAAGGCAATGGCCAATTTGTCGGTGCCAACCATATTGAAGTAGCACTGACCAACAGTGAAAAATATGAGCAGGCAGTAGAAACCGGCGAGAAGAAAACCGTTGCTTTTAAAAATTGTATTATCGCAGCCGGTAGCCGTGTAATGAATCTTCCCTTTATTCCGAAAGACCCTCGTATCATCGATTCTAGCGGTGCTTTGGAATTACGCGAAGTTCCCGGAAAAATGCTGATTATCGGCGGCGGTATTATCGGCTTGGAAATGGGTACTGTATACAGCACTTTAGGGACGCGCTTGGATGTTGTCGAAATGATGGACGGCCTGATGCAAGGGGCTGATCGTGATTTGGTTAAAGTTTGGCAGAAGTTGAACGAATACCGTTTCGATAACATTATGCTCAATACTAAAACCGTAGCGGTTGATGCCAAAGAAGACGGTATTTATGTCAGCTTCGAAGGTACCAACGCGCCTAAAGAGCCGGTTCGCTATGATGCCGTATTGGTAGCGGCTGGTCGTGCGCCTAACGGTAAATTGATTGGTGCGGAAAAAGCCGGTGTTGCCGTAACGGATCGCGGTTTTATCGAAGTCGACAAACAAATGCGTACTAATGTGCCGCATATTTACGCGATTGGCGATATTGTCGGTCAACCGATGTTGGCGCACAAGGCTGTACATGAAGGCCATGTGGCTGCTGAAAACTGTGCAGGCCATAAAGCTTATTTCGATGCCCGTGTAATTCCAGGTGTTGCTTATACCTCTCCGGAAGTCGCTTGGGTTGGTATAACGGAAAGTGTTGCCAAAGAGCAAGGCCTGAAAATTACCAAAGCCAATTTCCCATGGGCAGCATCAGGCCGTGCCATTGCCAACGGTTGTGATCAAGGTTTCACCAAGCTGATTTTTGACGAAGCAAGCGGCATGATTATCGGTGGCGGTATTGTCGGCCCGAATGCAGGCGACATGATCGGCGAAATCTGTTTGGCTATTGAGATGGGATGTGATGCCGCGGATATTGGTAAAACCATCCATCCTCATCCTACTTTAGGTGAAACCGTCGGGTTGGCTGCTGAGGTTGCATTAGGTACTTGTACCGATTTACCGCCACAGCGTAAGAAAAAATAACTGTTTTTATTGATAGGTTATTTTAAATATAAAGGCCGTCTGAAGTTCAGACGGTCTTTATATATACTTATTGGCTATATTTAATTTAGGGGCTGTATTAGATTGGCAGTTATGTTACCCTTTAAAAATGAAGATAACACACTGTAAACTATCTAAAAAAGTACAAAAAAAGTTGCTTGAATTTTTTGTACTTGAGGTAACCGCCCGTTCTGCT